>NZ_JAVYII010000004.1:0-202090 GCF_032378595.1 Nocardioides imazamoxiresistens
GGGGGGGGGGGGCGTGGAGCGGCCGCGCGGTTCGCCGCCCTGGCCTCCTCGGACACGCGTGCGGCCATCGGAGCGTCGAACGCGGCGGACGAGGACACGACGACGGCGCCGCCGCCCTGCGCGTACAGCACGTCGATCGCCGCCCGCAGGACGTGGAAGGTCCCGTCGAGGTTCACCGAGACGATGCGCCGCCAGGTGGCGTCGGTGACGAGCCGGAACACGTCGAGCGGCTGATCGGAGCCCCACGCCCGCCTCAGGTGGGCCTTGGCCTCGGGGTCGTCGACGCCGACCGCGTGCACGACGAGGTCCACGCGCCCGTGGTGCTCGCGAGCCGTGGCGAGGAGGTCGGCGATCGAGCCGGGGTCCGCGACGTCGACCCGGTGCGCGGCCGCGCGGCAGCGGGGCGGCGACCCCTCCTGCCGCCTGGAGGTCGAGGTCCGCGACCACCACGTGGTCGGCCCTGTCGGCGTGCAGCCGCCGCACGGTGGCCGCGCCGATGCCGGAGCCCCCGCCCGTCACGATCGCGACGCGCCCGGCGAACCGGCCGGGCACCGGCGAGGTGCGCGGCTCGGTCGCCGGGGGCGTGGTGGTCAGGACAGCCGCTCGAGGACGAGCGCCATCCCCTGGCCGCCGCCGACGCACATCGTGATCAGGCCGGTGGTCCGGTCGTGCTGCTCGAGGCTGTTCAGCATCGTGTTCTGCAGGCGGGCGCCCGTCATGCCGAACGGGTGACCGACGGCGATGGCGCCGCCGTTGACGTTGAGGCGGTCGATGTCGATGCCCAGGTCCTGGTAGGAGGGGACGACCTGCGCCGCGAACGCCTCGTTGATCTCGACCAGGTCGATGTCGCCGATGCTCATGCCGGCGTGGGCGAGCGCGTTCCGCGTCGCCTCGACCGGGCCGAGACCCATGATCTCGGGGGACAGCCCGGAGACACCGGTGGCCACGATGCGGGCGAGCGGGGTGATCCCGAGCTCGGCGGCCCTCGTGTCGGACATGATCACCACCGCCGCGGCGCCGTCGTTCAAGGCGCAGCAGTTGCCGGCCGTGACCACCCCGTCGGGTCGGAAGACGGGCTGCAGCGCGGAGAGCCCCTCGATCGTGACTCCCGCCCGCGGGCCGTCGTCCGCCGTCACGACGCTTCCGTCCGGCGTGGTGACGGGGGTGATCTCACGCGCCCAGAAGCCGTTGAGCGTCGCCTTCTCGGCCAGGTTCTGCGACCGCACGGCGAACTCGTCCAGCTCGCGGCGGCTCAGGCCGCGGGACTTGGCGACGTTCTCCGCGGTCAGGCCCATGCCGATCAGGGCGTCCGGCAGCTCGCCGCGCTCCCTGGGGTCCTGCCAGTCGGGTGCGGAGACCTGCTCCTGCGTACGCGCCCGCGCCTCGTCGAAGGCGGGGTTCCACGTGCTGGGGTCGTCGCTCGTGCCGCGCGGGGCGCGCGAGACCATCTCGACGCCGGAGGCGATGAACGTGTGTCCCTCGCCCGCCCGGATGGCGTGGAACGCCATCCGGGTCGACTGCACGGAGGACGCGCAGTACCGCGTCACGGTGGAACCGGGCACCGGGTCGAGGCCCATGAGGACGTTCACCATCCGCGCCATGTTGTGGCCGGACTCGCCGCCGGGCAGGCCGCACCCCAGGTAGTGGTCATCGATCGCCGTCGGATCGAGCTCCGGGACCTTGTCCAGCGCGGCCCGGACGATGGTGGCCGCGAGGTCGTCCGGGCGCAGGTCCTTGAGGGACCCCTTGTGCGCGCGACCGATGGCGGAACGAGCTGTGGAGACGATGACTGCTTCGGGCATTGGGGGTCCTCCAGGGTCGGACGGCTGGGCGGCTCAGTCGAAGGTCAGGGCGGGCGTGCGGGCGATCAGCAGCCGACGCAGCCGGCCGTCGACCACCTGGGCGGTCGCGTTGAAGCTGGCTGCGAACGCACCGTCGAGGGTGGTCTTGCCGAGCACCTGCTCGATGCCGGCCTCCTGCGTGCCCTGCAGGATCACGTGCACGAACGTGCTCCTCGCGCGCTGGGCCAGGTAGGCGACGAGACCGTCGCGGTCGCCGACGAACTCCACCGCCGCGCCGGGCGCGGAGGCGAAGAGGATCGACATGGCGAAGTCGTCCGAGATCAGGTCGAGCACGCGATCGGGCTCGTCGGAGTCGAGGTGGGCGAACCACCGGGTCAGGAACGGGGTCGCGCCGGTGGTCACGGTGCCTCCTGGAGAAGGGACAGCTCCGGGTCGAACGACACCTGGTAGCGGTCGATGAGACCGTCGCGCACGCGGACCGCCGCCAGGAAGCTCCCGGTCGTGGCGCCGTCCTGGGTGACCTCGCCGTAGACGAACTCGAGATCGCCGTCCACCCCGGTCCGCAGGGGGTGGTGCGCGCGGTCCACGTCGCCGCGCCCGGACAGGTAGTCGATCAGCTCGCCGCTGGTCGACCCACGGCTCGCGCCCGCGGGGAGGTGGATGGCGAAGGTGACGTCGGGGGCCAGTGCCGCTGCGGCGAGCGAGAAGTCCCCGGCGTCCACGGCCGCGTAGTAGCGCGTGAGGTGGTTGGCTTCGAACATGAACTGAATCTAGTTCAGGTTCGCGACTGCGTCCAGCCTCGCAGGGATTGCCGTCGCGCCACGGGCGGCCTACGCTGAACCGATCTCAATTCAGTTTAGGAGCGTCCATGACTTCCACCGACCCGCTTCCTCCTCTCTGGCCAGACTCCGATCCCTCCGTCCTCGCGCCGGTGGCGGAGCACGAGGACCTGCGCGCGGTGGTGCGCGGGGTGCTGACCAAGCACGCAGACGCCGAGCAGGTGCGGGCGGCCGCCGAGTCGGGCGCCGGGCCGACCGAGGTGTGGCGTCTCCTGACGTCGGAGCTCGACCTCGTCGCCATCGCGGTGCCCGAGGATCGGGGCGGTGCCGGCTTCGGTGTCCGCGAGCTGGTGGTCGTGCTCGAGGAGACCGGGGCTGCGCTGGTCGTCGATCCGGTCCTCTCGTCCGCGGTCCTGGGCACGAGGGCGCTGGTCCTCGCGCCGGCGGACGTCTCGGGCGGCCTGCTGGAGGCGGCGCTGACGGGCGAGGCCCTGCTGACGGTGAGCCTGCAGTCGCCCGGTGGGCTCGTGCTCGGGAGCGACGGCACCGTGGATGGCGACCTGTCGCGGGTCCTGCACGGTGAGCACGCCACCCACGTCGTCGCATCGGCCGCCGGCCCGGACGGCCCGGTCCTCGTGGCCGTCGACATCCGTGGCGCCGAGGTGCGCCCGGTCCAGCAGGTCGACCCGACCCGACGGCTGGTCGACATCGGGCTCGCCGCGGCGCCGGCGACCGTCCTGGTCGACCATCGCGGTCACGCCGACGCGTTCGGGCAGCTCGCGTCGCTCACGGCTCTCGCGGTCGCGGCGGAGCACACGGGCATGGTGGACCGGCTGCTCGACATGACCGTGGAGTACGTCGGCACGCGGCAGCAGTTCGGTCGCCCGGTGGGGTCGTTCCAGGCGATCAAGCACCGGCTCGCCGACGTGCTCGTGGCGCGCGAGCGCTGTCGCTCGGCGGTGCGGTACGCCGCCGCGTCCTACGACCTCGATCCGCGGGCCGCGGCGCCGGCCGCCGAGGTGGCTGCGGTCGTCGCCGCCGATGCCGTCGTGACCACGGCGCACGAGGCGATCCAGCTGCACGGCGGCATCGGCTTCACCTGGGAGCACCCGGCGCACCTCTACCTGCGTCGAGCCCTCGGGGACGAGGGGCAGTTCGGCGGGGCGCGGGACCACCGGTCTCGCCTGGCAGAGCTGCTGGCCCTGTAGCAACCTGAATTTAGTTCAGTTCAAGTATTGACCCCCGGAATGCGCCAGCACATACTGAAGTGAATCCGGTTCACCACGAAGGAAGGCCTGCTGTGATCGACACCGACCACGTCCTGCTCGAGAAGGACGGACCCATCGCCCGCGTGTGGCTCAACAGGCCGCACAAGAAGAACGCGGTGACCGTCGAGCTGCTCCACCGCCTCGACGAGATCATCAAGGAGGTCGACGAGGACCCCGAGCTCCTCGTCCTCGTCCTCCGGGGCAAGGGCAACACCTTCTGCTCCGGGTTCGACCTCGACGAGCTCCTCGCCAACTACGTGGGCAACACCATGGCGATGGAGGTGGCGGTGCTCTCGGCGCAGGTCTGCGACCGCCTCTACCAGATGAACACCCCGTCGGTCGCCGTCCTCGAGGGCTACGTGACCGCGGGTGGCTTCGAGCTGATGATCTCGTGCGACTTCGCCGTCGCAGCGGACGACGCCAAGATCGGCGACTTCCACATCCGTCGTGCCCTCTTCGGCGGCGCCGGCCCGATCTACCGCCTCCCGCGCATGATCGGCCTGCGCAAGACCAAGGAGCTGATGCTGACGGGCAAGCTCCTGTCGGGGCAGGAGGCCAAGGACTTCGACCTCATCAACGACTCCTCCCCGGCCGACCAGCTCGACCAGCTCGTCGAGGACTTCGTGGCGCCCATCATCGACAAGAGCCCGTTCACGATGCGCCTGACCAAGATGACGATCAACCAGGGGCTCGACGCCGACGTGCGGTCGCTGATGGTCATGGAGCACCTCGCCGTCGGCAACGCGCTGCAGTCCGAGGACGCGAAGGAGGGCGTCCAGGCCTTCCTGGGCAAGCGCGAGCCCAAGTGGACGGGCCGCTGACCGCGACCCGCCGTCACCGCTGACGCCCCAGCCCCCCGCTCGCGAGGAGAACCATGTCGACCACCCAGGCTCCGGCCCCGACCTTGACCGGCAGTCGCTGCTCGGAGTGCTCGAACGTCGCCTACCCGGCGGCGGTCGGCTGCCAGCGCTGCGGCGCGGCGGCCATGGTCGATCTCCCCCTGTCCGCGGGCGGGAGGGTCTGGGGGTGGACCGTGCAGCGGTTCCCGCCCAAGTCGCCGCCGTACGTGGCGCCGGCGGAGGGCTTCACTCCCTTCGCCGTCGGCTACGTCGAGCTGCCCGAGGGGGTCAAGGTGCAGGGGATCCTCGACCCCGGTCCTGAGGCCTTCTCGGCCCTCACCGGCGCGCAGGTGCGTCTCGTCTCCACCTCGCCCGTGCCTCGTTTCGCACTCGAGGTCACGACGGGGGTGAGGTCGTGAGCGGGGTCTCGATCATCGGCGCCGGCCTCTCGCGGTTCGGGCGGCAACCCGGCGTGACCGGCCGGCAGATGGCGCTCGAGGCCGTACGTGCCGCGGTCGCCGACGCCGGCGTCTCGTGGCCGGACGTGCAGGTCGCCTTCGGGGGGAGCGACGGCTCCGGCCTGGCCGACACTCTCGTCGGCGACCTCGGCCTGACCGGCATCCAGTTCACCAACGTCAAGAACGGGTGCGCCACCGGTGGCAGCGCGCTCGTCTCGGCCATCGACGCGATCGAGTCCGGGCGCGCCGACATCGCGGTGGCGGTCGGTTTCGACAAGCACCCCCGGGGTGCGTTCGATCCGCGGCCGGAGGACTGGGGACTGCCGGCCGGTTACGGCGAGGCCGGCCTCATGGTGACGACGCAGTTCTTCGCGATCAAGATCGCGCGGTACATGGAGCGCTACGGGATCACGGCGCCGACACTCGCGAAGGTGGCCGCCAAGGCCTACCGCAACGGCGCGCTCAATCCCAACGCATGGCGACGCGAGGCGATGGCCGAGGAGGTCATCGCGACCGCCGACATGGTCAACGACCCGCTCACGCGCTACATGTTCTGCTCCCCTGGCGAGGGTGGCGCTGCGATCGTGCTCGCCAGCGAGGCAGCCGTGCGCCGTCTGGGCGGGCGACCGGTCCGCGTCCTCGCCGCGGCCTCCCGCACCCGCGGGTTCGGTTCCTTCGAGGTGTTCGCCCCCGCGGTCCAGGGCTCGGGCGACCCGACGAGCGTGAGCACCGACGCGGCACGCGCGGTCTTCGAGCTCGCCGGGGTGGCGCCGTCCGACATCGACGTCGCCCAGCTCCAGGACACCGAGAGCGGGGCGGAGGTCATGCACCTCGCCGAGTGCGGCTTCTGCGAGCACGGCGAGCAGGAGAAGTGGATCGCCGAGGGCCGTACCGAGATCGGCGGCGCCCTGCCCGTCAACACCGACGGCGGCTGCATCGCCAACGGGGAGCCCATCGGGGCCTCCGGCCTCCGCCAGGTGCACGAGATCGTCACCCAGCTGCGCGGCGAGGCCGGGGATCGGCAGGTCCGTGGCGCCCCGCGCCTCGGCTTCACCCACGTCTACGGCGCGCCCGGCATCAGCGCGTGCACCGTGCTCGGCGTCTGAGCGCCGCGGAGAGGAACCCGTGCCCGACCTTCCCGACTTCGACACCTTCGTCGCCGAGGCTCGCGCCTGGCTGGCCTCCGTCGCCTCGCCGCGTACGGAGAGGCCTTGGGGCGAGGGCAGCGACTCCGTCGCCGTCTTCGAGAACTGGACCCTCGAGCAGGAACGCGAGGAGACCGAGAGGATCCGCGCGTACGAGCGCGCCCGCTTCGATGCCGGCTGGGGACCGCTCACGTGGTCCGAGGCCCACGGCGGCCGTGACCTGCCGGCCTCGTACGCCATCGCCTTCCGCAACCTCGAGGAGCAGTTCGACGTGCCCCGGCGCACCGAGATGTTCCCGGTGACCCAACAGCTCGTCGCCCCCACGGTGCTGCAGTGGGGCACGCCCGAGCAGCGTGACCGGTACCTCCGCGCGATGCTGCGCACCGACGTCATCGCCTGTCAGCTGTTCTCCGAGACCGAGGCCGGTTCGGACCTGGCGGCGGTGCGCACCCGCGCCACCCGTGACGGTAACTCGTGGCGCATCGACGGGCACAAGGTGTGGACCTCCGGCGCGTCCGTCGCCGACGTCGGGGTGGCGGTGTGCCGGACCGACCCGACGTCGACGAAGCACGCCGGACTCACAGTCTTCCTCGTGCCGATGGACGCCCCGGGCGTCACCGTGCGCCCGATCCGGCAGATGACCGGCGGCGCCTCCTTCAACGAGGTCTACCTCGACGGCGTCGTCGTCGGTGACGAGCAGCGTCTGGGGCCGGAGAACCTGGGCTGGAAGGTGGCGCTGACGGTGCTGGCGGCCGAGCGGCTCGACTCGGGTGGTCTCGGCCTGGACAACGCCGACCGTGCAGTCGAGCTGGCGCGCCACCGCGCACGTCCGCTGGACGCCTACGAGCGTGACCGTGTCGCGGACCTCGTGACGCGGGCGTACGTCCAGCGTCTGACCGGTATCAGGGTCGCCGCGGCCGTCGTCGCGGGTCAGGACCCGGGGGCCGAGGCCTCCGTCGGAAAGCTGCTGGCGACCGACACCATGGCGCGCACCTCGGAGGTGGCGCGGATGCTGCTGGGAGGCGACCTGACGGTCGACTCGGGCCGCTGGGGCGAGTACGCCTGGCTCGAGCACGTCCTCGGGGCACCCGGCTACCGCATCGCCGGCGGCACGGACGAGATCCAGCGCAACATCCTCGCCGAGCGGGTGCTCGGCCTTCCGCGCGAGCCCTCGAGGAGCGGATCATGAGCAGAACCGCGAGCGAGCACGCGGCACTGCTCGGGCCCCGGGTCGCGCAGGTCCTCTGCGCCGAGAACTCGGGGCTGGAGGTGGGCGCGCTCGAGGTGCTGCCCGGCGGACACTCCGGCCTCACCTACCGGGTCGACACCTCCGACGGGCCGCTCGTGGTCAAGGCCGTCCCTCCGGGCCAGCGTGCCGTCGGGCGTCACGACATGCTGCGTCAGGCCCGCATCCTGCAGGCGCTGGCGCCGACGGCGGTGCTCGTGCCCGAGGTGCGCGCGGTCGACGACTCGGGACCGGCGTGGTTCGCGATGGACCTGGTCGCCGGTGAGTCCCTCGAGCCGGTGCTGGACGACCCGGCCGTCCCGGCGGAGCTCGCGGCGATCCGCATGGCGCACGCCGCCCGCATGTTGCCCGCGCTGCACGAGGTCCCGGTCTCGGAGGTCCCGGCCGAGGGCGCGCCCCTCACGCCCGCCGAGGAGCTGGACCGGTGGTCCCGCACGATGGATGCGGTCCCTGCCGAGCTGGTCCCCGACGGCGCCCGGCTGCGCGACCGGCTGGCTGCCTCGGTGCCGACCGCGGTCGCCTCGGTGCTCGTGCACGGCGACTACCGCCTCGGCAACATGCTCAGCCAGGGCGAGTACCCGGTGGCGCTCATCGACTGGGAGATCTGGAACCTCGGGGACCCGCGCGTGGAGCTCGGTTGGTTCCTCGTCTTCGCCGACGGCTCGAACTTCCCGGGCGTCGGCCGAGAGGTCGCCGGCCTCCCCACGGAGGAGGAGCTGCTCACGCTCGCCGCGGGCGGCAGGGAGCTGCCGGACCAGCAGTGGTTCAACGCGCTGGGCCGGTTCAAGATGGCCGCGATCATGGGCCACAACCTCCGCCGCCACCGCGAGGGTCGGCACCACGATCCCGCCCAGGAGCAGCTGCCGGCCACGATCTCGCGACTGATCGAGACAGGGCTCGAGCGCCTCCTCTGAGCTGCGCACCGAGTCGGACCAAACCAGGAAGGTTGAGAAGTGGACTTCGATCACAGCTCCCGCACGACGGCGCTGCTCGGGACCGTGCGCTCGTTCATGGACGAGCACGTGCTCCCCGCCGAGGCCGTGTACGACGCGCAGATCTCCGGTGCGAGCAACCCCCACGAGCAGCCTCAGGTCATGCGCGACCTGCAGGTCACAGCGCGCGAGCGGGGCGTGTGGAACCTCTTCATGACCCACGGCGGCCGCGGTGCGGGGCTGACCAACCTGGAGTACGCCCCCCTCGCCGAGGAGCTGGGTCGCTCGATGATCGGCAACGAGGCAGCGAACTGCTCCGCGCCCGACACGGGCAACATGGAGATCCTGTCGCTCTACGGCACGCCGGAGCAGCAGGAACAGTGGCTCGATCCCCTGCTGCGCTGCGAGATCCGCTCCGCGTTCGCGATGACCGAGCCGGACGTCGCGAGCTCCGACGCGCGCAACATCACCTCCACGATCCGGCGCGACGGGGACGAGTACGTCCTCAACGGCCGCAAGTGGTACACCTCCGGGATCCTCGACCCGGACTGCCGCCTCGTGATCTTCATGGGCAAGTCGGACCCTGACGGCCCCACGTACCGCCAGCAGAGCATGATCCTCGTCCCGGCTGATGCCCCCGGGATCGAGGTCGTGCGCGATCTGCCGATGTTCGGCTACCGCGACCGCCTCGGACACGGCGAGGTCCAGTTCACGGACGTCCGCGTGCCCGCGTCCAACATGCTCGGCGAGGAGGGCGACGGGTTCGCGATCGCGCAGGGCCGCCTGGGGCCCGGGCGCATGCACTACGCGATGCGGGCCATCGGCATGGCCGAGCGGGCGCTGCAGCTGATGTGCGAGCGGGCCACGTCACGGATCGCGTTCGGCGACCCCCTGGCGCGACGCGGGGTCGTGCGGGAGTGGATCGCACGCAGCCGCATGGAGATCGACCAGATCCGGCTGCTCACCTTCAAGGCCGCCTGGCTGATGGACACCCAGGGCAACGCGGCCGCCCGCTCCGAGGTCGCGGCCATCAAGGTCGCGGCCATGGAGGTGGCCCACCAGGTGGTGGACCGGGCCGTGCAGGTCCACGGGGCCGCGGGGGTCAGTGACGACACCGTCCTGAGCCGGCTCTACGCGATCACCCGGGCGCTCCAGATCGCCGACGGCCCGACCGAGGTCCACCTGCGCACGATGGCGCGCCTCGAGCTCGCCGGCTACAGGACCGAGGGGAGCGACGCATGAGCGGGGTCCTCGACGGCAAGGTCGCGATGGTGACCGGCGCGACCCGGGGCCTGGGGTACGCCATCGCGACGGCGTTGGGGCGCGAGGGCGCCACGATCGTGGTGTCGAGCCGCAAGCTCGACGCGTGCGAGGCGGCCGCCGCCCGGATCGCTGCCGACACCGGTGCGACCGTCCGTCCCCTCCAGCTGCACGTGGGGGACTGGGACGCCATCGAGCCGGCGGTCGACCGTGTCGTCGCCGAGCTCGGCCGGCTCGACGTGCTGGTCAACAACGCCGGGATCGCACCCCTGGCGCCGAGTCTCCTCGAGGTCTCGGAGCCGCTGTGGGAGAAGACGCAGCAGGTCAACGTGAAGGGCCCGTTCCGGCTGATGGCCGTGGCGGGTGACCGGATGGTCCGGGCCGGGGGTGGCTCCATCATCAACATCTCCAGCATCGGTGCGGAGCGCCCCAGCCCGGCGGAGGCCATGTACGCCGCGGCGAAGAACGGTCTGAACGCCCTGACCCGCGCGTTCGCGCAGGAGTACGCCCCCACCGTCCGGGTCAACTGCCTCATGCCGGGCGCTTTCGCCACGGACATGAGCGAGGAGTGGGACGAGGAGTTCCTCGGCCTGGTCACCGGGCGGCTGCCCGCCGGTCGACTGGGTCGGCCGGAAGAGCTGGCGGGGATGGTCGTGCACCTGGCGTCCGACACCGCCGGCTACACGACCGGCGCGCTGATCCCGGTCGACGGCGGCCGGACGGCGGTCTACTGATGGGCGTCGCGCGGGATCTCTTCGACCTCACGGGACGGGCTGCCGTCGTCACCGGGGCGTCGTCCGGGCTGGGCGCGGGCTTCGCGCGGACGCTCGCCGAGGCGGGAGCCACGGTGTACGCCGCGGCGCGGCGCCTCGAGCGGCTGGAGGCCCTCGCGGCCGAGGTGCCCGGGATCGTGCCGGTGGCCTGCGACGTGACCGACGCCGCCGACCGTGCGGCGCTGGTCTCCCACGTCGTCGGGGGATCGGGACGGATCGACGTCCTGGTCAACAACGCGGGGCGCCCGGGCCCGCCCGACGCCACCGACGACACTCCTGAGATCTTCGACTCCGTGATGGGTCTGAACCTCACCGCGGGGTTCCACCTCGCGGTCGCCACGGTCGATGCGCTCGCCGAGGGCGCGACGCTGTCCGTGGTGAACGTGGGCTCCGTGGTGGGCCTCGTGTCGACGGCTCCGGTGGGGGGTGCCAGCTACGCGGCCTCGAAGGCCGGACTGACCGGGTTGTCCCGCGAGCTGGCGGGTCAGTGGGGTCGCAGGGGTGTCCGGGTGAACACGCTGGTGCCCGGCTGGTTCGACACCGAGATGACCGACGGTCTCTTCACCAACGACAAGTCGGCCGCCTGGGTGCGACGCAACACCATGCTGGGCCGGGGCGGCGCCGACGGCGAGGTCGACGGTGCGTTGCTCTTCCTTGCCTCGGACGCCTCCTCCTACGTGACCGGCCAGACCCTGGTCGTGGACGGCGGGTGGACCGCCCGATGAACCCGCCCGAGCTTCCCGACCGCATGCGCGCGGCTCGCCTGACCTCCTGGGGTTCACCGCCGGAGCTCGTCGAGGTCGACCGTCCGGTGCCGACCGGCTCCCAGGTCCTCCTCCGGGTGGACGCGGCCGGGTTGTGCCAGTCCGACCTCCACGTCATGGACGCCCTGCCGGGACAGCTGCCCTACGAGCCGCCCTTCACGCTCGGGCACGAGGTCGCCGGGACCGTGGCGGCCGTCGGCGACGGGGTCGACCCGAGACGGTTGGGTGACCGGGTGGTGGTGCACGGCGTGTGGGGCTGCGGCGATTGCCGCAACTGCGTACGCGGCCGGGAGAGCTACTGCCTGCGCCTGCCCGGCGGGCCGGTGGGTTGCGGTCTCGGCCTCGACGGGGGGCTGGCCGAGTACGTCCTGGTGCCCGAGGAGCGTTTCCTCGTCGACAGCCCCTCGCTGCCCGCCATCGAGGCCGCTCCCCTGACCGATGCAGGGCTCACCGCGTTCCACGCGGTGGACCGCCACCTGCGGCTCGCGGAGGGCGGGACCGTGCTGCTCATCGGCGTCGGGGGCCTGGGCCACCTGGCCCTGCAGATGCTCCGCGCGCAGAGCGTCGCGCTGGTCGTGGCCGTGGACACCCGGCCCGCCGCCCGTGACCTGGCCCTGCGTCTCGGCGCGCATGCGGTCGCCGACTCCGTGGCTGCCGGCGCCGAACGGCTGGCCGGCCTCGGCCGCGGGCCGGGCGTCGACCTCGTGATCGACTTCGTCGGAGCGCCCTCGACGACCTCGGCGGTCCCGGCCGTCCTGGCTCCGGGGGGACGGGTGGTGGTCGTGGGAAGCGGGGGTGGCTCGCTCGAGGCGGCCAAGGGACGCACGCTGCCGAACGGGTGGTCCTTCACGGCCCCGTTCTGGGGTCACCGCGCCGACCTGGAGGCGGTGGTCGGCCTCGCCGAGGCGGGGACGATCTCGTCGAGCACCCGCACCTACCCGCTCGAACGCGTCGGCCAGGCCTTCGACGACCTGCGCTCGGGCCGGATCGACGGCCGGGCGGTCGTCGTGCCCCACGACCCGCAGGCCGGGCGGAGCGCCGGGCCGGCATGAACGAACTTCACCTCAGGAGGAAACGGCGATGAAGCAGCTGGCGGCAACGCTGGTCGAGCGTGCACAGGTCACCCCGGACGCGGTCGCGGTCGTCGACGGCTCGGGGGCCCACACGCTGGGCGAGGTCCTCGCCGCGGCCCACGAGCTCGCCGACTCCCTGGCAGCGGCCTCGGACGGCGCGCCCACGGTGCTCCTCCAGGCGGACAACACGTGGCGCACGCTCGCCGCCTCCGTGGCCGTCGGCCTGCGGGGCGGTCTCGTCACGGTGATGAGCAGCCACGCCACCGCCGGGGAGTACGAGCTCGCCCTCGAGGACATCGTCCCCGACGCCGTCGTGGCGTCGGACGGGACAGCGGCCGCGTGGGGCGTCGACGTCGCGGACCTGTCGGCGGGAGCCCGGGTGCTGGACGGGTGGGCGCTGCACGCGCGGCCCGGACCGACCCGGGGCGTCGAACGGTGGGACGGTGGCGTCGCGATCGCGATGACCTCGGGGTCCACCGGCCGGCCCAAGTGCGTCGTGCAGTCGGAGGAGGCGATCCGTTACGCGGGCCGTTCGACCATCGAGGCGGTCGGGCTGCAGCCGGGTGACCCGGTGGCGGCTCTCGTGCCGCTCTCCTCGGTCGCCGCGTTCTGCTTCGGCCTCTACCTCCCGGCGATGCTGGGTGGGCCGCAGGTGTGCTTGGAGAGGTGGCGTCCCGCGGACGCGCTCGACGTCATGGAGCACAACGCCGTCGCCTGGACCATGCTCGTGCCGACGATGGCCCTGCAGCTCTCCCTCGTGCCGGGCTCGACCGGTCGCTTGTCGTCGCTGAAGGCCATGACGGTCGGTGGCGGGCCGATGAACGCCGACGCCCTGGAGCGGGCCGAGCGGGCCCTCGGGACCCGCTTCCTGCGCGTCTTCGGCATGTCCGAGTGCCTGGGGCACACCACCGCCGCGCCCTCCGACGATGCGACGACCCGCCTCGATCGCGACGGCCGTCCCTTTCCGGGAACGGACGTGCGCGTGGTGGACGAGGCGGGGCGCTCCGTCCCCATCGGCGTCGAGGGTCGGGTGCAGGTGAGCGGGCCGTCGCTGTTCCTCGGGTACGCCCGCAGCGGCAGGCCGCAGGCCCGCGAGCTGACGCCGGACGGCTACCTCGTGACGGGCGACCTCGCGCGGCTCCACGACGACGGATCCCTCTCCATCCTGGGTCGGGAGAAGCAGATCATCATCCGCGGTGGCCGCAACATCGATATCAACGAGGTGGAGTCCGCCCTGGCGGCCCTGCCGCAGGTCGCGCAGGTGTGCGTGGTCCCGGTGCCCGACGAGATGCTGGGGGAACGGGTGGCCGCGCTCGTCGTCACGACGTCGCAGCTCGACCTCGTCACGGTGCAGGAGGCACTCGAGGCGAGCGGGTTCCCGAAGGCCAAGTGGCCGGAGTTCGTGCACGTCGTCGACGACCTCCCGCAGAACCGCGTCGGGAAGCTGAACCGGCCCGAGGCCGTCTCCCTGGCCGTCCGCCTGAGCCTGCAGCTGCGCGAGGCGTAGGGATCCCGCGGGGCGACGGATAAACCTAACTCACTTCAGATACTGTGACGGGATCCCAGGACCGGCGAGGAAGGCAGCGCGGATGAGCACACGAACCCCCACCGCACGCAAGGAGGGACCGCGCTCGAAGCGCGGCGTCATCCTCGAGGCGTCGATCGAACGCTTCGGGCACGACGGGTTCGAGTTCACCAAGTGGGCCTCGATCGCCGACCAGGTCGGCATCGGCCAGACCGCGCTCTACCACTACTTCGAGTCCAAGGCGCACTGCCTGCTCACCATCATGAGCCTCGAGCTCGAGCGGTCGCTGGAGCAGTTCAAGGCGGCCACCTCCGCCGTGGAGGACGACGTGGCCCGTCTCGAGGCCGCGATCGAGAGCGCCTACGGACTCACCGAGCGCGAGGCCCTGTCCGCCCGGATCCTCCTGTCACACATGGACCTCCTCACCACCGCGCGGGTCTCCGAGCGCGAGGAGGTCGAGCGGCAGCGGGCCCGCACGCTCGTGCGTGCCATCGAGGACGAGTGGACGGCTCTCGTCCAGCAGGGGATGGACTCGGGCGCCTTCGCCCCGCGCGACGCACGACAGACCGGGCAGGCCCTGCTCGCCCTCATCATCAGCGTCTGGCGCTGGTACCGACCCGGCGGACGTCAGAGCCTCGCCGACATCTCGCGGTTCATGAGCGGCGCCTGCCTGCGCCTCGTGGGCCCCGACCCCCGATAGGAGAACGCATGTACAACCTCGTCCTGATGGCAGCCCGGCCCGACGACTGGACCCACGACCAGTTCATCGAGTGGTGGCGCGGCGAGCACGCCGAGGTCACGTACGGCCTGCCGGGGCTGCGGCGCTGGCAGCACACGGAGGTCCTCGACGCGTTCGAGGAGCGCTCGCGCGGCTGGGACGGGGTCTCCATCCTGAGCTTCGACGACCGCGCCGCCCTGGACGCCGCGCTCGCCAGCCCGGAGTGGAAGGCCGCCGTCGCCCACGTCGGGAAGATGAAGGGTCGCCGGATCGCCGTGATGGGCGAGGAGCGGACGATGGTCGCGGCCCCCTGAGACATCTCTGGCCGCCCGTGCCGTCGGGGCTCACCCCGGCGGTGCGAGCGCTGCCTCGAGGAACGGCCGCACGGCCGTGTGTGCGAGCGCCGTGCCCGGGTCGGTCGAGCCCCCCGCCGCACGTCGGTGGGCGATGCCGGCGGCGATGACCGCGATCTTGTAGCGCGCGAGCGCCAGGTGGAAGTCCCAGTCGGCGAGCTCGACGCCGCCCGCGTCGCAGTACGCCGCGGCCAGGCCGTCCGGGCTCGGCAGCCGTGGGCTGGCCCATGCCGTCGCCGATCCGATGACCAGGTCGAACGCCGGGTCCCGGTACGCGCACATCATCGCCACGTCGGCCACGGGGTCGCCGAGGGTGCACAGCTCCCAGTCGACGACGGCCGTGACCCGCGCGCTGCCGGGCCCGAGGTCCAGCAGCGTGTTGTCGATGCGGTAGTCGCCGTGCACGACCGCGGCGGCGTCCTGCCGCACCGGCCTGGTCGCCTCGAGACGTTGACGCACCTCGGCCTCGAGCGCCGAGAGGGTGGGGTCGCCGACCAGCGCCCACTGGCCCGACCATCGTCGCAGCTGTCGGTCGGCGTAGCCGCTCGGCCGTCCGAGGGTGTCCAGCCCGCAGGCGGCCACGTCGACCTCGTGGAGCCGTGCGAGCACCGTCACCAGCTCGTCGACGACGGCGCTGAGCGTCGGTGCGTCGAGCGCGTCCAGCTGCTCGCGGCTCTGGACGCAGGTGCCGTCCGCGAAGGCGGAGACGGCGAAGGCGCCGCCGAGGAGCGTCTCGTCCTCGCACGCCACCACGGCTGTCGGCACCGGCACGTCGGTGGCACCCAGCCCGCGGGTGATCCGGTGCTCCCGCACGACGTCGTGGGCCGACGGCGTACGCCCCGTGCGCGGCGGCATCCTGAGGACCCAGCGACCTCCGTCGGCGTCCTCGAGCCGCACGGTCAGGTTGGACCGGCCGCCGGCCAGCACGGTGGCGGACAGCGCCCCGGCGACCTCCGCGCCCGCCTCGCGCATGACCCTTGCGACGGTCGCCAGCTCGTCCTCCGTCAGCGGGGAGGTCACGACGTCCCCAGCCGACGTACGGCCCGTCGGGCGATGGACCAGCGGTGCACCTCGGAAGGGCCGTCGTAGATCCGGAACGGCCGCAGCTCGCGGGCGATCTTGGCGACGGGAAGGTCGCGCGAGACCCCCGAGCCGCCGCACAGCTGCTGGGCGCGGTCGGCGACCCGGTCGAGCGCCTCGGCTGCGAAGGTCTTGGCGATCGAGGTCTCGGCGCTGGCGCGGCTACCCGCGTCGAGGGCCCGGCAGGCGTCCATGAGCAGTGCGCGCGTGGCGGCCAGGTCGATCTCGTTGTCGGCGATGAGCTGCTGGGCCATGCCCTGCTCGGCCAAGGTCGAGCCGAAGGCCGGGCGCGCGGCTGCGTACCGGACGGCCTCCTCGTGGGCGCGGGCGGCGGCGCCCGTCCACCGCATCACGTGGGTCATCCGAGCCGGCCCGAGGCGCACCTGGGCGTAGCGGAAGCCCTCGTCCACGCCGCCCAGCACGTCCTCGTCGGGCACGAACACCCGCGTGAGGGCGAGCTCGCAGTGACCGCCGATCATCGACCGGTCGACCGTGCCGACGTGTCGGACCAGGTGCACCCCGTCGCGGTCGCTGGGGACGAGGAACATCGTGGCGCCGTCGTTGTCGCCGACCTCGCCGGAGGTGCGGGCCATGACGATCAGGAAGCCGGCGCCGTCGGCCCCGGTGATGAAGGTCTTGTGACCGTCGACGAGCCAGCCGCCGTCGGTCCTGACCGCGCGGGTCGTCAGTCGGCCCGGGTCCGAGCCGGCGCCGGGTGCGGGCTCGGTCATCGCGAACGCCGAGCGGTGCTCGCCGGCGACGAGCGGGCGGAGGTAGCGCTCCCGCTGGTCCGAGGAGGCGACGTGGGCGAGGAGGTGGATGTTGCCCTCGTCCGGGGCGTTGATGTTCAGCGCCATCGGGCCGAACAGCGACCGGCCTGCGGCCTCGAAGACCGGAGCCCGGTCCACCATGCCCAGGCCGAGGCCGCCCAGGTCGGTCGGGGCATGCGGCGAGAGCAGCCCGGCCTCGCGAGCGAGGGCCTGGAGCCGGCGACGCAGGTCGTCCCCGCCGGCTGCCTCGACGTCGCCGTCGTGCTCGTCGTCGGCGGGGAGGACGTGCTCGTCGACGAACGCTCGGGTCCGCTCGGTCAGCTCGTGGACGTCGTGCGGCACTGGGGGTCTCCTTCGACGGGGCGTTGCAAACCAAACTGAACTCAGGTTACTTTACGCCGGTCGGGTTGTCGACGGAGATGTCGTCGGTCGCGAGCGGCGCGGCTGAGGCCGGCACCGCCGACCGCGCCAGGAGGAGGGCCCAGGATGAGTTCGGCACGGATCGTGGTCGTGGACGGCGCCCGCACACCGGTGGGCAGCTTCGGCGGTGCGCTGAGCGGTGTACCCGCCCACGAGCTGGGTGCCACGGCTGTCCGGGCGGCGCTGGCACGCGCCGGGGCCGACCCGCAGGACCCGCGTGAGGTCGTCATGGGGTGCATCGGGCAGGTGGGTCCGGACGCGTACCTCGCCCGCCGCGTGGCCGTCGCGGCCGGGCTCCCGACGAGCACGCCGGCCTACACGGTCAATCGGTTGTGCGGATCGGGCCTGCAGTCCATCTGGTCCGCCGCGATGCAGATGCGGTGGAACGATCTGGACGTCACGGTCGCCGGCGGTGCCGAGTCGATGTCGCGGATGCCGTTCTACGACTTCGGCGCGCGCGACGGCTACCGGCTCGGCGACCGGCCACTCGCCGACGGGACCGTGATGATGCTGACCGACCCGTTCCACGGCGTGCACATGGGCGTTACGGCAGAGAACGTCGCCGAGCGCTACGACGTCAGCCGGACGGCTCAGGACGAGTTCGCGGCGGAGTCCCAGCGTCGCGCCGCGACGGCGGAGGCCCAGGCCGCGTTCGCCGAGGAGATCACGAGCGTCGAGACCGGTGGGCGCCGGTCGGTCGTCGTCGAGACCGACGAGCACCCCAAGCCCGGCACGACCGTCCAGACCCTTGCTGCGCTGCGGCCGGCGTTCGCCTCGGGTGGCAGCGTCACCGCCGGCAACTCGTCCGGCATCAACGACGGCGGGGCCGCCGTCGTCCTGGCCACCGACACCGCGGCCGCCGAGCGCGGCTGGCAGCCGCTCGTCGAGCTCGTCGCGGTCGCGACCGGGGCGCTCGAGCCCGAGGTGATGGGGTACGCACCGGTCCTCGCCCTGCGGTCACTGTTCGAGAAGACCGGCACCGCGCCGTCGGACCTCGACGTCGTGGAGTGCAACGAGGCCTTCGCGGCCCAGGCCGTCGCGGTCGTCCGCGACGCGGGGCTCGACCCCGAGAGGACCAACCCGTACGGCGGGGCGATCGCCATGGGGCACCCCGTCGGCGCGACCGGCGCGATCCTGTCGCTGCGGGTGGCCAAGCACCTGGCCCGCACCGACGGCGAGCTGGGCGTGGTCACGATGTGCATCGGCGGCGGCCAGGCGCTGGCGGCCCTGTTCCGTCGTGTCTGAACCGCACCACCGGACCCGAGCACCGAGGGAGACCTGATGGATCTCGACGCCGAGGACCTCGCCGCCATGGTGGTGGCCGTCCGCCGCTTCGCGGCCAGCGAGCTGGAGCCGTTCGCACAGGAGCGGGACGAGTCCAAGAGGTTCCCGGTCGAGGCACTGGCCCGGGCCGGTGAGCTCGGCCTGGGCGGACTGTACGTGGGCGAGCAGCACGGCGGTGCCGGGCTCTCGCGCCGCGACGCCGCGCGACTGGTCGCCGAGCTGGCGCGAGGGGACGTCACGGTGGCGGCGTACGTGTCGATCCACAACATGGTCGCGTGGATGGTCGACACCTTCGCGTCCGACGAGGTCCGGGCCGCCTGGCTGCCGGGGCTGGCGTCGATGCGCTGCCTGGCGAGCTACTGCCTGACCGAGCCGGACGCGGGCTCGGACGCCGCGGCGCTACGCACGGTCGCGCGCCGTGACGGCGACGCGTACGTCCTGTCGGGCGTGAAGCAGTTCATCTCGGGGGCGGGGACCTCCCACGCGTACCTCGTCATGGCCCGCACGGGGTCGGAGGGCGCCCGAGGGATCTCGGCGTTCCTCGTGCCCGGCGACAGCGGGGGTCTCTCCTTCGGACCGAACGAGCGCAAGATGGGGTGGAACGCCCAGCCGACCCGACAGGTGGTGCTGGACGATGTCCGCGTGCCGGCCTCCCACCTCCTCGGCGAGGAGGGCGACGGGTTCGCGATCGCGATGCGAGGACTCGACGGTGGTCGGATCAACATCGCCGCGTGCTCCCTCGGCGGCGCCTCATGGGCCGTCGAGCGGGCGGCGGCGCACCTGCACTCGCGCATCGCGTTCGGCAAGCCGCTGAGCGCCCAGCAGGCGTTGCAGTTCCGCCTGGCCGACATGGAAACCGCGCTCGAGGCGTCGCGCTGCCTCCTGGACCGGGCCGCCTCGGCGCTCGACGCCGGCGCCGCCGATGCCACGAAGCTCTGCGCGATGGCGAAGCAGTTCGTCACCGACCAGTGCTTCGACGCCGCCAACGCGGCGCTGCAGCTGCACGGCGGGTACGGGTACCTCTCGGAGTACGGCGTCGAGCGGGTGGTGCGCGACCTCCGCGTCCACCAGATCCTCGAGGGCACCAACGAGATCATGCGGTTGATCGTGAGCCGTGCGGTCCTGCAGCGGGCCGCCGCATGACGCCGGAGGAGGTGGGGGTCGACCTCGAGGTGCGGGACGGCGTGGCGCACCTGGCGCTGGCGCGTCCGTCGTCGGCCAACGCGTTCGACCTGCCCACCGCACGGGCCCTGCGGAGCGCGGTGTGCCGGATCGCCGACAACGACCGGGTCGGGTCGGTGCTCGTCTCGGGCGCGGGCGCCCGGTTCTGCGCCGGGGGCGACGTGGCCGCGATGGTGGGGGCGGAGGACCGGGGGGCGTACGTCCGCGAGCTCGCCCTCGTCGTCGACGAGGCGCTGCTGGCGCTCGGGGACCTCCGCAGGCCGGTCGTGGCCGCCGTCCAGGGCGCCGTCGCGGGTGCCGGCCTCGCCCTGATGCTCTCGTGCGACGTCGTCGTCGCGGAGGCGGGCACCCGGTTCGCCTCTGCCTACGCGGGTGTCGGACTGACGCCCGACTGCGGTCTGTCCTGGTCGTTGCCGCGTGCCGTCGGCCAGCAGCGGGCGCTCGAGCTCCTGCTCACGCGCCGCGTGCTGGATGCGGACGAGGCGCGGGACTGGGGCCTGGTCACGCAGGTCGCCGAGCAGGGCGAGGCCCTGGGGCGCGCCCATCAGATGGCGCTCGAGCTCGCGAGCGGGCCGACGTACGCCCTCGCCCAGGCCCGCGCGTTGGTGCGGGCGTCCTGGACGACCACCCGAGAGGCGGCCGGCAGGGCCGAGGCCGACGTCATCGGTGCCGCTGTGCAGCTGCCGGCCGCGACGTCGCGGCTGGCCCGTTTCGCGGCCCGCTGAAGGATCCACCAACCGGAGAGGAAGCATCATGGGACGTTTCGAGGGGCGGGTCGCCGTCATCACGGGTGCCGCGAGGGGCATCGGGTTCGGGACCGCGCAGCGGTTCTCCGAGGAGGGCGCCGCCGTCGCCGTCCTGGACCTGGACGAGGCCGCGGCGAAGGACGCGGCGAGCCGGCTGCCCGGCCAGGCGGTCGGGATCGGCGCCGACGTCGCCGACAAGGCGTCGGTGGATGCCGCGGTGGAGCGGCTGGTCGCCGAGCTGGGCGGGGTGCACGTGCTGGTGAACAACGCGGGGATCACCCGCGACAACCTCCTGTTCAAGATGTCCGAGGCGGACTGGGACCTGGTCGTGGGCGTTCATCTCCGGGGCGCCTTCCTGACCACCCAGGCGGTGCAGCGCCACTTCGTCGAGCAGCGGTACGGCAAGATCGTCAACCTCTCGAGCGTCTCCGCGCTCGGCAACCGCGGGCAGGCCAACTACTCGGCGGCGAAGATGGGTGTGCAGGGCCTGACGCGCACGCTCGGCATCGAGCTGGGACCGTTCGGCATCAACGTCAACGCGGTCGCCCCCGGCTTCGTCGCCACCGAGATGACGGACGCCACGGCGGCACGTCTGAAGCTCGACGTCGACGAGTTCCGCCGGCTCAACGCCGAGCACAACCCCGTCAAGCGCGTCGGCGAGCCCGCCGACATCGCCGCGGCCGTCTGCTTCCTGGCCAGTGACGAGGCCTCCTACGTCACGGGCCAGACGCTGTACGTCGACGGCGGCGCGACGCTCGGCTGAGCGAGGGGACGAGGATCGTGGCGACCGACGACACGGCACGACGCGACCGCGGGACCGTCGTCCGGCGACTCCACGGGGTCGAGGGCGAGATCGACCTGCCCGTCACGCAGGCGCGCTACCTGCGCGCGCTTCTCGGTGGCCTTCCCGCCGACGGTCGCACGGCGGGTGCCCGCGGACGTGGGGCGGCGCGGCAGGTGGGTCCCACGGGGTCCCAGCTGGCCGCTTGGGCCGAGGCCATGGGACCGCGTCCGCCTCACACCTCCGTCTGAGCCGCCACGCGCCACTCGCCGTCGACGTCCTCGAGCTCGACCTCGTAGTCCTGCGACGACGCGCCGTCGACGACCTGCGAGGTCTGGGGCGTCACGGTCACGCCGGCGTCGGCGAGGGTGGTGCAGACCGACGGCTGCCCGGCCGCGGCGGCCTGCTCGGCGGCGGCGACCTCGGTCGCCACCGCACCGGTGGAGAGGTCGGCCCGGTCGGCGCAGGAGCTCGCGGTGTGCCAGTCGTAGACGGTGTTGTACGCCTCCGACGCCTCGGACGTCGTGTTCTCCAGGATCCAGCCGAGCTCGGTCAGCTCGGCCGTCGCGGTGGTCTCGTCGAACGGCACGCGGTTGCCGGGCCGCTCGACCTCCAGCGACCCCTCGACGGTGGCGACGTCGTCGTCCTCGGTGACGTCCTCGACGGTGAGGTAGTAGGTGGTCTCGACGCTGTCGGCGCAGTAGGAGTCCGCGTCGTCGAGCGCCTCCTCGACCTTGTCGAGCCGGAAGCCGGTGACGACCTCGCGCTGCTCCTCGCAGGTGGCGGCCGAGAGGTACTCCTGCAGCGCGCCCTCCGGCGTCGTCGAGTAGACGGTGCGGCGCACGACCAGCCAGTCGCCGTCGCGCTGCTCCAGCTCGAGGTCCAGCACCCGGTCGACGTCGACGTAGCGGTCCTCCGAGCCCTCGTACGCGGCGGTGACGTCGGCGACCGCGGTCGCCGTGTCGCCCTCGACGACGACGTCGCGCACGGACGACTCCACGGCGTACTCCGCCAGCTCGTCGCAGTAGGGGCTGTCCTGGTCGACCGCGGCCTCGATCGTCGTGCGCCGCTCGCCGTCGCTCAGCGCCAGCTCGTCCTCGCAGCTCTGCGCCGCGAGCACGGCCTCGACGGCGTCCTCCACCTCGGTCTCCGCGGCGGGCGGCGCCGCCGGGGCGCCGTCACCCCCGCGCGCCAGCACCCAGACCGTCGCGCCTCCGGCGACGACGATGACGGCCACCAGCGCGGCCGCGAGCGCGGTCCGTGCCCTCGCCCCTCCCACGTGCTCGGCCTCAGGCCGGGGTGGCGGTGCCGCTGGCCACGAGCCAGGCGTCGTCGGACTCCTCGAGCTGCACCGTGGCGCGCTCGCCGTAGTCCTGGTAGGGCCCGGTGCCGTTGTAGGTGCCCTCGACGTCGTAGACGACGGTGGCGTCCCCGCCGTACACCTCGACCGAGACCGCGGTGATCACGTACGTCACGTCGGGCAGGGCGGGACAGATCGAGAACTCGCCGGCGGCGGCCGCCTCGATGCCCGCCTGGACCTCCGCGGCCATGGCGCCGGTCGACTGCTCGAGCCGCGCCTCGCAGGACGTCGCGACGTACCAGTCGTACGCCGCCTGGTAGGCCGCCGACGCGGCCGAGGAGGTGTCCTCCAGGATCCAGCCCAGGTCGGTGTTCTCGGCCGTGCCGGTCGTCTGGTCGTGGGGCACCTGCACGCCCTCGCCGCCCTCGGTGACCAGCGACGTCTCGACGACGGCGGTGTCGCCGTCCTCGGTCACGTCCTCGACGTCGATCGTGTACGTGGTCTCGGTCGCCCACGAGCAGTAGGAGCCGTCGTCGTCGATCGCCGTCTGGACCTTGTCGTAGCGGGTGCCGGTCACGACCTCCAGCGCCTCCTGGCAGGTCGCGGCCTCCATGTACGCCTCCAGCGCACCCTCCGGGGTCGCCGAGTAGATCGTGCGCCGCGACGCCAGCCACTCGCCGTCGACCGCCTCGAGTTCGAGGTCCACGACCCGCTCGTAGTCGCCGTAGCGCTCCTCGGAGCCGTCGTAGGTGGCGGTCACCTCGACGACCGCGGTCGCCTCGTCACCCTCGACGACGACGTCGCGCACGCCGAGGTCGTAGGTGAACGCGGTCAGCTCGTCGCAGTAGGGGCTGTCCTGGTCGACGACCGACTCGAGGATCTCGAGCCGCTCGCCGGTCGTCAGGGCCAGCTCGTCCTCACAGGTCTCGACCGCCCACAGCGCCTCGACGGCCGTCTGCACGCGGTCCTCCTCGCGCTCCTCCTCCGCCGTGGGGGCGTCGTCGCCGCCGCGCAGCAGGAAGAACAGCGAGGCGCCGCCGGCGCCGACGATGACCAGCACGAGGGCGAGCACGGCCGCGAGCCGACCCTTGCCGCCACCCGTCCCGCCGGCCCCGCCCGTCGCGGACCCGCCGCCGAAGCCCTGGCCGGGCTGCTCGGAGCCGTACGCCGAGGCGTACGGCGCCGGGCCCGCCTGCCAGGCGGGCGCCTCCTGGCCGGCCGACGGGCCGCCGGCGGGCGGGGCGTCGGACCAGCGTTCGCCGTCCCACCACCGCGTGGTGCCGCTGCCGTCGTCGTACCAGCCGGGAGGGGTGCTCATGGCGGGCCCCTCTACCCACTCCGGTGGCTGCTCATGCGTCGCGCGGTCGGCCTCCTCGTCCGTCCGAGCCACGGCCGGGGGCGACAGTGCGGGCGAGATCAGGAAGGATGCCCCCATGAGCAACGGTGGACAGGGCGGAACGCCGGCGGGCTGGTACCCGGACGGGCAGGGCGGACTCCGGTGGTGGGACGGGCAGCAGTGGACGTCGGACGTCCGCCCGGCCGGCGCCGGGGGCGGCCAGCCCGGGCAGGGACAGCCGGGCGGCGGCCACGGGGGACAGGGCTTCGGCCAGCAGGGCGGCCAGCAGCAGCCGTACGGCCAGCAGGGCGGCCAGCAGGGTTACGGCCAGGGCGCCCAGCAGCAGCCGTACGGCCAGCAGGGTGGTCAGCAGGGTTACGGCCAGCAGCCGGGCCAGCAGGGCCAGTTCGGTCAGCAGGGCGGCCAGCAGGGCTTCGGCCAGCAGGCGTACGGGCAGCCGTACGGCCAGCAGCCGCGGAAGTCCGGCGCGCCGGTCAAGCTGATCGCCGCGATCGGCGGCGGTCTCGTCGCCGTCATCCTCGTGGTGGTGCTGCTCTTCGTGTTCCTCGGCGGCGGCAACGACCCCGAGTCCGTGGCCGACGACTACTTCTCGGCGCTCGAGGACGGCGACGCGGAGACGCTGTGCGAGCTGAGCAGCGAGGAGTCGCGCGAGCAGCAGTTCGAGGCGCTCGACGTCGACAGCTGCGAGGCCTACGGCGAGGCGGCCGACGAGGAGATCGAGGGCGGCGGCAGCTTCGACCCCGACGACGTCAGCTTCGAGATCGACATCACCGGCTCGGAGGAGGACGGCGACACCGCGACCGTCGACTTCGACTACACGATCGAGTACACGGGCGACGAGGACGGCGCGGCCGAGTTCATCGACGACGAGGGCTCGGACACGCTCGACCTCGTCAAGGAGGACGGCGACTGGAAGGTCGACGGCGGCCTCTGAGGCACCCGAACGCACGACCGACACGGCCCCGGAGATCACTTCGGGGCCGTGTCAGTATTCCGGGGTGAAGGCCTTCCGGTGCCGCGTCTGCGAGAACGACCTCTACCTCGAGAACTCCCTGTGCATCTCCTGCGGGAGCGCCCTGGGGTTCTCCCGCTCGGAGCGCGCGCTCGTCCCCGTGGGTGACGACGGCCGCTACACCGACCACACCGGAGCCACCTGGTTCCGCTGCGCGAACCGCGAGCTCGCGGGCTGCAACTGGCTCGCCCCCGCCGAGGGCGCCCGGTGCGACGCCTGCTCCCTGACCCGCACCAGACCCTCGGACGACGACGCCGAGGGTCTGGGTCAGCTGCCGGCCGCGGAGGCGGCCAAGCGCCACCTCGTCATCGAGCTGGACACGCTCGGCCTGCCGGTGGTCGGCAGGGACGAGGACCCGGTCGGCGGGCTCTGCTTCGACATGCTCAGCAGCGTCGACGAGAACGTCGTGATCGGGCACGCGAACGGCGTCATCACCATCGACCTCGCCGAGAGCGACGACGCGCGCCGCGAGCGGGTGCGCACCGAGCTCGGCGAGCCGTACCGCACCATGCTCGGCCACCTGCGCCACGAGATCGGTCACTACCTGCAGATGGTCGTGGTCACCCCGGGGCCGCTGCAGGACCGCTGTCGCGAGCTCTTCGGCGACGAGACGGCCGACTACCAGGCCGAGATCGACCGCCACTACAGCGAGGGACCGCCCGACGGGTGGGAGGAGCGCTTCATCACCACCTACGCCACGATGCACCCGTTCGAGGACTTCGCCGAGACGTTCGCGCACTTCCTGCACATCCACGACACCGTCGACACGGCCGCCGAGCTCGGGCTGGTGACCGTCAACCCCGCCGGGTTCGGCTCGTTCCGCGACCTCGTCCTCGGCGTGTGGGTGCCGCTGAGCATCGCGCTGAACCAGATCAACCGCTCCATGGGCAAGGGCGACCTCTACCCGTTCGTCATCCCCGACGCCGTGCTCGACAAGCTGGACTTCGTCGCCTCGCTGGCGCCGGCGGGCCCCGGCGGCGGCGAGGCGACCTGATGGGGGCGGTACGCACGGGGCTCGGCGTCCTGCTGGCCCTGGCGTTCGCGGTGCTCGCGCCGGCGGCCCTCACCGCGTCCTGGGCGAGCTCCCAGGTCGACGACACCGACGCGTACGTCGAGAACGTCGCGCAGCTCGCCGACGACCCGCTCGTGGTCGACGAGGTCACCACGCGGCTGACCTCGGCGCTCGACTCGACGGTGGCCAACCAGCTGGGCGCCGAGGCCTCCGCGGTCGCGTCGCCGAGCGTCGCGACGGCGGTGCGCGACGTCGTCGGGTCGGAGCAGTTCGACACCGCGTGGCGCGAGGCCAACCGGGTGGCGCACGAGCAGCTCGTGCGCGTGCTGCGGGGCGACGCGACCACCGCGGACGGCGACCTCGCGATCGACCTGACCGAGCTCTACAACGCGGCCGCGGCGCTGCTGCGCGACGACGGCATCGAGGTGGCCGACCGGCCCGACGGCGGACTGACGTTCCGCACGGCGCCCCCGGACCGGCTTGACGACGCGCAGGAGGCGTACCAGGCGGTCGTGGCCGGCGGGGCCTGGCTGCCGGTCGCGGCCCTGGTCGTCCTGGCGCTCGCGGTGCTGGTGGCGCCGGGCCGGGCGCGGATCGTGGTGGGGCTGGTCGCCGCGGTCGGCACCGTCGTGACGACCGGACTGCTGCTGGCGGGCGTCTCGGCGGGCCAGGAGATCGCGGAGCTGCAGGTCGCGGCCGCGGACCGGGACCTCGCGGCGGCAGTGCTCGGTGCGCTGCTCGGCGAGCTGCGGAACCGGGCCTGGTGGGTGCTGGGGATCGCGGCCGTCGCGGCCGTGGCCCTGGTGGTGGTCCCGCTGGTCGTGGGTGCGCTGGGCCGCCGTCGCGCCGGCGGCCGCCCGCCGGCGCCCGTGTACTGACTCCCTACGCTGGTGCCATGACGAGCGAGGCACCCGGCTACGTCGCGCCGGGCAAGGGTTTCGACCGCGACATGAACTACATCCCCGACCGCATCACGGCCGTCGACCCGGCGACCGGCGAGCCGCGCCGGCCGGAGCACGGGCCGGCCGACGTGCCGCTGTGGCCGGCGGAGCCCGGGCGCTACCGGCTCGTGGCCGCCAAGGCCTGCCCCTGGGCCACGCGCGCCATCATCGTGCGCCGCGTCCTCGGCCTCGAGGACGTCATCTCGCTGGGGACGCCGGGCCCCACGCACGACCAGCGCTCGTGGACCTTCGACCTCGACCCCGACGGGCGCGACCCCGTGCTGGGCATCGAGCGGCTGCAGGAGGCGTACTTCGCGCGGATCCCCGACTACCCGCGCGGCATCACCGTGCCGGCCGTCGTCGAGGTGGAGAGCGGGAAGGTCGTCACCAACGACTTCCCGTGGATCACCCACGACCTCTTCTTCGAGTGGCGCGACCACCACCGCGACGACGCCCCTGACCTGTGGCCCGACGACGTGCGCGAGGAGATGGACGAGGTCAACAAGCGCGTCTTCACCGAGGTCAACAACGGGGTCTACCGCTGCGGCTTCGCGGGCTCGCAGGAGGCGTACGACGCTGCCTACGACCGCCTGTTCGCCGCGCTGGACTGGCTCGAGGAGCGCCTGACCGACCGCCGGTTCCTCATGGGCGACCGCCTGACCGAGGCGGACGTGCGGCTGTTCACGACGCTGTCGCGCTTCGACCCCGTCTACCACGGCCACTTCAAGTGCAACCGCCAGAAGCTCAGCGAGATGCCGGCGCTGTGGGCGTACGCCCGCGACCTCTACGCCCTGCCCGGCTTCGGGGAGAGCACGGACTTCGAGCAGATCAAGCGGCACTACTACGTCGTGCACTCCGACATCAACCCGACGCAGGTCGTGCCGAAGGGCCCGGACCTGGCGTCCTGGCACGCGCCGCACGACCGGGACCGGCTGGGGCCGACGCCGGGGTTCGCCGTCCGCTGACCATGAGAACCAGCCGCAGGATACCCCTCGGGGGTATGGTCGCCGTCGCCACGAGGAGTCGAGCCGAGGAGCGGTGATGGGGCACGGTCACGGGCACGGTCACGGGGGCGGCGGCCACGGCGCCGGACGGGCCGCCGACCGCCGACGACTGAAGATCGTCCTGGCCGTCACGGGGTCGGTGATGGTGCTGCAGGCCGTCGGCAGCGTCCTGACCGGGTCGCTGGCGCTGCTCGCCGACTCAGCGCACATGGCCATGGACGCCGGGGGCGTGCTCCTGGCCCTGGGCGCCTCGTACGTCGCCGCCCGGCCCGCCGGGGAGCGCTCCACCTTCGGCTACCACCGCGCCGAGGTGCTCGCGGCGCTCGTCAACGCGGTCGTGCTGCTCGTGCTGGGCGGGGTGCTGGTGTACGCGGGCGTCACCCGCCTCGCCGATCCCGGCGAGGTGGACGCGGGGCCGATGGTCCTCTTCGCCCTCACCGGTCTCGTGGCCAACGGCGTCTCGATGGCGGTGCTCAGCCGCTCCGACACCGGCTCGCTGAACCTGCGCGGCGCGATGATGGAGGTGATGGCCGACCTGCTGGGCTCGGTCTTCGCGATCGCCGCCGGCGTGGTCATCCTGCTCACCGACTGGCAGCAGGCCGACCCGGTCGCGTCGCTGCTGATCGCCGCGATGATCGTGCCGCGGGCCCTCACCCTGGCCCGCGACGCGCTGCGGGTCCTGCTGGAGGTGGCGCCCGAGGACCTCGACCTCGCCGAGGTCACGCGCCACATCAAGGAGATGGACGGCGTGGTCGACGTGCACGACCTGCACGCCTGGACGATCACGTCCGGCCTGCCGTCGCTGTCCGCGCACGTGACGGTCACCGACGAGGCGCTGGCGGCCTACGGCGTCGGCGGGATGCTGGACCGGGTCAGCAACTGCGTCGCCGGCCACTTCGAGGTCCAGCACGCCACGTTCCAGATCGAGCCCGTCTCGCACCGCGCCCACGAGGACCTGGGCGAGGCGCACTAGGTCCCGGCGGGGCGGGGCCTCAGGCCCGCTCGTCGTCCTCGGGGTAGGTGCGGCCGTCGGCGACGGGGAAGCCGCTCTCCTGGCCGGCGATGGTGCCGCCCAGGCCGGGCGTGCCGGCGGGGTCCTCGGGTCCGCCCGGCTGGTGCGCCTCGGGGTCCTGGGGCGGGAGGTCCTCGCGCGGCGTCGCGTCGGGGTCGACCTCGTCGGGCGGGGTTCCGGGCTGCTCGTGCTCGCTCATGGCGACCCGGTTGCCGCGCGTCGCCGGAGCATGCCCGGCCGGCGGGCGCCCTTGTCCCGTCTTCCTACGGTGGGACGCGGTAGCCGGGCCGGGTGCCGGTCCGGACGTCCCGAACCGCAACGGAGGCCGCAGTGAAGCTGACCCCCATCGCCGATCTCGTCAACCAGTCCGGTCCCTACGTCACCGTCCGCGCCGAGGTCGGCCGCCCGGGCGAGGACGGTCGCCAGCAGGCCAAGACGCGCTGGACGACCGTGCGCCACGCCCTCGAGCGCGACGCCGTCGACCCCCCAGGTGGTCGAGGAGGTGGGGGAGCGACTGCTGGAGCCGCCGCAGGTGCCCGGCCAGGCCCGTCGCACGATCGTGGCCGGCCCGCACGGCGTGCTGTTCGACGACACCCTCCCCGGCGACGGCCGCTTCCCGGAGGTCGCCGAGGTCGCTCCCCTGCCGGACCTCGCCGCCTGGGTCTCCGCCGCCGAGAGCCGGGTGCCCTTCGCGATCGCGCTGTGCGACCGGGAGGGCGGCGACGTCTCCTTCCTCGACGCCGTGGACCACCGTGGCGCCGAGGTGACGACGCACGGCGGCCGCACTCTGCACGAGCACCAGGTCGGGGTGGAGGTCGCGGAACCGGAGTACCAGCGCCACTCCGAGCAGACCTGGCGCCGCAACGCCCAGGACGTCGCCGCGGCGCTGCGTGAGGGCGTGCGCACCCGGTCGCTCGACCTGGTCCTGCTGGCGGGCGACGAGCGCGCCCGCCACCTGGTCGCCGACGAGCTGACCGGCCTGGCGGTCGAGGTCGTGCACCTCGCCTCGGGCAGCCGGGCGCCCGGCGCCTCGGCGGACGCGCTGTGGACGGAGGTCGAGGTCGCCGTCGCGGCGCACCAGGCCGGGCGCGAGGCGGCCGTGCTCGAGCGGCTGGGGGCGGGCGAGGGCCAGGCGGGCACCGCGGCCCGCGGTCTCGACGACGTGCTCGACGCGTTCGTGCGGGGCCAGGTCGAGCAGCTGCTCGTCGACCTGGAGGCGGCGAGCGAGCTGCGGGTCGACCCCACGGCGTACCCCGGCCTGCCGGTCCCGGCCGGCCTCGGCGACGAGGCGCCCGCCGACCGGGTGCTGATCGCGGTCGCGGCGGCGACCCAGGCCGACGTCGTGGTGGTGCCGGCGGCGCAGACGGGGGGTACGCCCGTCAACGCCGTGCTGCGCTGGGCCGACGGGCCCCAGCCCCCTCAGTCCCGCTGAACCTCGCTGCGCAGCTTCAGCACGACGGTCCCGTCCTCCTGCTCGATCACGTAGGCGGGATCGTCGTCGCTGCCCTTGCGCTTGATGGTCTCGCCCTTCGTCGTGCGGGAGACCTCGTCGTGGTGGACCTCGGTCACCTTCCCCGAGGCCGTGCCGTTGCCCCAGGACCACTGGACCGTCGTACCGGTGCGGATCGTCATGACGTGAACGTACGGCCGCGGTGGTGACGACGGACGGCGGACGGGTCCGAGGACCCGTCCGCCGTCCGGTGTGTCGTGCGGTCGGCCGCACCACCCCCGGGGTGGGGCGTCGGCCGGCCTGCTCAGAGCAGGAAGAAGAGCAGCACGATCACGGCGATGACGAGCGCGGCGATGGCGATGGTCCGAGTGTTCATGGCTTTCTCCCTCTGTGGTGGACCCGCCGGTCGGACGGTCTGTCCGGCCGGTCGTGGCCCTTGTGACGTGCGACGTTAGACCCGCCGCCCAAGGCGGGGGCGGGCTGACGCCCCGCGCCGGTACCCGATCGACGACGACGGCGACGCGTGACGCACGTCTCGTCTCGCGCTCACGGAGGGTCGTCGGCTACGGTGGGTGCACCCAGTGACCTGGGTCACAACACCAGATCGACGACCCCACCCGTGGCGCCCACCCCGCGCCGCACGGGGGTCGTCACGACGAGCCCGGCGCCGGAGACCCCGACGTCGAGCGAGGAGCGTGTCATGACGATCTTGACCGGCGCGCCGACGGCCCACGAGTCGGCGGAGTGCGAACCGGACTACGTGCAGCTGCTGACGCCCGAGGGCGCGCGGACCGAGCACCCGGACTACGCCTTCGACGGCGACGACGACCTCGTGCGCACCCTGCACCGCGACATGGTGCTGGTGCGACGCATCGACACCGAGGCCACCGCGCTGCAGCGCCACGGGGAGCTGGGCATCTGGGCGCAGCTGCTCGGCCAGGAGGCCGCGCAGGTGGGCGCCGCCCACGGCCTGCGCCGCCAGGACTTCGTCTTCCCGACCTACCGCGAGCACGGCATGGCGTGGGTGCGCGGCATCGACCCCGGCAAGCTGCTCGGCCTGTTCCGCGGCGTCGACCACGGCGGGTGGGACCCGGCGGAGCACGACTTCGGCCTCTACACGATCGTCATCGGCGCGCAGACCCTGCACGCGACGGGGTACGCGATGGCCCAGGCCGCCGACGGCCTCGTCGGCTCGGGCGACGTCACCCGCGACGCCTGCACGGTGGCCCACTTCGGCGACGGCGCCTCGAGCCAGGGCGACGTGCTGGAGTCCTTCGTCTTCGCCGCGACCTACGACGCGCCCGTCGTCTTCTACTGCCAGAACAACCAGTGGGCGATCTCCTCGCCGATCGAGCGCCAGTCGCGCACGCCGCTGCACTGGCGCGCACCCGCCTTCGGCTTCCCCGGCGTCCGCGTCGACGGCAACGACGCGCTGGCGACGTACGCGGTGATGCGTGCGGCCACCGACCGCGCGCGGTCCGGCGAGGGCCCGATGTTCGTCGAGGCGTACACCTACCGGATGGGGGCGCACACCACCACCGACGACCCGACGCGCTACCGCGCCGGCGCCGACGTGGACGCGTGGCGCCGCAAGGACCCGATCGCGCGCACGGAGGCGTACCTGCGCTCCGTCGACGCGATCGACGACGCCTGGGTGGCGGGCCTGGAGCAGGAGGCCGCCGACCTCGGCGCCGACCTGCGGCGCCGCTGCCGCGAGCTGCCGGACCCCGAGCCGCTCGCGCTGTTCGACCACGTCTACGCGGAGTCCACGCCCGAGATCGAGGAGCAGCGGGAGGGGTACGCGGCGTACCTCGCCCAGTTCGACACGACCGGCACGGAGGTGGCCCGATGAGCAAGGTGACCCTGGCGAAGGCCCTCAACGAGGGCCTGCGGTCGGCGATGGACTCCGACGACAAGGTCGTGCTGATGGGAGAGGACGTCGGCCGGCTCGGCGGCGTCTTCCGGATCACCGACGGCCTCCAGAAGGACTTCGGCGACCGGCGCGTGATGGACTCGCCGCTCGCGGAGTCCGGCATCGTCGGCACGGCGATCGGCATGGCGATGCGGGGCTACCGCCCTGTCGTGGAGATCCAGTTCGACGGGTTCGTGTACCCCGCCTACGACCAGATCGTCTCGCAGCTCGCGAAGATGTCGTACCGCTCGAAGGGCCGCGTGCGGCTGCCCGTCGTCATCCGGATCCCGTTCGGCGGCGGCATCGGCGCGGTCGAGCACCACAGCGAGAGCCCGGAGGCGCAGTTCGCGCACACGCCGGGTCTCAAGGTGGTCGCCTGCTCGAACCCGGTCGACGGCTACTGGATGATCCAGCAGGCGATCGCCTGCGACGACCCGGTGATCTTCCTCGAGCCCAAGCGGCAGTACCACGCCGACAAGGCCGAGCTCGACACCTCCGTCGCGCCTGCGCCGCTGTTCACCTCGAAGGTCGTGCGCGAGGGCCGCGACCTGACGCTGCTGGCGTACGGCCCCACCGTCAAGACGTGCCTGGCCGCCGCCGAGGCGGCGGTCGCGGAGGGCCGCTCGATCGAGGTGATCGACCTACGCACCCTGTCGCCGCTCGACCTCGAGCCGGTCGTGGCGTCGGTGCGCCGCACCGGTCGCGCCGTGATGGTGCACGAGGCGCACGTGAACCTCGGCATGGGCGCCGAGGTGGCCGCGCGGGTGACCGAGCAGTGCTTCTACTCGCTCGAGGCGCCGGTGCTGCGGGTCGGCGGGTTCGACACGCCCTACCCGGCGGCGCGCAACGAGCACCACTACCTGCCCGACCTCGACCGCGTCCTCGACGCGGTCGACCGGACGTTCGACTTCTGAGGGGAGCGGCATGCCGGAGTTCCTGCTGCCGGACGTCGGCGAGGGCCTCACCGAGGCCGAGATCGTCGAGTGGCACGTGAAGGTCGGCGACGTGGTCGAGGTCAACGACCCGCTCGTCGACATCGAGACGGCGAAGTCGGTGGTCGAGCTGCCGTCGCCGTACGCCGGGGAGGTCACCGCCCTGCTCGTCGAGGTCGGGCAGACCGTCGCGGTCGGCACGCCGATCATCGCGGTGGGCGAGCCCGCCGCGGCGCCGGCGAGCCCGCCGCCCGCGGCCGAGCCGCCACCGGTCGAGACGATCGTGGAGGTGCCGACGGAGGCACCGACGGCGGCGCCCGCGGAGGCACCTGCCGCCGACGAGCCCGCCGCGGAGCAGCCGAAGACGCTCGTCGGCTACGGCCCCCGCGAGACCGGCACGACCCGGCGGCCCCGGCGCGGTGCGCCGACGCCCGCCGTCGCGCCCGAGCCGGTCGGCGTCCTGGCCAAGCCGCCGGTGCGCAAGCTGGCCGCGGACCTGGGGATCGACCTCGCCACGCTAATCCCGACCGGTCCGCACGGCACGGTGTCGCGCGAGGACGTCGAGGCCGCGGTCGCCGTGCCCGCCGGCGCGGGCGAGCCGGCGGTGGCGTCGGCGGCCACCGAGCCGGCCGCGTCCGGTGCTATGTCTAGCACCGACGAGACCCGCCGCGAGCCGGTCAAGGGCGTGCGCAAGGCGATGGCGCAGGCGATGGTCGCGTCCGCGTTCACGGCCCCGCACGTCACGATCTGGACCACCGTCGACGTCACGGCCACGACGGCGTACGTCGAGCGGCTGCGCGCGCGCCGCGACCTCGCGGACGTCAAGGTGTCCCCGCTGGTCGTGCTGGCGCGTGCGGTCACGCTCGCGATGCGTCGCTCGCCGCTGCTCAACTCCCGCTACGACACCGGGCCCGACGGCGACGAGGTCGTGCTGCGCGACCGGGTCAACCTCGGGATCGCGGCGGCCACGCCCCGCGGCCTGGTGGTCCCCAACGTCAAGCACGCCGACCTGCTGCCCCTGCCGGAGCTGGCGCGTGCGATCGGCGAGCTGACCGCGACGGCGCGGGAGGGGCGCACGGCTCCGGCCGACCAGGCGGGCGGAACGTTCACGATCACCAACGTCGGGGTGCTGGGGATGGAGGGCGGCACGCCGATCATCAACCCGGGCGAGTCGGCGATCCTGTGCCTCGGCGCGGTCGAACGGCGACCGTGGGTCGTCGAGGACGCCGACGGCGAGCGCATCGTGCCGCGCGACGTCGCGACGCTGACGCTGAGCTTCGACCACCGGCACATCGACGGGGCGACGGGGTCGGCCTTCCTGGCCGACGTCGCCACCGTGCTGCACGACCCCGCGGACGGCCTGCTGCTGTAGCGGCCGCGCGTCCGCGGTCCGGGGACGGGGAGGGGCGGCGGTCGGCCGGGCACGGGGGCCCGGCCGACCGTCGTGCACCGTGTGACTCAGATCACCCGGATCCGGTGTGACGATCCGGGGTCGACCCACGACCAACCTGTGTCAGGCCGACGGGCTCCCCGCCGGCGACGTCGACCGAGAGGGATCATCATGGGTATCGCGGACAAGGCGAAGAACGCTGCCGAGGACCTGGCCGGCAAGGCCAAGGAGGCCGTCGGCAACGTCACCGGCAACGACGAGCTCAAGGCGGAGGGCAAGGCCGACCAGACCAAGTCCTCGGCCAAGCAGGCCGGCGAGAACGTCAAGGACGTCTTCAAGGGCTGACGCAGCAGCGAGGCTCCTGCCACGGGCCGGTCCGGCGACGGACCGGCCCGTCTGCGTGCCGCGAGGCTCAGAAGAGGTAGCGGCGCGAGCGCTGCGCGACGGACCCGGCGCCCGCGACCAGCAGCCGCGAGAGCTCGTGCTCGAGCACCGTGCCCACCCGGTGGCAGAACGCCTCGGGCTCCTCGGCCGCGTCGGGCTGCTCCGGCACGACGACGTCGACGACCCCGCGGGCGGCGAGGTCGAGGGCGCGGACCTGCTGGGCGCGCGCCATCTCGGCGGCGTGGTCGAGGTCGCGGTGCACGATCGCGCTGGCGCCCTCGGGCGGCAGCGGGGAGAGCCAGGCGTGCTGCGCCGCGACGACCCGGTCGGCGGGCAGCAGCGCGAGCGCTCCGCCGCCGTTGCCCTCGCCCAGCATGAGGCACAGGGTCGGGGCGTCGAGGGTGACCAGGTCGGCGAGGCAGCGTGCGATCTCACCGGCGAGGCCGCCGTTCTCGGCGTCGGCCGAGAGGGCGGCGCCCTGGGTGTCGATGACCGAGACGAGCGGCAGCTTGAGGTCGGAGGCCAGCCGCATGCCGCGGCGGGCCTCGCGCAGCGCCTCCGGGCCCATCGGGTGCTCGCGGGTCTGACCGCGCCGGTCCTGCCCGAGGAAGACGCACGGGGCGTCGCCGAAGCGGGCGAGCGCGATGATGAGGCCGGGGTCGGCCTCGCCCTGCCCGGTGCCGTTGAGCAGCACGACGTCGCTGGCGGCGTAGCGCAGCAGGCGGCGTACGCCCGGACGCTCGGGGTCGCGCGAGCGCGTGACCGCCTCCCACGTCTCGACGTCCGGCACCGGCCCGAGCTCGGGCGCCTTCACGGTGCCGACGCCCTCGCGGCGGGCCAGCAGGATCGCCAGGGCGCGGTCGACGATGTCGGGGATGTCCTCGGGCGGGATGACCGCGTCGATGATGCCGTGGGCGTACAGGTTCTCCGACGTCTGCACGCCCTCGGGGAACGGCCGCCCGTAGAGCGCCTCGTAGACCCGGGGGCCGAGGAAGCCCACGAGGGCCCCGGGCTCGGCGACCGTGACGTGGCCGAGCGAGCCCCATGACGCCATCACGCCGCCGGTGGTGGGGTGGCGCAGGTAGACCAGGTAGGGCAGTCCCGCCTTCTTGTGCGTGGCGACCGCCGCCGAGATCCGCACCATCTGCACGAACGCGGGCGTCCCCTCCTGCATCCGGGTGCCGCCGGAGACGGGCGCGGCCAGCAGCGGCAGCCCCTCGGCCGTCGCCCGCTCCACGGCCGCGACGACGCGGTCGGCCGCCGCCCGGCCGATCGAGCCGGCGAGGAAGCGGAACTCGCCGAGCAGCACGGCCACCCGGCGGCCCCGGATCAGGCCCTCGCCGGTCACGACCGACTCGTCGGTGCCTGCCTTGGCGGCTGCGGCGTCCAGCTCGGAGGCGTACGCCTCGGAGATCTCGCCGCGCACCGGCGCCGTGTCCCAGGAGCGCCACGACCCCTCGTCGAGCACCAGGTCGATCAGGTCGTGGGAGGTCAACCGCGTCGTCATGCGCGAACGGTAGCGGTGGGCCCCAGGAGGACCCGCCGGACACCCGGCGAGGTCCGGTGCCGTGCCACGTCCACGACGGTCACAGCACCGGACCTCGCCACGAACCTCTCGATCGTGCGCTCGGCCGGCCTGGTCAGGCAGCCGACGGCGTGGCGGTGTCGGACTCCCCGGCCGGGTCGTCGTCCTCCGCGTCCGCCCCCGGACCGCGGCCGGGGCCCCTGTCGCCGTGGGCGCCGGGGCCATCCGTGCCGTCCGCGCCCGGGCCGTGGGCGCCGGGACCGCCGGCGTCGCCCGGCCCGGCCGGACCGCTCGCGCACTCGCCGTCGACGGCGTCGCCCACCGTGACGGCCGCCGCCGTCACGGTGGAGTCGTCGGCGGTCTCGTCGGTGGTCTCGTCGGTGGACTCGGCCGCACCGCGTGCGGTCAGGCACCGACCCTCCTGCACGGCGGAGGAGTCGGCCTCGACGACCAGCCAGAAGGTCGTGTCGTCGTCCACCGTGACCGTCACCGACTCGGCCTCGGCGTCGGCGTCCGTGTCGTCGCCACCCCGCCGCGGCGCGGTCGACTCGACGGTGAAGCCGGTGTCGGACACCGCGGTGACGATGCCCCGCACCGGGCGAGCCGGCGCCTCGCCGTCGGCGGGCGGCTCGGGTGCGTCCTCGTCGGAGGCCGGGCGGCCACCGGGTCCGACCGGCCCGCACTCGCCGTCGACGGCCTCGCGGACCGTCACGTCGCCCGCGGGTCCGACGGCCACGCAGCTGCCGACGGCCACGTCGTCGAGGGACCCCTCGACGCGCTCGGTGAAGGTCGTGTCGTCGGTCCAGGTCACCGTGACGGTGCCGTCGGCGCCCTCGACCTCGGCGCTGTCGTCGCCGACGGAGGTGACGAGCCCGGCGGCGCCCCGGCCGCCGGGCCGCTCCGTCGTGCCGTCGCCTGCGTCCGGCGTGTCCGCGCTCGCGTACGCCGCGAACGACAGCGCCATGACGCCGGAGGCGGCCAGCGCACCGGTCCGGACGATGCCGGTGCTCAGTGTGGTGGGGGGCATGGAAGGTCCTTCCGTCCACGCGGCACGCCGGGTGCGCACCGCCCCGTCGACGGTCACGGCGGTCGATGTGTCCGGCGTGGGCAGGACCTGTCCCAGACCTGTGGGTCGCTCGTTCGCGACGGGGCCCGCCGGCCGGAGGGCTGCCGCCGCACGACCTCCCCGGCGCGCTTCACGGGCGGTCGGACCCGGGTGCCGACGCGCGGCGCATGATGGGGAGGTCGGACCGAGCTCGTGCCGGACGTGGCCGGGCCGACGACGAACCGACGGGAGGGAGCCTCGTGGCAGCCCACGACCTGGTCATCCGGACGGCCGCGGCCGGTGACGTCGCCCAGGTGTGCGCGTTCGGCGAGGCCCACGTCCGCCCGCACTACGCGCCCTTGATCGGCGCGCAGGCGGCCGACCAGCAGGTGGCCCGCTGGTGGCGGCCCGATCAGATCCTGCCGGCTGCGGTGCAGGGCCGGATCGTCGTCGCGACCGCCGCCGACCGCGTGGTGGGCGTGGCGCAGCACGGTCGGGCCGGCGAGGACGTCGTCCTCTACAAGCTGTACGTCGACCCGGGCAGGCGCGGGCACGGGCTCGGTCCCCGCCTGGTCGCCGCCGTCGAGGACGCGCTCCCGTCGGACGTGCGGCGTCTGAGTGTCGAGCACTTCGCGGGCAACGTCCGGGCGGCGGCCTTCTACGAGCGGGAGGGGTTCGCCGTCGAGCGGGTCGAGCCGAGCTCCACCGGCTCCCGTGCGCTCGACGTCGTGTGGCGGGCCCGCCCGGTCGGGAGCACGGACGCGGGCAGGCCGTAGGGCGCCTCAGACCAGCGTCGACCAGTAGTCCCAGAACTCGACGAGCACGACGGCGATCACGAGCAGGTAGGTCAGCGCCGTCGCCAGCACCGACCACGACCGCAGCGCGCGACCGACGGCCGAGTCGCGCAGGCCCGCGCCGAGGACGCCCGCGTCGACGTTGCGCCGCGTGACGGCCCAGAACAGCGGGATCACCACCGCCCAGACGACCATGCAGTAGGGGCACAGGGCCCCGATCTCGTAGACGCTCTGCCACACGAGCCACCCCACGAACACCGCGCCCAGCACGACGCCGAGCTGCAGCCCGCGCCAGAACCACGCGGCGTACCGGGCCCCCGCCAGGATCCCCGCGCCCACGGCGAGCAGCACGGGGAACGCGGCGACACCGATGACCGGGTTCGGGAACCCGAAGACCCGCGCCTGCTCCGTGGTCATCACCGAGCCGCAGCTGAGGATCGGGTTGATGCTGCAGGAGGGCACGTAGGAGGGGTCGATCAGCAGCTGGATCCGTTCGAGCAGCAGGGTCACCGCGGCCACGAAGCCGACGGCGCCGGCGACGACCAGCAGCCAGGCGAGGCGGCGGTCGCGGTGGCGGGCGTCGTACGCCTCCAGCTCCCGCAGCTCGTCGGGCGTCAGGTCCAGCTCGTCGGAGACGGTCGTGCTGCTCACCCCATGAATGTAGCGCCGAGCGATGAGTCGACGTGGCCGGACGGGTCGGCACGTCCAGGAGGAGACATGACACGAACGCTCGCAGTGACCCAGAACATCACCCTCGACGGCCGGATCGAGATGCTCGACGACTGGTTCGACCCGACCACCGGCAGCGACGACCTGGTCGAGGAGAGCCACCGCCAGGACGCGCAGGCCGATGCCGTGCTGCTCGGCCGCCAGACGTTCACCGACTTCCGCGGCTTCTGGCGCGACCGCGTCGACGACCAGACCGGGGTGACGGACTACCTGAACCGGATCGACAAGTACGTGGTGTCCGCGACCCTCACCGACCCTGACTGGGCCGGCAGCACGGTCGTCACGGGCGACGTCCTCGCCGAGGTCGCGGCGCTGAAGGAGCAGCCGGGCGACGACATCGTCGTGACCGGCTCGATCCGCCTGACGCACGCCCTGCTCGCCGCCGGCCTCGTCGACGAGGTCCGCCTGTTCGTCTACCCGGCCGTCCAGGGCCGCGGTCGCCTGCTCTTCCCGGACGGCTTCGTCGCGCAGGGGCAGCGCCCGCTCGAGGCGCGCGTGTTCACGGGCGGCGTGGCGTTCCAGCGGTGGGCGCTGCGCTGACCCGTACGCGTCGCCGGGCCCCGGCCCGACTATCCGTTTTGCGCAGAGTGCGGAGCGATTCGACCGCTCGCCGTTGAAGGCCCGCGCCGAGCGAACCCATCCTCGTGTGACGGCGATCACCCCGATCGCCCGGCATGCGAGGAGCGGCGATGCGACCTGCGATCGACCCCGGTCTGGCGGGCTTCCTGGAGCAGGCGGCGGCCGCCGGTGCCCCGCCGATCACGGCGGGCAGCGTCGCTGACGCCCGCACCGGCAACGCCGAGTTCCTGCGCACGATGCGGACGCGGCAGGAGCCGGTCCGCGCGGTCGAGGAGCTCTCGGTGCCCACCCGTGCGGGCGACCTGCCGGCGCGTGCGTACCTGCCCGTGGACGAGCCCGTCGCGGTCGTCGTCTACCTGCACGGCGGCGGCTGGGTGCTCGGGGACCTCGAGGGCCACGACCAGCTCTGCCGCCACCTCGCCGCGACCTCCGGCGCGGTGGTCGTCAACGTCAACTACCGCCACGCCCCGGAGACCCGCTTCCCCGGCCCGGCCGAGGACGCCGCCGACGCGGTCGCCTGGGCCGCCGCCACCTACCCCTACCCGGTCGTGGTCATGGGGGACAGCGCGGGCGGCAACCTGGCTGCCTCCGCCGCCGTCGCCAGTCGCGACGCGGGCGTGCGGCTGGACCTGCAGGTCCTGCTCTACCCGGTGCTCGACGCCGACCTGACCCGCGAGTCGTACCGCAGGAACGGTGACGGCTACCTGCTCACCGCGGCCGACATGGACTGGTTCTGGGACCACTACGTGGGCGACGGTGACCGGTTCGACCCCCGCGCCTCCGTCCTGCGGGTCGACGACCTGGACGGTCTCGCGCCCGCCGTGGTGCTCGTGGCCGGGTACGACCCGCTGCACGACGAGGGCATCGCGTACGCCGATCGCCTCGCCGCGGCCGGGGTCCCCTGCGACGTCCTCGAGTACCCCGGCGCCATCCACGGCTTCATGACCCTCCACGCCGTCAGCCCGCTCGGCGAGCAGGCCGCGGAGGAGGTGGCCGGCCTCGTCCGGCGCCGCACGACCGCAGCCGTCTGATCCATCCCACCCACGAGAGGAAGACCCATGACCTCCACCGAGAGCACCTCGACGCCGGCCCCCGACGTCACGAAGAACCCGGCCACCGAGTTCAGCCACGTGGGGATCCAGGTGCGCGACCTGTCGGTGTCCCTGCCGTTCTACCGCGACCAGATCGGCCTGGAGGTCGTGGCCGAGTGGGTGGTGGAGGACCCGACGACGCGCGAGGCGATCGACCTCCCCCAGGCGACGCTGAACATGGCGGTCCTCCGCCTCCCGGGCACCAACGCCTACATGGAGGTCATCGAGTACCAGAACGTCGAGCGGACGCCGGTCGACCCGTACCACCCGAACCCCGGCACCTGCCACATCGCCTGGTACGTCGACGACATCGACGAGCTCTACGACCGACTCGTCGGCATGGGGCTGGAGCCCGTGAGCCGGCGCGTCGTCCCCATCGACGGAGGCCCCCTCGACGGCGGGAAGGTCATCTACATGACCGACCCCGACGGCATCCGGATCGAGTTCCTGGAGTCGTCCCTCTACCTCGACGCCACCCCCCGCGTCACCCGCTGAAGCGGGCCCTACCCAAGGAGCACCTGTCACATGAAGTTCGGAATCTTCTCCATGCCGGAGCACGTCCCGTGGGAGAACTGGACGCTGTCCTACGACCTGGACCTCGAGAAGATCCAGACGGCCGAGCTGCTCGGCTTCGACGAGTTCTGGATCGGCGAGCACCACGCCGGCGGGTACGAGAACGTCCCCGTGCCCGACTACTACATCGCGAAGGCCTCGGCCCTCACGTCACGGATCAAGCTGGGCACCGGCACGATCAACCTGCCGTACCACGACCCCTTCCTGGTCGCGGAGCGCCTGGCCTTCCTCGACCACCTGACGCACGGGCGGCTCATCGCCGGCTTCGGCGGCGGCGGCCTGCCGTTCGACCAGGCGCTGTTCGGCACGGCGGACACGGCGGCGGAGCGCTTCGAGGAGGCGCTGCCGGTCGTCGCGCAGCTGCTCGACGCGGTCGAGCCCTTCTCGCACGACGGCGAGTTCTGGCAGTTCAAGGACCGTGAGCTGCAGGTCCGCCCGCTGCAGGACCCGCTGCCCATCGCGGTCGCCGGTCTGCGCTCGCCGGGAAAGTACGAGCTGTGCGGCCGCAACGGCTACGGCGCCATGAGCATGTACTACGTCCGCCCCGACGGCCCCACCGACGGGCCGCTGACCCTGCGCACCCAGGGAGAGGCCATCGACCGGGGCGCGAAGGAGGCCGGCCGCGACCCGCTCGAGGCCCGCCGCGACTGGCGGATCCTGCGTGAGGTCTACGTCGCCGACAGCAAGAAGGCCGCGATCGAGGAGCTGCGCGAGGCCGCCCGGCGCTCGTACGACTACATCATCGGGCTCGGCGCCGGCGCACTGCTGAAGGCCGACCCGACCGAGTCCGACGACGTCCTGACCCTCGAGTACCTCGTCGAGAACCTGCCGATGATCGTCGGTTCGCCGGAGGACTGCATCCGCCAGATCCAGGAGCTGCGCGAGCAGGTCGGCTCCTTCGGGACCCTGGTGCTCAACGACCGGAACTGGGTCACCGCCGACAAGTGGCGCCGCTCCAACGAGCTCTTCATGCGCTACGTCGCGCCGGCGTTCCGGCGTTCGGAGGAGCAGGTGCGTCGCCGTCGGCTCGTCGACGGCGTGATGGAGGGCAGCGAGATCTGGCCCCCGAGCTGGTGGACCGACCGCCCGGTCGTCGCCGACGCGGACTGAGGCCGTCATGCGGGTCATCGAGATCACCGAGGACCGGGGGCTGGCCCCCGCGGACCGCGACGCGCCCCGGACCGGGGGGACCGACGTGGCCGTGGACGTCGCGTTCTGCGGGGTGTGCGGCAGCGACCTCCACATGCTCGAGGACCCGTCCTTCCCGACGCGTTCCGTCCTGGGCCACGAGCTCTCGGGCGTGGTCCGGGCGGTCGGCCCGCAGGTCACCGCGGTGAGCGTGGGGGACGCCGTCGCGGTCCTCCCCTACGAGAGCTGCGGGACGTGCCGCAGCTGCACCACCGGCCGCGAGAACCTGTGCGCCTCGGGCGGACACCTCGGCAGCGTCATCGGCGTCCAGCGACCGGGGGGCCTGGCGTCGACGGTCGTCGCCGACGAGACGTCCGTCGTGCCGCTGCCGGCCGGTGCGACCCTCGAGCAGGGAGCGCTCGCCGAACCCGTCGCGGTCGCCTGCCGGGCGGCCGGCAAGGTGGCCGGGGACCTCGACGACCTCGTGGTGGTCGTCGGCGCCGGCCCCATCGGGGTCCTGGTGGCCCTCGTGCTGCGGGCCCAGGGGCGGCGGAACGTCCACGTGCTCGAGGTGAACGGGGGACGCCGCGACCGCGCCGCGTCGCTGGGACTGCCCGTGCTGGAGCCCGAGGAGGGCACGGACGCCGCCCTCCGGGAGCGGGACGTCGCCACCTTCGTCGACTGCACGGGCTCGCCCGGGGCCGTCGCGCTGCAGCTGGGCGCCGTGCGCCGCGGCGGGCGCGTCGTCCTGGTCGGCCTCGGCCCTCCGGTGCAGCTCGACGCGGAGAGCGCCATCCTCCGCGAGGTCGAGATCGTCGGATCGGCCGGCTACTCCCGCCGCGACTTCCAGACCGCCGTCCAGCTGCTCGCCTCCGGTGCCGTTCCGGCGGACGAGCTCATCACCCGCATCGCCCCGGTCGCCGAGGCAGCGAGCGTCTTCGCCGACCTCCGCGACCCGGCGACCCCCCACATCAAGGTCCTGCTGCGGCACGACCACCGAGGAGGCACGACCAATGACTGAAGCCGGATCGAGCGCGTCGAGGTTCGACGTCGTCGTGGTGGGCGCGGGCCTCGCCGGCCTCTACGCGCTGCACCGACTGCGCGGCCGCGGCCTGGCCGTGCAGGTCGTGGAGGCGGCCCCCGACATCGGGGGCACCTGGTACTGGAACGCCTACCCCGGCGCCCGCTGCGACGTCGAGAGCATGGACTACTCCTACTCGTTCTCGCCGGAGCTGGACCAGGAGTGGACGTGGAGCGAGCTCTACCCGGCCCAGCCGGAGATCCTCTCCTACATCCACCACGTGGCCGAGCGGTTCGACCTGCGTCGCGACGTGCGGTTGTCGACGACCGTGAGCGCCGCGACCTACGACGAGGAGCGGGCCCGGTGGAGCGTCGTCCTCGAGACGGGCGAGACCCTGGACGCGCAGTACGTCGTGTTCGCGACGGGCAGCCTGTCCGCGCCGCTCGACCCGCCCTTCGAGGGCTTCGAGACCTTCGGCGGCGAGTGGTACCAGACCTCGCGCTGGCCCCACGAGGAGGTGTCGTTCGACGGCCGTCGCGTCGTGGTCATCGGCACCGGGTCCAGCGGGGTGCAGTCCATCCCCGTCATCGCGGAGACCGCCGCCGCCGTCACCGTGCTGCAGCGCACCCCCAACTTCAGCATCCCGGCGCGCAACCGGCCGCTGGACGCCGAGGAGGTCGCGCGCCGCAAGGCCGTCTACCCGGCCCACCGCCAGGCCCAGCGGGACTCGCCCAGCGGAGTCACCGTCGACGTGAACCCGCGCAGCGCGCACACGTACGGCGCCGAGGAGGCGCAGGACGAGATGCGTCGGCGCTGGGAGTTCGGTGGCGCCCCCATCTTCAACGTCGCCTTCGTCGACACGATGACGGACGTCGCCGCCAACACGCTGCTGGCGGACTTCGTCCGTGACCGGATCCGCGAGAAGGTCTCGGACCCGGCGACCGCGGAGCTGCTGATCCCCACGGACCACCCGATCGCGGCCAAGCGGCTCTGCTGCGACACGAACTACTTCGAGACCTACAACGCGGAGCACGTCGAGCTGGTGGACGTGCGGAGCAACCCGATCCGACGGGTGGTCCGCGACGGCGTCGAGCTCAGCGACGGCACGGTGCACCAGGCGGACACGATCGTCTACGCCGTGGGGTACGACGCGCTCTCCGGCGCGCTGGGTCGCATCGACATCCGCGGCACGGGCGGGCGACGCCTCGCGGACGAGTGGCGCGACGCCGGCGGTCCCTCCACCTACCTCGGGCTCGCCGTCCACGGCTTCCCGAACATGTTCACCGTGACCGGGCCCGGCAGCCCCTCCGTCCTGGCCGTCATGATCGTGGCGATCGAGCAGCACGTCGAGTGGATCGACGACTGCCTCGCCCACCTCGCCGAGCACGGGCTGGGTGTCATCGAGGCGACGGAGGTCGCGCAGAAGGAGTGGACGGACCGCGTCGAGGAGGTCATCCAGGGCACGGTCTTCCCGCTCGCCACGAACTCCTACTACGGCGGCGCCAACGTGCCGGGCAAGTGGCGCCGCATCCCCCTCTGGGCGGGTGGGCAGAAGGCGTACCGCGACATCTGCGCGGACGTCGCACGGCGCGGCTACGAGGGGTTCGCCCTGCGCGCCGCGCCCAGCCCGCTCCGCGAGGAGGTGCGGGGATGACCCCGGTGATGAACGAGACGGCGCCGGAGACGGTCACCGACGCGGGGTTCCGCGCGGCGATGGGGCGGTTCGCCTCCGGCGTGACCGTGGTGACGACGCGGACCCCGGACGGGGACCTGGCTGCGACCGTCAGCGCGTTCTCGTCCCTGTCGAACGACCCGCCCAGCGTCCTCGTCTGCCTGAACCGGAGCTCGGAGACCTGTCGCGCGATCCAGGAGACCGGGAGCTTCACGGTCAACGTCCTGGCGCGTTCGCAGATCGACGTCGCGCTCCGTCTGGCGGGCAAGGGACGCGGCAAGCTCGACGGGATCGAGGTCGAGCGCTCGGTCCACCTCGGCCACGCGGTGCTGCCCGGCAACCACGCCGTCGTCGAGTGCGGCGTCACCCAGGCCGTGCCCTCCGGGACGCACCTCGTGCTCCTCGCGGACGTCCTGTCCATCCGGCTCGGCCGACGCACGACCCCGCTGGCCTACCACGCCGGCGCCTTCGGTCGGTTCGCCGAGGAGCGCGGCGCGAAGGGCCGCGTCGTCCTGCCGGACTTCCACAGCCACGAGAGCGACCTGTGGTGAGCGCGGGACGTCCCCGGACGGGGGAGGCGACGTGCGCATCGTGATCGACCACGCCCAGGTGCCCCCGCGCACGGAACTCGTGGACCCGGAGGACTTCTCTGCGTTCAGTGTTCGGATTAGTGTTCCGCATCACACGTGGGTGGATCGCGACGTCCTGGTCGAGCTGGCCGGAGAGGTGGTCGATCGAGCCTGGTTGGACCGCCTCGACGGGATGATCGCGTACGCCGAGCGGCACGGATGGGTCGACGACAGCGGTCGGGTGCGGGCACACCTCGAGGTCGCGACGGAAGCCACGGCACAGACCGACTCGGACGCGGGCTGACCGAAGGAGATTGGTCGGTGCGGAATGAGTAGCGCGTTGGTGAAGAGGGTGCTGCGCACGGACGACCGCGAGGTCGCGGAGTCGACGGTGTCGAGCACCTACGAGCCGAGCCACATCGAGGTCGGCTCACGTCAGTCGTTCGAGTTCACGCTCGACGCCGCGCAGCTGACCCACGTCGTCGCGGGTCGGCTGCACGTCCGCAAGCCGAGCCGCCTGTACGGCACGGAGCCGTCGGGGCAGTACCACGTGGCGCTGCCGCTGACGGGCGGCGTGGTGTGCGCCGGCGCCGCGGAGCAACCGATGACGGTGGCTCCCGGCCGGGCCTCCGTGTGGGGCCCGGGCCAGGTGCCCGACACCCACTGGGCGGCGGGCACGACGCTGATGTGCTTCATGGTGCCGCCGGACGTCGTGGCTGCGGAGGCCAAGGCGCTCCTGGGCCGCGACATCCTGACGCCGGTCGTGTTCGAGCCCAAGATGGACCTGACCTCCCCGGGAGGCCGCAGCTGGTGGCGGCTCGTCAACCTGCTGGCGGGGGAGCTGGAGGCCGACTCGGGCCTGATCCAGGAGACCGTCACCCGGCACCACTTCGAACGCCTCCTGGTCGAGGGCCTGCTGCTGGCCCACCGGCACTCGCTGAGCGACGTCATGGAACAGCGCTCGCGCAGCTCGACGGTGCAGGGCGTGGCCCGGGCGATCGAGCTGGTCGAGGAGGACCCCGCGGCTCCGTGGTCGGCCCTCTCGCTGGCGAACCGCGTGCACCTCAGCGTGCGCTCGCTGCAGGAGGGCTTCCGGCGGGAGCTCGACACCTCGCCCATGAGCCACGTGCGCGACGTGCGCCTGCGTCGGGTCTTCGACGACCTGAACGCCGCGCCGCCCGGTCCGACCGTCAACCAGATCGCCCAGCGCTGGGGCTTCCTGCACATGGGGCGTTTCGCCGACCACTACCGCCGGCAGTACGGCGAGCTCCCGTCGGTGACGCGGCGCCGTGCCCTCGGGGGCGCCTGACCCGCCACCCGGCTCCCGCCACCCGGCTCCGTCGACGACGGCGCCCGCGCCGCACCCGGCGCGGGCGCCGTTCGCACGTCCGCGGACCGGGCGGCGAGGCGATAGCCGGAAAGCGCGGAGACGCGGCAGGAGCGGCGCCACACGGCGGTTTCCGCGCCGCGGGTTCGCCGAAAAGCGCGGAGAGGCCCGAGTTCGCTTTACATCCCTGATCAGCGATCGCTTACTTCGTGAGACGCAGATCACAGCCGGCCGCGGGTTCCGGGACCCACCGCCGCCTTCACCGAGGAGCAACGTCGTGTCCCCCATCTCCCCCCGCACCAGGGCCGCCGCAGTGGCCGCCTCCACCGTGCTCGCCGCGAGCGTGCTCGCAGCGTGCAGCGCCGGCTCGGACGCGGCCGGTCCGCCCGCCTCGCAGGAGCAGCTCGACGCCGCCTCGGCCGCCGTCGAGCCCTACCGCGCCGCACCGACCTCCATCGGCGCGGACACCCCGGTCAGCGCACCGCCGAGCGGTCGCAGGACGATCGCGTTCCTCAGCTGCAACGTCGAGGTCTGCATCAAGTCGCAGGAGGCCGGGGTCGCCGCGGCGGAGGCCATCGGGTGGGAGGGTCTGGCCATCCCGTTCGACGGCACCCCGGAGGACGTCCTCGCCAAGGTGCGGTACGCCATCGAGCAGGGCGTCGACGGCATCGCGATCAACGGCGTCCCGAGCGCCACCTTCGAGGCCGCCTACGGCGAGGCCGAGGCGGCCGGCATCCCGATCGTCCTGGGCGCGAGCCCGGACGAGGCCGAGGGTCCCATCATCGCCGTGCAGGACGGCATCCCGGAGTTCACGACGGTCGGCGAGGTCCTGGGCAACTACATCATCTCGGACAGCGGCGGCGACGCGAACGTGCTCCTGTTCGAGATGGCGAACTTCCCCATCGGGCAGCAGATCATCGCCACCGCCGCGGAGACGATCGAGGAGGAGTGCTCCTCCTGCAGCGCCGAGGTCGTCACGACGCAGGTCTCGGACATCGGCACCAACATGCCCAGCATCGTCGTCAGCGAGGTCCAGCGGAACGCGGACGTCAACTACGTGGCGTTCGCCGACTCCGTGATGACCGGGGGAGTGCCCGCGGCCCTGCGTGAGGCAGGGGTGGCGGAACAGGTCCGCGTCGTGGGGGCGAACGCCTCCTCGGGCTCGCTGGAGAACGTGCGCAACGGCACCGAGCACGGGTACGTGCAGTTCTCGGTGACCTACTTCAACTGGCAGGCCGTCGACGCCTTCGTGCGCCACTTCAACGGCGACCCCCAGATCGAGCGGTGGGAGATGCCGCTGCGCCTCGTCACGGCGGACACCGTCGAGGGCCAGTCCGAGGACGAGCTGCTGTTCGACCTCCCGGCCGACATGTCGGAGCAGTTCCTCGCGCTCTGGCAGGTCGACTGAGTGCCGCGCCGGACCACGACCGAGAACACAAGGAGCACCGAACGATGACCGTCGTCGACACCCCGGCGGCCGAGGGCCGCGCGGCCGGACCCGCGCCGGCGCCCCGGCGCCCGGCCCGGTTCCTCAGCCTCAGCAACGTCAGCCTGCTCTTCATCTGGGCCGTCCTGATCCTCGTCTTCGGCATCCTCGTGCCGGACACGTTCCTCACCGTCAACACGTTCCGCACCGTGCTCGCCGGCCAGGCGATCACCGCGATCATGGCGCTCGCGCTGCTGATGCCGATCGCGGCCGCGCAGTTCGACCTGTCCATCGCCGGTTCGATGGGCATGGGGATCGTGCTGGTCGCGACCTTCCTCTCGAAGCTCGAGACGGGCGTGGTCACCGCCATGGTGCTGACGCTGCTCGTCGGGGTGGCGATCGGCCTCGTCAACGCCTTCGTCGTGGTGAGGCTCAAGGTGAACTCGTTCATCGCGACGCTGGGCTCGGGGTCGATCCTCATCGCCGGGATCCAGTGGGTGACGGGCGGCCAGCAGATCGTCACCGGCATCCCCGAGGGCTTCACCGACCTGGGTCGCCACGAGGTCCTCTCCATCCCGCTCTCGGTGGTCTACATGTTCCTCATCGCCGCAGCGATGTGGTACGTCCTCGAGCTGCGGCAGACCGGTCGCTACCTCTACGCCGCCGGCTCCAACAAGGAGGCCGCGCGGCTGGCAGGCGTCCGGGTCGACCGTCTGACCACGATCGCCCTCGTGGTGTCGGCGGTCATCGCGACCGTCGCCGGGATCGTGTTCGTGATGCGGATCGGCTCGGCCTCCCTCGATGCCGGCACGCCCTACCTGCTGCCCGCCTTCGCGGCCGCCTTCCTGGGCGCCACGCAGTTCCGCCAGGGCAACGTCAACGTGCTCGGCACGCTGGTGGCCGTGTACGTCCTGGCCACGGGGGTCAAGGGGGTGCAGCTGATCGGCGCTCCGTTCTGGGTGGACGACCTGTTCAACGGGGCGGCGTTGATCATCGCCGTCGCCCTGGCCGTCCGCTCCGGCCAGCAGAAGTCGCTGGTCTGATGGGGACCGGGACGGCCCGACCGCTGCTGCGGATCGAGAACCTGAGCAAGTCCTTCGCCGGCACCAAGGCGCTCGACGACGTCGCCTTCGAGGTGCGCGCGGGGGAGGTGATGGGCCTCGTCGGCCAGAACGGGTCCGGCAAGTCGACCCTGATCAAGGTGCTGGCCGGCTACCACCAGCCCGACGACGGGGCGAGGGCCTGGCTCGACGACGCCCCGTTCGCCCTCGGCGACGGGCCCACCGCCGCGGAGGTCGGCCTCAGGTTCGTGCACCAGGACCTCGGCCTGGTGCCGTCGCTCGGCGCGCTCGACAACCTCGCCCTGGGACGGGGGTACCGCCGCTCGCGGCTGGGGTCGATCTCCTGGCGGGCCGAGGCGGAGGCGGGCAGGGAGCTGCTCGGTCGGCTCGGGTACGACTTCGACCTGACCAGGCCCGTGGCCCAGCTGCGGGCTTCCGAGCGGACCGGGATCGCCATCGCCCGGGCCGTCGGGGGGTACGAGGACGGCGCGCGGGTGCTGGTCCTCGACGAGCCGACGGCGTCCCTGCCCGCGGCCGAGGCCGAGCGCCTCTTCCGCGTCGTGAGGTCCGTCAACGAGGCCGGGGTGGCGGTCGTCTACGTGTCGCACCGCTTCCCCGAGATCCTCGGCCTGTGCGACCGCGTCACGGTGCTGAAGGACGGGGGGCTCGTGGCGACGCGCGACGTCGCCACGCTGACGGAGCCCGCGCTGGTGCGCCTGACCATCGGGCGGGACCTGGAGATGCCGGGCAGCCACACCGCGAGCGACGTGTCGAGCCCGGAACCGGGCGACGGCGTGCTCGAGCTGCGCGGGCTCGCGGGCGCCGGTCTGGAACCGCTCGACCTCGAGGTCGGTCGCGGGCAGATCGTCGGGGTGGCGGGCGTGACGGGGTCCGGGCGGGAGTCGGTCGGCCGCCTCGTCTTCGGTGCCCTGGAGCGGACGGGGGAGGTCCGGGTGGCAGGGCGCCCGCTCGGGCGTACGGACCCGGTCGTCTCGCTGGCCGCGGGCATGGCGTACGTGCCCGCCGACCGGCTCGCGAACGCCGCCTTCGTGGACATGACCCTGCGGGAGAACCTCACCATCGCGCGGTTGCGGGACGTCTACGGACCGCTGGGCCTGCGGCGCTCGCGCGAGCGGGACCAGACCTCGCGGTGGTTGGCCGACCTCGAGGTCAAGCCGCGCGACCCGGAGGCCCGGCTCGCGAACCTCAGCGGCGGCAACCAGCAGAAGGTGGTGCTGGCGCGGGCGCTGCGCCTCGAGCCCGACGTGATCGTCCTCGACGAACCGACGCAGGGCGTCGACGTGGGTGCCAAGCAGACGATCCACGACATCGTCCGGCGGGCCGCCGCCGACGGGGCGGGGGTCCTGGTCGTGGCGACCGAGTCGGAGGAGCTGATCGCCCTGTGCGACCGGGTCGCCGTGCTCGTCGCGGGGCGCTGCATCGGGGTGTTCGACACGAGCACCATGTCGCCCGACGACCTGACCGAGCTCACCATGGGCACGGCCGTCCTCGGGGCCGGACCCGACGGTGCTCCCCGGCTGGCGGCCGCGCCGTGACCCGGTCCGCGCTCGTCACCGGCGCAGGCTCGGGCATCGGTCGTGCCGTGGCGGTCGCAGCGGCCGCACGCGGGTTCGCCGTCGTCGCGACGGACGTCGACGGGGCGTCCCTCGCGGCGCTCCGCGACCTGGCGGTGGCTCGCGGGTGGGCGATCCAGGTCCTGGCCGCGGACGTCACCGTGGCCGCCGAGGTCGCCGCAGCCGTCGACCTCGTCGTGGAGCGCCACGGACGGCTCGACCTGCTGGTCAACAACGCCGCCGTCGAGGCGACGGGCCTGGCGTGGCAGACGTCCGAGGAGCAGTGGCGCCGGCTGCTCGACGTCAACGTCCTCGGGGTCGTGAACGGGCTGAGCGCAGCGGTGCCGCGCATGCTCGACCAGCCCGGTCCTGCGGGCACGATCGTCAACGTGGCGTCGCTCGCGGCCGTCGCCTCCGGGCCCGCGCGCCAGGCCGCGTACAACGCCAGCAAGCACGCGGTCCTCGCCCTGACCGAGTGCCTGCGCCTGGACCTGGACGAGGTCGGGTCCCGGATCGGGGTGCACGTGGTGCTCCCCGGGCCGGTCGACACCGCGATCTTCGACACCGCCTCCGCGGCGGACCCCGAGGCGGACGAGTACCGCGAGGTGCTGAGGAGGTACGTCCGGGACGAGGGGTTGTCGGCCGACGACGCGGCCGAGGCCATCTTCGAGGGCGTGGAGGAGGGGCGCTTCTGGATCACGACCCACCCGGCGATGTTCACGGCCTTCGCCGAACGCCGCGCTGCGCTGCTCACCACCCGGCAGCGTCCGGTCGCACGTCCCCTGGACGCCGGGCCGGGGCCGGCGGACGGCGAGGCGTCGAGCTCGTGAGGACCCGGTACGACGCGCCCGTTGACCGCGGCGAGGACGGCTGGTGCAGCCTGGACCTCGCCGCCCGGGTCGCGGGGTGCAGCCCCGCGACCGTCCGCCGCCTCCGCGACCTGGGCACGTCACCGCTGGTCTCGCGGGCGCCCAACGGGTGCCACCCGACCATCTCGACGGCCTCAGCGCTGGCCTTCGCGGTCTGGTACCGGGACGGCCGCGTCGCCGACCGGCCGGCCCCGGGCGCCGGGTAGGCGCCGGGTGGCCGTCCGAGCGGCTACCCGGCGCGCACCGAGCGCACAAGGGCGACCACGTCGCCCGCGATGCCGCGCGCCACGGGCAGCCGCGTGAGCCGGATCAGCCGGTCGACGACCGGCACGACGCCGTGGATCAGGGTGCGGGTGCGCGCCTGGTCGGGCGAGGAGTCGTACACCCAGAACAGCACGACCCCCATCTGCAGCAGCCACAGCAGCTCGGGCAGGTCCTCGCGCAGCGCCGGAGGCACCCGCAGGTCGGCGCCCGCGAGCACCTCGCGGTGGATGGCCACCGTGGCCTCCCGCGCGGCGGCCGACTCGGGCGAGAACGGCGAGAGCGGGCTGCGCGGGTCGGCCGCGTTGCGGAAGAAGGTGGTCGCGAAGTCGTGGTACGGCGCCGCGACGTCGACCCAGCGCTCCAGGACCCCGGCCAGCCTCGCCGAGAACGCCGGCTCCTCGGCGAGCACGATCGTCACGGCCTCGAGGTGCTCGGCGGAGAGCTGGTCGTAGAAGCCCTGGACGAGGTGCTCCTTGGAGGCGAAGTAGTAGTACGCGTTGCCCAGGGACACCCCGGCCGCGTCGGCGACGGCGCGCATCGTGGTCGCGTCGTACCCGCCCTCGCGGAAGAGCCGGCGCGCGGCGGCGACGATCGTGGCGCGCGTGGCCTCGGCCTTGGCGGTGCGGCGGGGCGGTGGGGGCACCGGGTCAGGGTAGCCAGCGCGCCGGGCGGCTCAGTCGAAGAGCGACGTGCAGGCCGTGCCGTCCGAGGCCGGGTGGACCCGGCACGGAGGGGAAAACGCGGACCGGGCGGAAGAGAACGCGGACGGAGCGGGCCCGGACGGCCGGCGGGGTCCGCGTTCTCTCGTCGGTCGTCCGCGTTTTCTTCGCGGGGGAGGGGGCGAGATTGAGGGGGCAGGCCGCCCGCCGGCCCGCCCCTCACCCCAGCGAGCGGTCCAGGTTGGTCGCGGCGCTGATCAGCGACAGGTGGGTGAAGGCCTGCGGGAAGTTGCCCAGCTGCTCGCCCGTCAGGCCGACCTGCTCGGCGAAGAGGCCGACGTGGTTGCCGTAGGTCAGCATCTTCTCGAAGGCGAGGCGCGCGTCGTCGAGCCGACCGGCGCGGGTGAGCGCCTCGACGTACCAGAACGAGCACATCGAGAACGTGCCCTCCTCGCCGTCCAGCCCGTCGGTGGAGCCGTCGGCGCCGGGGTCGTAGCGGAACACCAGCGAGTCGGTGACGAGGTGGTCCTCGACGGCCTCGAGCGTGCCGAGGAACCGCGGGTCGCCGGGCGCGCAGAACTTCACGAGCGGCATCAGCAGCAGGCCGGCGTCGAGCACGTCGGAGCCCTCGGTCTGGGTGAAGGAGCCGAGCTCCTCGTTCCACCCCTCCTCGATGATCCGGCCGTAGATCTCGTCGCGCACGTGGCCCCAGGCCGCGATGTCGCCGGGCAGGCCGCGCTTGCGGGCCACCCGGATCATCCGCTCGACGGCGACCCAGCACATCAGGCGCGAGGTGGTGTGCGGGCGCGGGTCCTCGCGGATCTCCCACATGCCGTGGTCGTCGCGGTCCCAGTTCTCCAGCACCCACTCCAGGACGGTGACGAGGTCGCACCAGCCGTCGTGGCTGATCCCCGAGCCGTACTTGTCGAACAGGTAGACCGAGTCGATCAGCTCGCCGTAGATGTCGAGCTGCAGCTGCTCGACCGCCGCGTTGCCGACCCGCACCGGTCGGGAGTCGCGGTGGCCGCTGAGGTGGTCGAGCGAGTGCTCCTCGGTCGGCACCTCGCCGTCGATCGTGTAGAGGACCCGCAGGGGGCCGAGGGCCTCGTACGCCGGGTCCTCGGGGTCCGCCTCGCCGATGCGCCGCGAGAGCCAGTGCACGAAGGCGGCCGCCTCGTCGGTGAAGCCGAGGCGCAGCAGGCCGTAGAGGGTGAAGGCGGCGTCCCGGATCCACACGTAGCGGTAGTCCCAGTTGCGCTCGCCGCCGATCTCCTCCGGCAGGCTCGTGGTCGGCGAGGCGATCACCGCGCCGGTCGGCTCGTGGCACATCAGCTTGAGGGTGATCGCGGAGCGTTCGACGGTGCCGCGCCAGCGTCCGGCGTACGTCGAGCGCTCCAGCCAGCCGCGCCAGTACGCCGTCGTGGCGTCCAGCAGGTCGTCGGTGTCGTCGACGACGTCGGGTGACGGCTGGGTGCCCTTCTCCAGGACCTCGAGCACGAACAGCGCCGACTCCCCGTCGTGCAGCGTGACCTCGGCGCCGACCAGCCCGCCGTCGACGACCAGGTCGTGGGTGGAGGTCAGCACGAGGTCGACGTGGCCGTCGGGCAGCAGCACGCCGCCGTCGAGCTCCTCGGGCTCCGCCTCCGTGCGGCCGTAGTCGTGGCGTGCGTCGACGACGGTGCGGAACGGGACGGTGCCGCGGACCGCGGACACCCGGCGTACCAGGCGCTGGCGGTGCTCCTCGTCGTGCGCCTTCAGCACGGGCATGAAGTCCTGCACCTCGATCACGCCGTCGGGGGTGAGGAAGCGGGTGACGAGGACGGCGGTGTCGGGCAGGTAGTACTGCTGCGTGCGCGTCACCTCGCCGGTGGGGGCGAGGCGCCACGCCCCGCCGTGCTCCTCGTCGAGGATCGCGGCGAACACGCTGGGGGCGTCGAAGCGCTGCGGGCAGAACCAGTCGATCGTGCCGTCGGTCGAGACCAGGGCCGCGGAGCGCAGGTCCCCGATGATCCCGTGCGCGGCGATGTCGGGCGCGTCGCCCGCCGTGCGCGACTCAACCACCGAGCCGCCAGCCGCCCGGCGCGAGGTCGAGCGCGGCCTGCGGACCCCAGGAGCCCTGGGCGTACGCCTGCACCTGCGGCGGCGAGTCCAGCACGGGCTGGCAGACCTCCCAGAGCCGCTCGACCTCGTCGGAGCGGGTGAAGAGGGTCTGCTCGCCGCGGAGCACGTCGAGCAGGAGCCGCTCGTAGGCCTCGAGCGGGAAGACGTCGTCGCCGTTGCCGCGGACCTCGAGGGCCATCGTCGCCATCGTGATGTCGAAGGCGGGTCCCGGGCGCTTGGCGCGCACGTCGACCTGGATCTGCGGCTCGTCGGTCAGCTCGAGGACCAGCTCGTTGCCGCAGGACGGCTCCTCGAACATGTCGGAGGCGGGATCGCGGAAGCGCAGCGTGATCGTGCGCCGGCCCTCGGCCAGCGCCTTGCCGGTGCGCAGCAGGAAGGGCACGCCCTCCCAGCGGTCGTTGTCCACGAAGACCTCGGCCGCGACGAACGTCTCGACGTCCGAGTCGTCGTCCACGTCGTCCTCGTCGCGGTAGCCCTCGTACTGCCCGAACACCACGCGCTCGGGGTCCAGGGGGCGCAGGTCGCGGAACAGCGCGGCCTTGGTGTCGCGCACCGCCTGCGCCGTGAACGAGCCCGGGTCCTCCATCGCCACGAAGCCGAGCAGCTGGCACAGGTGGGTCGAGATCATGTCGCGCAGGCACCCGGTGGACTCGTAGAACGACGCCCGGCCCTCGATGGTGAGGCTCTCGGGCACGTCGATCTGCACCGAGGCGATGGAGCGGCGGTCCCAGGCCGGCTCGAACAACCCGTTGGCGAAGCGCAGCGCGAGGATGTTCTGCACCGCCTCCTTGCCCAGGAAGTGGTCGATGCGGAAGACCTGCTCCTCGTCGACGGCGTCCAGCAGCGCGGCGTCGAGCTCCTCGGCGGTGGCGAGGTCGAGACCGAACGGCTTCTCGACCACGAGCCGGGCCCGCTCGACGAGCTCCTCGCGCTGGAGCATGCCGATCATGTCGGTCATCGCCGACGGCGGGACGGAGAGGTAGACGAGCCGGCGCACCTCGTCGACCGCCACCCCGGCCTCGTCGGCGACCTCCTCCTCGGCCTTGCCCACGGCGGCCGCGAGGTCGGCGCCGTCGTCGGCCGAGGACGTCTGGAAGGTCAGTCGCTCGAGCAGCGGCTCGATCGCCTCGCGCTCGTCGTCGTCGGCGGCCTCGGTCAGCCCCTCGCGGACCTGCTCGCGGAACTCGTCGTCGCTGCCCGGCGAGTGCCGCCCCGAGCCGATCACGCGGTAGCCCTCGGGCAGCCAGCCCGACGCGGCGAGCCGCAGCAGGGCGGGGAACAGCTTGCGCTTGGCGAGGTCGCCGGTGGCGCCGAACAGGACGACCACGTGGGGCGGGGGCGTGGGCGAGGACGACGGGGAGCTGGGCTCGGTCATGAGAACAGCGTGCTCGGTGCCGCCAAAGCGCGACGACCCTCACAGCGCGCGCGGAGTAAGGCTGTACTAAGTTAGGCATGCCTGCCCTCATGTGGAGCGGCAGGGCCCCTGCCCCCTCCCGGAGGACGTCTCTCGTGATCTCTCGCAAGGCCGCACTGCTCTCGCTCGTCGCCGTCGCCCCGCTGGCCTTCGCCGGCTGCGCCTCGGAGGACGCGGAGGCCGACCCGAACGCCGCGACCATCGAGGTCGAGGACAACTTCGGCACCGTCGAGGTGGCCTCCCCGCCGAGCCGGGTCGTCGCGACCGACAACCGCCTCTTCGAGACGCTGTCGGACTGGGGCGTCGAGCTCGTCGCCGCACCGGTGCCGCTGATCCCCGAGTCGAGCGGCTACTTCGGTGACGACGGGATCGTCGACCTGGGCCTCCACACGGAGCCGGACCTCGAGGCCGTCGTCGCCGCCGAGCCCGACCTCATCGTCAACGGCCAGCGCTTCGCCGACTACCAGGAGGACTTCGCCTCCCTCGCCCCCGACGCCGCGATCGTCTCGCTCGACCCGCGCGAGGGCGAGCCCCTCGACGAGGAGCTGAAGCGCCAGGTCACCGTCCTGGGCGAGATCTTCGACAAGCAGGACGAGGCGCAGGCGCTCGCCGACGAGCTCGACGCGGCCGTCGAGCGTGCCGCCGCGGCGTACGACGCCGCCGACACCGTGATGGCCGTCAACGTCTCCGCCGGCGAGATCGGCTACCTCGCGCCCGGCGTCGGTCGCACCCTCGGCCCGGTCTTCGACCTGCTGGGCCTCAGTCCCGCGCTCGAGGTGGACGGCTCCTCCGACGACCACCAGGGCGACGACATCTCCGTCGAGGCCATCGCCAGCGCCGAGCCCGACTGGATCCTCGTGCTCGACCGCGACGCGCCGCTGACCACGCAGGACGGGTCGTACGTCCCGGCCGCCGAGGCCATCGAGGGCTCGCAGGCGCTGGCCGGCGTCCCCGCCGTCGAGGAGGACCAGATCGTCTACATGCCCACCGACACCTACCTCAACGAGGGCATCCAGACCTACATCGAGTTCCTGGACGGCTTCGCCGACGCCCTCGAGGGCGCCGCCTGACGCACCACCGACGGCCTCCGGCCACGGGCACCCGCCCGTGACCGGAGGCCCGGTGCGTGACGAGGACGAACCTGATGGTGGAGAAGACCGCGACCCCCACGCGTACGCCCGGTCGACTGCTCGACCCCTGGCTGGTCGTCGGGGTGGTGGTGGTCGGGCTGCTGCTCGTCGCCTCGCTGCTGACCGGCGTCTACGACGTCTTCGGCGGTGAGCGCGGCGGCGAGATGTTCGCGATCACCCGCATCCCGCGCACCGTCGCGCTGGTGCTGGCCGGCGCCGCGATGGCGATGTCGGGCCTGGTGATGCAGATGCTCACCCAGAACCGCTTCGTCGAGCCCAGCACCACGGGCACGACGGAGTGGGCCGGCCTCGGCCTGCTGACCGTGATGATCCTCGTGCCCCAGGCCAGCCTGACCGAGCGGATGCTCGGCGCCGTGCTCGCCGCGTTCGTCGGCACCATGGTGTTCTTCGCGTTCCTGCGCCAGGTCACCCTGCGCTCGTCGCTGATCGTGCCCATCGTCGGCATCATGCTCGGCGCGGTGGTCAGCGCGGTGTCCACCTTCGTCGCCCTGCAGACCAACATGCTGCAGAACCTCGGCGTGTGGTTCGCGGGCAGCTTCACGTCGGTGCTGCGCGGGCAGTACGAGGTGCTCTGGCTGGTCGCCCTCGTCGTCGTCGCGGTCTTCGTCCTGGCGGACCGGCTCACCGTCGCCGGCCTGGGCGAGGAGATCGCGACCAACGTCGGGGTGGACTACGACCGGATGATCCTGCTGGGCACCGGCCTCATCGCCGTCGCGACCGGCATCGTCACCGTCGTCGTCGGCAACCTGCCGTTCCTCGGGCTCGTCGTGCCCAACATCGTCTCGATGTTCCGCGGCGACGACCTGCGCAGCAACCTCCCGTGGGTCTGCCTGCTCGGGGTCGGCATCGTCACGGTCTGCGACCTCGTCGGCCGCACGATCATCGCGCCGTTCGAGGTGCCCGTCTCCCTCGTCCTCGGCGTGGTCGGTGCGGTCGTGTTCATCGGCCTCCTCCTGCGGCAGCGGCGTCGTGGCTGAGGCGTCCACGTCGCCGGCGGACCTCGTGGCCGCGAGCGCCCCGCGCAGCCGGCGGGCCTCCGGGGCGCTGGACGCACCGGGCGTACGCCGTCGCTACTGGCTCGTGCTCGCCGTCCTGGTGGTCCTGGCCGTCGGGTTCGGGTTCGGCCTGCTGGCCTGGGACAACCCGATGCCGTTCGGCACGCGCGGCTTCTGGCTGATCGCCGAGCTGCGGGCCACCAACCTGGTGGTGATGGCGCTCGTCGCCGTGTGCCAGGCGCTGGCGACGGTGGCGTTCCAGACGGTGACCAGCAACCGGATCATCACGCCGTCGATCATGGGCTTCGAGGCGCTCTACGTCGCCGTGCAGACCTCGGCCGTGTACTTCCTCGGCGTGGCCGGGCTGGTCGCGATCCGCGGGGTCGGGCAGTTCGTGCTCCAGGTCGCCCTGATGGTGGGCTTCGCGCTCGTCCTCTACGGCTGGCTGCTCTCGGGCCGCTACGGCAACCTGCACGTGATGCTGCTGATCGGCATCGTCATCGGCGGCGGGCTCGCGTCGGTCTCGGCCTTCATGCAGCGGCTGCTGACCCCCAGCGAGTTCGACATCCTCGCCGCGCGGCTGTTCGGGTCGGTCTCCAACGCCGACCCCGACTACCTGCCGATCGCGATCCCGCTGGCGCTGGGGGCGGGGCTCCTGCTGCTGCTGCGCTCGCGGCGCCTCGACGTGGTCGCGCTCGGACGCGAGAGCGCGACCAGCCTCGGCATCGCGCACCGTCGCGAGACCATGGTGGTGCTGTTCCTCGTCTCGGTGCTGATGGCCGTCTCGACGGCCATGGTCGGGCCGATGACGTTCTTCGGGTTCCTCGTCGCGACGCTGGCCTACCAGTTCGCCGGCACCCACGACCACCGCTACGTCTTCCCCGTCGCCGTGCTGTCGGGCTTCGTGGTGCTGGCGGGGGCGTACTTCGTGATGCGCCACGTCTTCTACGCCCAGGGCGTGGTCTCCATCATCATCGAGCTGGTCGGCGGCTCGGTGTTCCTGCTCGTCGTCCTGAGGAAGGGCCGTCTGTGATCACGCTGTCCGGTGTCCGCAAGAGCTACGCCCGCGACGCGGTGATCGGGCCCGTCGACCTCACCATCCCGACCGGCGGCATCACCGCCCTGGTCGGGCCCAACGGCGCCGGCAAGTCGACGCTGCTGACGATGGTGGGGCGCCTGCTCGGCATCGACGAGGGCGTCATCGAGATCGCCGGCTACGACGTGGCCAGCACGCCGTCGCGCGACCTGGCCAAGGTGGTCTCGATCCTGCGCCAGGAGAACCACTACGTGACCCGGCTGACCGTCCGTCAGCTCGTCGCGTTCGGGCGCTTCCCCTACTCCCGCGGCCGGCTGACCACCGCCGACGAGGAGGTGATCAGCCGCTCCATCGACTTCCTCGGCCTCGAGGGCCTGGAGAACCGCTTCCTCGACCAGCTCTCCGGCGGCCAGCGGCAGCGGGCGTACGTCGCCATGGTCCTCACGCAGGACACCGACGTCGTGCTGCTCGACGAGCCCCTCAACAACCTCGACATGCGCCACTCGGTGCAGATGATGCAGCAGCTGGGGCGCGCGGCCGAGGAGCTGGGCCGCACGATCGTGATCGTGCTGCACGACATCAACTTCGCCGGGCACTACGCCGACCACATCTGCGCGGTCAAGGACGGCGCCGTCGTCGAGTTCGGCACGCCGGCCGAGATCATGACCGACGAGGTGCTCTCGGAGGTCTTCGACACCCCGGTGCGGGTGATCGAGGGTCCGAGCGGGCCGCTCGCCGTCTACTACTGAGACCGCCGCGGGCTGCTGGGGACGGCTACGAGGCCGCCTCGCCGAACGACAGCGGCGGGGTCGTCTCGCCCAGCAGCCAGGCGTCGAAGAAGCCGGTCAGGTCGGTGCCGAGCTGCTGGCCGACCCACGGCAGGTACGCGCCGCGGTCGCTGCTGACGAACCCGTCGCCCGGGTGGGTGGGCCAGGCCCGCACCATCGCCCAGAAGCGGTCGTCGCCGACCTGCGTGCGCAGGTCGTGCCACATCACGGCGGGGATCACGTAGATGTTGCTCTGCGCGAACTGGTCGGGGTCGTAGGCGGCCGGCGGCCCGGCCTCGGCGCGCAGGCCCGCGTCCATAGCGGCGTAGTAGGAGGCCAGCTCGTCGTCGGTGTAGCCGCCCGCCTCGGCCTCGTAGAGCATCTGGACGTAGGTGGCCATGCCCTCGTTCATCCACACGTCGCTCCAGTCGGCGGGGGAGACCTTGTTGCCGTACCAGTGGTGGGCGATCTCGTGCACCAGCGTCGGCACCGACAGCGCGTAGTCGGTGTTGCCGTAGGTGATCATCGTCTGGGTCTCCATCGCGCTCTCGGACGGCACGACGACCGAGCCCAGGCTGGAGAACGGGTAGGGGCCGAGGAGGTCCTCGACGAACGCCAGCGCGGCCGGGGTCTCCTCGAGCATCGCGAGCAGGCCGTCCTCGCCGGCCGGGGTCCAGTAGGTCAGGTCGACGCCCGACTCCGAGACGTCCTCGGTCAGCTCGTAGTCGCCGACGGCGACGGTCGCCAGGTAGGTCGGCAGCGGCGCGTCGGTGTGGAAGCGGGTGACGGTCTCGGTGTCCGTGCGGACCTCCTCGACCTGCACGCCGTTCGCCACGCCGCGCCACTCGGGGGTCGTGCGCACGGTGATGTCGTAGAGCGCCTTGTCGGAGGGGTGGTCGTTGGCGGGGTACCACGTGAACGCGCCGTAGGGCTCCTGCATCGTCCACAGCCAGTCCTCGTAGCCCGGCTCCTCCGAGCGGGTGATGCCGAGGCCGCCGTCGAAGTCGCTGCGCGTGGTCGGCGCCGCGGTCGGCGTGGGGGGACCCGCGTACGCCACGGTGACGGCGTACCGCTCCTCCGCGGTGACGGGGACGCCCACCGTGAGGTCGTCGCCCGCGTGCTCCCATTCGACGGACGCGCCGTCGATCGTCACGTCGTCGACCTCGAGGTTCCCGGCGAGGTCGAGCGCGAAGGAGTCCTGCGTGGTCGTGGCGCGGAAGGTCACCGTCGTCGTCCCGACCAGCTCGTCGGTTTCAGGGAACCAGGCCAGCTCGATCGCGTAGTGCAGGGCGTCGACCACCGGGTCGCCGACCTCGGGGTAGACCGAGTCGGCGCGCGGACGGCTGACCGCGGTCGCCAGCTCCGCCTCGGCGGGCGTCGCGACGGGCGGCAGGTCGGCGGCGCCCTCCCCGGCGGAGCCGTCGGAGCCGTCGGCCCCGTCGGCCCCGCGCTCCTCGCTGCTGCGGTCCCGGTCGTCGCGGTCGACCACCGCGCCCACCGCGACGACGGCGCCCGCGGCGCCGACCGCGGCCGAGACGAGCGCGACGAGGAACACGGTCCAGCCGCCGACGCGGCCGTCGGTACGCCCGCGGCGCGGCGCCCGGGGCGGCCGGGCGGGGAGCGCGGTGGGACCCGCGGGGCCGGGCGCGCCGGCAGGGCCGGGCGGCGGGGCGTGGGGCGTGGGCTGGGGCTGGGGCGTGGGCTGGGGCGCCGGCTCGGGCCGGGGCTGCGGCGCCCGGTGCTCCGGCAGGACGGGGCGGTCCGGCGACGTGGGGCCGTCGTCGAGCCCCGGGCCGGGCGGCTGCGGCGGCGTCGGCTCGTGCCGCTCCGGCTCGGGTGCGGGGCCGGGGGGCGGCGAGGGCCAGCTCATGGGCTCAGTGTGCCCGCTCGGGCGGTGCAGGCGGGCCAGGAGTGGTCGAGCGGGGAGGGAGCGAGTGGCGGATCGGCAGAGGATCGGCGGGCCGGCTGAGTGGAGAAAACGCGACCGGGCCGGAGAGAACGCGGACGCGGCCGCGTCCCGCGGGTCCGGCGGTCCGCGTTCTCCCGCCGACCGTCCGCGTCTTCTGCGCCGATGGCCCGCGGGCGACGATCCGCACGGTCCGCACGGCCCGCGCCGACCCCGCGCCGACCCCGCGCCGACCCCGTGCCGACCCGCGGCGGCTCGGTTCCCCGCCCTCGTTAGGGTTCCCGCCATGGCCACCCTGCTCATCCGCCAGGCGCGCCTCGTCCCCGTCGGTGCGGGGGTCGTCGCCGGCCCGTCACCCCGTCCCGTCGACGTCGCCGTCACCGACGGCCGGGTCACCGCGGTCGGTCCGGACCTGCCGGTACACCCGGGCGCCTCGAACGCCGAGGTCGTCGACGCCGAGGGCCGGTGGCTGATCCCCGGCCTGTGGGACCACCACGTGCACCTCGGCCAGTGGACCCTCGCCTCGCAGCGCCTCGACCTCGCCGCCGCGCGCTCGCCCGAGGACGCGACGGCCGCCGTGGCGCAGCGGCTGGCCGAGCATCCGGGCTACCCGGTGATCGGCTGGGGCCACCGCTCCGGCGGCTGGGAGCGCGACGTCACCGTCTCCGAGCTCGACGCCGTCTCCGGCGACACCCCCGTGGTGCTGATCTCCGGCGACGGGCACCACGCCTGGCTCAACACGACCGCCCTGCTGCACCTGGCGATGCCGGTGCGCGACTCGGTGGTGCGCGAGGGCGAGTGGTTCGCGGCGTACGCCCGCCTCTCCACCCTCGTGGGCGACGACGGCACCTCGCCGGAGGCGTACCGCCGCGCGCTCGACTCGGCCGCCTCCCTCGGCGTCGTGGGCCTGACCGACTTCGAGTTCTCGGGCGGCGCGAGCGACTGGCTGCACCGCTGGGAGAACGGCTGCGACCGCCTGCGGGTGCGGATGTCGACCTACGCCGAGGGGCTCGACGAGGTGCTCGGCCTCGCGCTGCGCACCGGCGACGTGCTCCCCGGGGTCGCGGACGTGACCGGCCCCGACGACCGCCGCCTGACCATGGGCCCGCTCAAGATCATCAGCGACGGGTCGCTCAACACGCGCACGGCGTGGTGCTGCGAGCCGTACGCCGACGCGCACCGCCTCGAGTACCCCTCGGGCCAGCCCAACCTGTCCGGCTCGGAGCTGCGCACCCTGCTCGAGCGCGCCCACGCCGCCGGCCTTGAGGTCGCCACCCACGCGATCGGCGACGCCGCTGCGGCGGCCGCGCTGTCGGCGTACGCGGCCACCGGTGCCCGCGGCTCCATCGAGCACGCGCAGATGCTGGCCCGGGCCGACTCGCGGCGGATGGCCGAGCTCGGGGTGCGCGCCAGCGTGCAGCCGGCGCACCTGCTCGACGACCGCGACCTGACCGAGAAGATCTGGCAGGAGCGCGCGGCGCGCTGCTTCGCGTTCCGCTGGATGCTCGACGACGGCGTCGACCTCGTGCTCGGCTCCGACGCGCCCGTCTCGCCGCTCGACCCGTGGCTGGCGATCGCGGCCGCGGTGCACCGCAGCGCCGACGAGCGCGAGCCGTGGCACGGCGAGCAGGCGCTGACGGTGGCCGAGGCGCTGGCCGCCTCGACCGACGGGTGGGGCACCGTCGACGTCGGTCACCCGGGCGACCTGGTGCTGCTCGACGCCGACCCCTACGCCTCCTTCGAGACCAGCGCCGAGCAGGGCGCGTGGCTGCGCTCGATGCCGGTGGCCGCCACCTACGTCGCCGGCGAGGCCGTGCACGGCGAGGGCGTCGAGCTGGGTTGACGCGCCGCCGATCGCGCCTCAGCCCGCCGCGGGCTCGCGCCGGCGGGGCGTGAGTTCGCCGGGGTCGCGACGCGTACGCCCGGAGCCCACGGCCCGCCCGACCCGGGCGGCGTCGGCGCGGGCGAGGTCGGAGACCGCCTCGAGCCAGGCGGCGCGGCGGGCCGCGTCGCTCGTGCGCACGCTGGTGAAGCGGGTGACGTCCACCGGCTTCATCCCGACGAAGCGCAGGGTCCCGCCCCGCAGCTGGCGCACGGTCGCGCTGCCCCGCAGCCGCAGGTACCACCCCGGCGAGTCCGCCGTCACGAGCACACGGGCGCTGCGGCCGGCGAGCAGCCCCACGGGCCGGTGGCCGCGGTACGTGTACGCCCACCCCGCCTGCAGCAGGCGGTCGAGGAAACCCTTGAGAAGCGCGGGCGTCGACTCCCACCACACCGGCGTGGCGAGGACGACGTGGTCGGCCTCGCGCAGGAGCCCGGCCGCGTGCAGCAGGTCGGGCTCCAGGGGCTGGTCGGCGCGCAGCCCCCGGTGGAGGACGAGGTCGACGTCGAGGTCGCGGACCGCGAGCAGCGTGGCGTCGGGGTGCGCCGCGGCGTAGGCGCGGGCCAGAGCGGCGGTCAGGGAGTCGGGATCGGGGTGGCCGTCGACGACGAGAGCGGACATGCCGGGCTCCTAGATCTGGTCACTGTCAAGAATGAGGACAGTGACCAGATTAGCTACAGTCTTGCGGGTGTCAAGATCCACGTCGACGTACCACCACGGGAACCTCCGCCCCGTGCTCCTCGCTGCGGCGCTCGACCTGCTCGAGACGCAGAGCGCAGCGGCCCTGAGCCTGCGCGAGGTCGCGCGGCGGGCCGGGGTGAGCCACAACGCGCCGTACCACCACTTCGGTGACCGGTCGGGGCTGCTCGCCGCGGCGGGGGCGGAGGCCATGCGCCAGCTCGTGGCGGCGCAGCGCGCGGCGTACGAGGCCGAGGCCGACCCGCGCGACGCCCTCGTCGCGCTGGGGGTCGCGTACGTGGAGTGGGCGGTGGCGCACCCGGGCGCGTTCGGCGTCATCTACGACCCGGAGATCTGCGCGCCCGGGGCCCCTTCCGAGACGATGGCGCCGTTGATCGCGGCGAACGAGGAGCTGCTGAGCGCGGCGATCGCCGCGACCGACCCTCGACCGGACGGCACGACCGGGCGCGCCGCGGAGCTCGCGGCCCGCGAGGCCGGCGCGTGGGGGAGCGTGCACGGGCTCGCCGCGCTCGTCACGGCCGGACACCTCCCGCGAGCGGCGGTGCGTCCGGCCCTGGAGAGCCTCTTCCCGCGCTCCTGAGCGCCCGGCTCGCCGACGGGTCGCGGTACCTCCGATAGTCGAGAACTACCGGAGGTACCGCGACCCGGGGTGAGGGACGCGCGTACGCCTCAGGCGTCCAGCAGCTCCACGAGCGCGGCGGCCGCGGCGCGCTGCTCGGGCGGCAGCGGGTGGTACGGCGCGGCGGCGGGCGAGTCGTCGTTGATCCAGGGCTCCTCGGAGCACAGGGCGTGACCCTCGGTGGCCGCGAACAGGTCGACGAACTCGACCCCCGCGGCCTCGGCGGCGCGGCGCTGGGCGTTGGCCAGCTCGGAGTTCAGCAGCCGCACGAGCCCGACCTCCTCGGGGGTGACGGGCAGCGCGTCGCAGCCCTCGGTCGCCGGGGCCACCTGGGGGTAGCCGACGACGAGGACCCGGGCCTCGGGCGCGCGCTCCTGCACGGCGCGGATCGCCGCGGCGAGGTCGGTCTCGATGCCGGCCAGCCCCTCCTGCGCCGACTCCAGGGTCAGGTCGGGGCAGGAGCCCGCGGAGCAGCTGCCCGCGAGGAGCGCGAACGCGCCGAAGTCGTTGCCGCCGGTGCTCATCGTGACGACGTCCGTGTCGGGGGTGACCGCGTCGATCTGCGCGGGCACGGTCGTGCCGTCGCCCAGGGTCTGCGGGGCCAGCAGGTCCGCGGTCGTGGCGCCGGAGCACGAGACGTCGGCGAGCTCGGAGCCGCCGTACGCCCCCTGCACCAGGCTCGGGTAGTTGATCGTGGAGCGCGCGCACAGCCCCGAGGCGTTGTCCACCGGGGCGACGCCGGGCGCGGACGTGTAGGAGTCGCCCATCGCGACGTAGCGCTGGTCGGCGAAGTCGTCGGAGTCGTCGGTGCGGACCTCGGGGCCCTCCGCCCCGCTGCCGCCGTCGGCGCCGTCCGACGTCGAGGTGCTGACCTCGGGGGACAGGTCGGGCTCGGAGACGTCGTCGGACCCGCCGCTGCAGGCGGAGAGCGCGAGGAGCAGGGCGCCGGCGAGGGCGGTGCGCCGCAGGGCGACGGGGGTGGGGGACGTCATGGCGACCAGTATCCGCACGTCACGCCAGCGCCACCACGAGGTCGCGCACCACGTCGGGGTCGGCGAGGGCGTCGCCCCACAGCTCGCGCACCCGCCCCATCCGGTAGCGCACGGTCTGCGGGTGCACGAACAGCGCGGCCGCGACGTCCTCACGACGGCCCTGGTGCAGCAGCCAGGCGCGCAGCGTCTCCTCCAGCCGCGCCCGGGTGTCGGCGCGCTGACCGTCCAGCGGGGCCAGGGCCCGCTCGCGCAGGGCCGCGAGCGCCGCGGGGTCGGCGTGCACCACCAGCTCGGCCAGCAGGTCGTCGGTGTCGAGGACGCCGTCGAGCTCGGGGTGCAGGTCGAGGGCGCGGGCCACCCGGTCGACCGACGAGCGGGCCTCGAGCCAGGGCACGGCCGGTCCGATCGCGGCGTCGCGGCGGGCCAGCGCCTCGCGCAGCGCGGCGGCGCTGGCGTCTGGCACGAGCAGCAGCGTGCGCTCGCCGTCGCGGAGCATGGGCAGCTCGTCGGCCGGCGCGAGCGAGGCCGGGTCGACCACGGCCAGCACGGCGCGGGTCTGCTCGCTGGGCACGACGACCGCGGCGAGCGTGGTCGGCGGGGTCCACTCGACCGCCTCGACCGCGGCGTGGACGGCGTCGGCGGGCGCGCCCTCCAGCAGCAGGTGCGCGATCCGCTCCAGGTGGCGGCGCCGCACGCGACCGCTGGCGGCCAGCTCGTCGGAGTGTCCGGCGGCGCTCGAGGCGGACAGCTCGTCGATGAAGGCGAAGACCAGCTCGGCGAACTCGGCGAGCGTCGCCGCGTCGACACCGTGCTCCACCGCCGTGCGGGACAGCTCGCGCCACGAGACGCGGGCGCCGATGCGGTACGCCGCGAGCAGCGCCTCCATCGACCGCCCGGAGCGCGCCTCGCCGCGCCCGAGGTCGTACGCCCCGCGCACGGCGCCCGCGGTCGGCGTGCGCGCCTCGGTGCCCCCGCCCCGGGAGACGAGGGAGACGAAGCCGCCCAGGGCCAGCTGGACGGCCTGCTGGATGGTCGAGCCCATGGGCCCGGTCAGGGCGCCGGCATAGCTGGGGACGTCGGCGATGATGGCGCGCACGGTGCGCTCGGCGACCTCCGGCAGCGCGCCCCGCAGGGCGGCGACAGCCGGATCGGAGAGCGCCAGGTCGTCGGACAGGCCCGCCATGGCCATCGCCTCTTTGTTCGCCGGGGACAAGTTCGTGGCGGGTTTTCACCCGCCGAGCGTGACGAGTTTACGCCTCCGCGGCATCAGGATGGTCACATGACGTCACTGACGCCGCTGCTGCAGGCCCAGACCGGGCTCACCGGTCGCCGGGCCGCGTGGGCCTCCCTGCGCACCCGTCTCGAGAAGGTCGCCAACGCGGCCGTCACCCCGCTGGTGCCGGCCGACTACCTCGACCTGTTCCACCCGCTGCGCGCGGGCGCCGAGCTGCGTGGTCGCGTGGTGTCCGTGGAGTCCGAGACGGCCGACGCCGCCACGATCGTGATCCGTCCCGGTTCCGACTGGGCGGGCCACGTCCCGGGGCAGTACGTGCGGGTCGGCGTCGACGTCGACGGCGTGCGGCAGTGGCGGGCGTACTCGCTGACCCACGGCCCGCGCCGCGACGGCTGCATCTCGATCACCGTCAAGGCCGTGCCCGAGGGCGTCGTCAGCAACCACCTCGTGCACCGCGTGCGCGTGGGCACGCTGCTGCACCTCGAGCAGGCGACGGGCGAGTTCGTCCTGGCGCCCGAGGTGACCGACGGCCCCGACGTCGCCCGCCTGCTCTTCGTCACCGCCGGCTCGGGCGTGACCCCGGTCGTCGGGATGCTGCGCAACCTCTTCCCCGTCACCGACTCCGGCGTCGTGCGGCCGCGCCGCAGCGCCCACCTCGACATCACCGTCGTGCACGTCGCCCCCAGCCGGCCCGACTCGATCTTCCTGCGCGACCTCGAGGCGCTCGACGCCGCCGGCGCGATCCGGCTGGTCGCCCGCTACGACGACGCCCACGGCTTCCTCGACGTCGACGACCTCGAGTCCCTCGTGCCCGACCTGGCCGGGCGCACGACGTACGCCTGCGGCCCCGGCGGCCTGCTCGACGTGCTCACCGCGCACCACGAGGCCCGCGGCCTGCCGCTGTTCACCGAGCAGTTCCGCCCCTCCACCCTCGTGGTCGGGGAGGGCGGCACCGTCAGCTTCCGCAACGGCGCCACCGTCGAGGCCGACGGCTCCTCCCCGCTCCTCGACGTCGGCGAGGCCGCCGGCGTCCTCATGCCCAGCGGCTGCCGCATGGGCGTCTGCTTCGGCTGCGTGATCCCGCTCAAGGAGGGCGCCGTGCGCGACCTCCGCAACGGCGAGGTGACGACCGCGGTGCCCGGCGAGACCGGCCCCGAGGGCGTCCGCATCCAGACCTGCATCACCGCGGCAGCCGGCCCCTGCCACCTCGACATCTGACCCGTCCCTCGCACCGACAGGAGCCCCTCATGACCGTCGTCACCAAGAAGGACGTCAACCCGACCGCCCACCTCACCCCCGAGGACGTCGAGGCGCTCGGCCACGAGCTCGACGCGATCCGCCAAGAGGTGCTGGACACCCGCGGCGAGCGCGACTCGGCGTACATCCGCAAGGTCATCGACACCCAGCGCAAGCTCGAGCTGGGCTCGCGCGCCGTGCTGCTGGCCAGCGCCTTCCCGCCCGCCTTCGTCGCGGGCACCGTGGGTCTCTCGATCGCCAAGATCCTCGAGAACATGGAGATCGGCCACAACGTCATGCACGGCCAGTGGGACTGGATGCGTGACCCGAAGATCCACTCGACCACGTGGGAGTGGGACAACGCCTCGACGGCGGACGGCTGGAAGCACAGCCACAACGAGGTCCACCACACGTACACGAACATCGTCGGCAAGGACAACGACCTCGGCTACGGCATCATGCGCGTGGACGAGGACCAGCGCTGGGTGCCGATGTACCTCGCGCAGCCGCTGTGGAACTTCATCAACGCCTGCTTCTTCGAGTACGGCATCGCGGCCTACGACCTCGAGCTCGGCAAGAACCTGAAGACGCCGAAGGACCGTCGTCCCGAGTCGTTCAAGAAGGCGGCGCGGGCGACGCTGAAGAAGATCCGCGGCCAGATGACGAAGGACTACGTCGTCCACCCGCTGCTGTCGCTGCCGACCGGCTCGTTCCTGCCGACCCTGGCCGCCAACTTCACCGCCAACGTGGTCCGCAACGTGTGGAGCCACTCCGTGATCATGTGCGGCCACTTCCCCGAGGGCGTCGAGACCTACGAGAAGAACGCGATCCCCGAGAAGGAGACGCGCGGCGAGTGGTACCTGCGCCAGATGCTCGGCTCCGCGAACATCTCGGGCTCGAAGGCCATGCACATCATGACCGGCAACCTGTCGCACCAGATCGAGCACCACCTCTTCCCCGACCTGCCGAGCAACCGCTACGCGGAGGTCGCGCCGAAGGTGCAGGCGCTGTTCGAGAAGTACGACCTCAACTACCACTCCGCGTCGCTCCCGGCCCAGGTGTACTCGGCCTGGCACCGCGTGGTGCGGCTGTCGCTGCCCAACGGCTGGCTCGAGACGACGAACCGCCAGAACCTGCCGAGCCAGCTCAAGATGCTGTGGGCGATGACGACCGGCGACCGCAAGGTGCGCCGCGTGGCCCAGCTGCGTCTCGAGCAGCAGGCCCGCCGCCAGCGCGCGGCCCGCAAGGCCGAGGCGGAGGCCGCCGCGGCCTGAACCGCGGCTCCGGCGAGTTTCACACGCTCCGACGGGTGTAGCCGGCGTGCCGGTGGGCCACACTGGCCCCCGGCACGCGGCGACACGAGGAGCGACAGATGAGCGACGACCGGCAGGGTGGAGGTCCGCCCCAGGGCGGTGACGACGAGGCGACCCGGGTGACCCGGGCCCTCCCGGCCACGCCCCCCGGCAGCACGGACCCCGGCAACCAGGGTCCGGGCAACCAGGGTCCGGGCGACCAGGGCGGCGCCGAGGACGACGGGGCCACCCGTGTGACGCGGGCGCTCCCGGCCGACGCGGGCGGCCCGCCGCCGCCCCCGGCGTACGACGCGCCCCCCTCCCCGCAGACCGGGGGCGGCCTGCCCCCGCAAGGGCCCGGTGGCCTCCCGCCCCGAGGCCCCGGTGGTCTCCCGCCGCAGCCCGGCGGACGGCCCTACGGCGCCCCGGAGGGCGGCCGGAGCGACGGTGCGGACGGCGGTGGTGGGAACAAGAAGGTCCTCGTGGCGGCCGGCGCGGCCGCTGCCGTGCTTGCGGCGATCGTCGCGGTCGTGCTCGTCGTCGTGCTCACGGGCGGCGACGACGCCGACGAGGCGGACGGCGACGGCGGCGACGACCGCACGTCGGCGACCGAGGACGCCTCCGACGGGCCCACCGACGCGGAGACCTCCGGCGACGACGAGGAGACCTCGGACGCCGAGCCCACCGAGTCCGCCACGACGGACACGACCGGGGCCCCCGAGACCTCCGCGGCGGCGAGCGACGTCACCGTGAACGTCTCCGGCGGTCGCTACCTCACGCTCGAGGCGCAGCCCGAGGCCTCGACCAGCCTGGTCGTCGACGGCACGGGCGCGATCACGGTCGACGCGTACAACTACTACAGCGACCTCGACATCGTGCTGCAGGTCGTCGGGCCCGACGGCACGGCGGTCTGCGAGGAGGACGCCGGCCTGCGCGGGGCCGGCGAGTCCTGCTCCTTCGACGTCGAGCCCGGCACGTACACGGTGAACGTTGCCGAGTACTGGGGAGAGACCTCGTCGTCCGACGGCTACGTCGCGGTCGCGGCGTACCCTTCCTGACCGATCGGTCGCGCGGTCGCAGGGCCGCGCGCTCCCGGCCCTGCACACGAGCGGAGTGGTGACATGACGGACAACGGCCAGACCGAGCCCGGTTGGTACGACGACGGCACCGGCACGATGCGCTGGTGGGACGGCAACCAGTGGACCGACGAGGTGCTCCACGGCCAGGCGGGCGGCGGCGACGCGACCGAGGTCGCGCCGGCGTTCGGCAAGCAGCCGGGGTTCGGTGACCAGCAGGGGTACGCACAGCAGCCCTTCGGCCAGCAGGGCGGGTACGGCCAGGACGCCGGCGGCTACGGGCAGCAGGGCGGCTACGGCCAGCAGCCCGGGTTCGGTCAGCCGGGCGGCTACGGCGGCGGGTTCGGCGGCCCCGAGCAGGGGCGTCCGCAGGGCGGCGGCAAGGGCATGCTCTACGCGATCATCGGCGTCGCGGCCGTGCTCGTCATCGGCGTCGTGGTCGTGCTGGCCGTGGTGCTCGGCGGGGGCGACTCGAACGACGAGGCGGGTGGCGACGGCGACTCCTCCTCCGAGGGCACCGACGGCGGCAGCTCGGACGGCTCGGGCGGCTCGGGCGACGGGCCGGCGCTGGAGGCCGACGAGATCGAGCTGCCCGACGGCACCACCGAGACCACGACCCTGACCATCCCCGCCGACGGCGACTACGTGCTGAGCGCCGACAACGGCTACGACGACCTCGACATCGTGCTGAAGGTCCTCGACGGCTCGGAGGAGCTGTGCGACGAGGACTCCGGCCTGTCGGGCGACGACGAGGTGTGCGAGGTCCAGCTCGACGAGGGCGAGTACGACGTCGAGGTCTACGACTTCTGGGGCAACGAGCCCAGCTCCAGCGGGGCGGTCACGCTCACCGTCGAGCAGGAGTGACGGCCGGCGCGCAGGGTGATCCAGACCGCAGCGGTGTGGCGGGGTTGAAACGTCTGCGCGGCGGGTACACCGCGGGCCGCTGCCCGTCCTCCCGTGCGTGACCCCGGCGCCAGACGCGGCCAGCTGAAGGGAGCTCAGCGATGAGCAACTGCGCCGTCTGCGGCCACCAGGTCTCCCCCGACTCCGCGTTCTGCGACAACTGCGGCACGCCGAACGACGGCGGCGGCGCGGGCAGCGACGCGCCCACCTCGATCGGTACGCCCGTGGGCTCCGGTGGCGGATACCCGTCGGGCGGCGGCCAGCCCGGTCAGCCGGGCCAGCCGGGCCAGCCGGGCCAGTACGGCGGTGGCCAGGGCTGGGGCGGCCAGCAGGGCCAGCCCTTCGGGCAGCAGGGCAACCAGGGCAACCAGTACGGCCAGCCGTTCGGCGGCGGTGCCGGCGGCGGCTACGGCGGCGGGGGCCAGTACGGCGCGCCGGCCGGGGGCAACGGGGGCGGCAAGAAGAAGACGGGCGTCATCATCGGTGCGGTCGTGGCGGTGGTCGTGGTGGCCGGCCTGGCGGTCGGGATCACCCTCGCGACGAGGGGCGGGGACGACGAGGCCGGCGGTGGCGGCGGCGGTGGCGAGTCCTCGTCCGAGCCGACGGCGGCGCTCAGCACCGACCCGAGCGGCCTGGTGCTCGGCGGCCCGAACGACGTCGAGGTCAACAGCAACGACGAGGTCGTGATCGAGGTCAGCGCGACCGACGAGCAGGTCGTGCTGCTCGGCTCCGAGGACGCCGGAGACCTCTACATCTTCCCGTCCGACCTGAACGCCGAGCTGACCAACACGGCGGCGCTCAGCACCGAGGGCCTGCTGGCGTTCCAGCCGAACCGCTCGGGCACGCAGGTCCTCGAGTTCACCTACTACGGCGACCGCGACGAGGTCGAGCTGTTCGTCGACGTCATCGACGTCCAGGAGCTCGAGCCGGGCGACCCCATCGAGGTCTCCGAGGCCAAGCCGTTCTCGGCCGCGGTCTACGACCTCGAGGGCCTGTACGCCTCGGGCGGCGACATCTTCTTCGGCACCTGCACGCGGGAGTTCTGCCAGCTCGACGGCGACACGCTCGTGATCGCCTCCGCGAACGACCAGACCCCGGAGGAGGCCGCGGTCGAGACGGTCGCCGGCACGTGGTCGGACGGCTCGACGTCGATCGCGTTCACGATGCCGCCCGGCGGTGCCACCAAGACGTTCACGGCCTCCGAGGAGGGCACGATCACCGTGCGCCAGGAGAACGTGGACGAGGAGGTCGACTTCAAGCTGGTGATCACCGACGAGAGCGGCGAGGAGCTGTGCAACGCCGACTCCACCCTGTTCGACGACGAGGTCTGCGTGATCGAGGTGGAGCCGGGCATCGGCTACCGCACGACCGTCAGCGAGTGGAACGACGACCCGGCCGAGACGGGCGACGTCGTCCTGCACCTGGAGTGACCGCGGCGGGGACGCGGAGGTGCACCCGCTATTGAACGCGTGACAACAAGCCGGTGTCTGCGTCATGATCCCCGTCATGGCGCAGACATCGGCACGTCCGCAGGACCCCGCGCAGGGGCGTACGCCCGAGCACGTCGACGTGCTCGTCGTCGGGGCCGGCCTGTCCGGCATCGGGGCGGCCGCGCGTCTCGTGCGCGACCACCCGGACCTCTCGGTGCTGATCCTCGAGTCGCGCGAGCGGCTCGGCGGCACGTGGGACCTCTTCCGCTACCCCGGCGTGCGCTCCGACTCGGACATGTTCACGCTCGGCTACCGCTTCAAGCCGTGGCTGGGGGAGAAGTCGCTGGCCGACGGCGCCGCGATCCGGGAGTACGTCCACGAGACCGCCGAGGAGCACGGCCTGCTCGAGCGGATCCGCTACTCCCACGAGGTCGTCGCGGCGTCGTGGAGCAGCGAGGAGGCCCGCTGGACCGTCGACGTCCTCGCCGACGGCGAGCCGACGACCTTCACGACCGGGTTCCTCTACTGCTGCTCCGGCTACTACGACTACGAGTCCGGCTACCGCCCCACCTTCCCGGGCGAGGAGCACTACCGCGGCGAGCTCGTGCACCCGCAGCAGTGGCCCGAGGACCTCGAGTACGCCAGCAAGCAGGTGGTCGTGATCGGCTCGGGTGCCACGGCCATCACGCTCGTGCCGTCGATGGCGGGCACCGCCGCGCACGTGACCATGCTGCAGCGCACCCCGACGTACGTCATCTCCATCCCGGCCGTCGACCCGCTCGCGCGGGTCCTGCGCCGCGTGCTGCCGGAGATGACGGCGTACCAGGTCACCCGCTGGCGCAACGTCCTGCAGCAGATGGCCTTCTACAACGTCAGCCAGGCGCTGCCCGGTGTCGTGCGGCGCGGCGTGAAGGCGTGGACGCGCCGCCAGCTGCCCGGGGTCGACGTCGACACGCACTTCCACCCGCCCTACGACCCGTGGGACCAGCGGTTCTGCGTGGTGCCCGACGGCGACCTCTACAAGGCGCTGCGCAGCGGCGACGCCTCGATCGCGACGGGCACCATCGAGACCTTCACCGAGCGCGGCGTGCGGCTCACCGACGGCACGGAGCTCGAGGCCGACGTCGTCGTCACGGCCACCGGGCTGAACCTCAAGGCGTTCGGCGGGATCGCGCTCGAGGTCGACGGCGTGGACGTGAAGCTGCCGGACACGATGGCCTACCGCGCCCTGATGCTGACCGGGGTGCCGAACTTCGCCTACACGATCGGCTACACCAATGCCTCGTGGACGCTGAAGGCCGACCTCGTCGCGGACTTCGTCTCCGCCGTGGTCGCCAAGCTGCAGCGCGACGGGCTGCGCAAGGTCGAGGTCGAGCGCGACCCCAGCGTCGGCGAGGAGCCGTTCATGGACTTCGAGGCCGGCTACGTCCTGCGCTCGGTGGACCAGCTGCCGAAACAGGGCTCGCGCACGCCGTGGCGGATGAAGCAGAACTACGTCTACGACCTGCGCGCCATCCGGGGCGCCGACCTCGACGCCGATCCCGCCCTCGTCTGGTCCTGACAGGCTGGTTACCTGCGAGTAGTATCCGCGGCATGGTCGCCTCGCCCACCACCACCCACGTCAGCTGCACCGTGGAGGACGGCGTCGCGCACGTGCGCCTCGACCGGCCCTCCAAGCTCAACGCGCTCACGCTCGAGACCCTCGACGACCTGATCCGCACGGCGCGGTGGCTGCGCACCGACCGGACGCTGCGGGCGGTGATCATCTCGGGGGAGGGCGACGCGTTCTGCGCCGGCCTCGACTTCGCCACGGTGCTGCGCAAGCCGGGCAACGTCGCGCGGGCCTTCGTGCCCTCGCCGCTGCGCGGCACCAACACGTTCCAGGAGGCCTGCTGGGCCTGGCGGCGCGTGCCCGTGCCGGTCATCGCGGCCGTGCACGGCCACTGCTACGGCGGCGGGCTGCAGATCGCGCTCGCGGCCGACTTCCGGATCGCGACGCCCGACTCGAAGTGGTCGGTGCTCGAGGGCCGCTGGGGCCTCATCCCCGACATGAGCGGTGTGCGAAGCCTCTCCGAGCTCGTCGGCCTCGACGTCGCGAAGAAGCTGACGATGACCGCCGAGATCGTCAGCGGCAAGGAGGCCCGCGACCTGGGTCTCGTGACCGACCTCGACGCCGACCCGGTCGCCGCCGCCGAGGCCCTCGCCGCCTCCCTGACCAGCCGCTCGCCCGACGCGGTCGCGGCCGCGAAGCGGCTCTTCGACGGCGCGCGCACCTCCAGCGCCCGGCGCACCTTCGCCCGCGAGCGCCTCGAGCAGCTCTACCTCCTCGCCATCCGCAACACCCGCGTCGCCCGCGAGGCCGCGTTCGCGAAGGTCGTGCCCACCTTCGGACCGCGCTCGCGCTGACGCCGCTCGATCGCTCCCCGGCCGGCCCGCCTCAGCAGCCCCCGTCCGCGTCGGGCTCCGGAAGAAAACGCGGACCACGTCCGAGAGAACGCGGACGCAGGACGGTTGGCGCCCGCGCCGCGTCCGCGTTCTCTTCCGACCGGTCCGCGTTTTCTTCTCCGGCGCGGGAGCCTCGGGCCGGGTGGCAGGCTGGTGCGATGCACGCACCTGTCGCCGACGACGCCCGTCTGAGCGCCACCGAGCGGTGGTTCGCGACGCACGGCCTGCCCTTCTTCGTGCCCGCCGCCCGCACGCAGGCCCGGGCGGCGCTGCGCCCGCGGCGGGTGGTGCCCCGCCTGGTGCTCGTGGGCGTCGCGACGCTGCTGGTCGGCGTGGGCCTGGCGTGGGCCGGGTCGGACGCGGCGCTGGCGCCCGCCGTCCTGCTCACCGGCGGGGGTCTCGCGGTGGCGGCCTACGTCGTCGTCGCGCTCGGCGCGAGGCCGATCGTGGCCTGGGCGGTCGGGCGTACGCTCGGCAGCTTCCGCCAGCTGCTGCCCACCGTGACCCGGGCGCTGCCGCTGCTCCTGGTCTTCGTCACGTTCCTGTTCATCAACGCCGAGGTGTGGCAGATGGCCGCCAGCCTCCCGACCGGGCTGCTGTGGCTGACGGTCCTGCTGTTCGGTGCGATGGCGGTGGTGTTCCTGCTCGTGCGGCTGCCCGAGGAGGTCGGTCGCGTCGATGACAACGTCGACGACACCCTCCTGCTGACGGCCTGCCGGGGCACCCCGCTCGAGGGGGACGCGGCCCGGCTCGTGGCCGACGAGGGCGCCGACCCGGCGCGGCACACCGAGCTCGGACGGTTCGAGCGGTGGAACCTGCTGCTCGTGCTGCTCGTGGTGCAGGGCGTCCAGGTCCTCGTCGTCGCCGCGACGATCTTCCTGTTCTTCCTCGTCTTCGGCGTCCTGACGATGCGGCCGGAGGTCGCGGAGGCGTGGACGGGCGGCCCCGTCGCCTCGGTGCCGGGCCTGCCCGGGCTGACGGCGGAGCTGCTCGCCGTCTCGGTGTTCCTCGCGGCCTTCTCGGGTCTCTACTTCACCGTCGTCGCGGTCACCGACGACACCTTCCGCGGCCAGTTCTTCTCCGGGGTGCTCGGCGAGCTCGAGCGCGCCATCGGCGTGCGGGCCGTCTACCGCGAGATGCTGGAGCGCGACGCCGACCGCGGTGGGTCGGGAGCGGGGGCGGGCTGAGCCCGAGCGTCACGGCCAGGCGAGCCCGACGGTCTCCTCGCTCAGCGCCCACAGCCGACGCTGTGCGTCGGCGTCGCGGGCGAGCTTCGAGCTGCCCACCGGCCGCGGCAGGCCGCGTACCTGCTGGAAGCCGCTGGGGCCGCAGTAGGTGCCGCCCCGCAGGTCCGCCGTCGAGGCCATCAGCGTGGGCAGGGCGCCGTCCGCCGACGACTGGGCCGTCACGGAGGTGACGGCGTCGAGCACCGAGGCGATCGGGCCGGGGCGGCTGGTGCGGCCGGCCGAGAGCAGGTGCGTCGCGGCGTAGCCGGGGTGCGCGGCCAGCGCGCGCACGCCCGTGCCCGCGGCGCGGCGCTGCAGCTCGTAGGTGAAGAGCAGGTTGGCCAGCTTGCTCTGGGCGTAGACCTGCCAGCGGGCGTAGCGCCGCGGCGCGACGTGCGGGTCGTCGAGCGGGGCGCGGCGGGCGATCGCGTGCATCAGCGACGACACCGACACCACGCGGGCGTCGTCGGCGGCGATGAGCTGCGGCCACAGCAGGCCGGTGAGCAGGAAGTGGCCGAAGTGGTTGGTCGCCATCTGCAGGTCGAGGCCGTCGACGGTGCGCCGCGCCGGCGTCGCCATCACCCCGGCGTTGTTGACCAGCAGGTGCAGCGGCCCCAGGTCCGCCGCCTGCGCCGCGGCCTCCCGCACGGAGGCCAGCGACGCGACGTCGAGCACCAGCGACGACAGGTCCGCGTCCGGCACCTCGCCGCGGACGTCCGCAGCCGTCGACGCCAGCTTGTCGGGGTTGCGGCCGGCCAGCACCACGCGGGCGCCGGCGCGGGCCAGCTCCAGCGCGGTCACGGTGCCGATGCCGCTGGTGGGGCCGGTGACCAGCGCCGTACGCCCGTCGAGGCGCGGCATCTGCGCCAGCGACCAGATCCGCGGCTCGTGCTTCACGGGGTCACCGCGAGCGCCTCGACCACGCGGCGGGCGAGGTCGGCGTCGCCGTCGGTCTCCCACTGGGCGAGGTCGACGGAGCCCCGGCCCCCCGACGCCCGGCAGAACGTCTCGAGGTCGGTGCCCAGCGCCGCCGTGGGCGAGGTGATCTCCTCGGCGGCGACCGGTCGCGCCCGGCCGTCGTCGTCGACCCGGACGGCCACCGGCGGCAGCGCCCCGACCACCAGCACGATCGTCGTGCCGACCGGCGGGGCGACGCGCTTGCCCACCACGAAGGGCACGGAGCGCAGCAGCTTCTGGGCGCAGTACGCCGCGGGCAGGCCGTCCAGGCCGCCCGGCAGGCCGACGGCGCGGCGGACGTCCTGCTCGTGCATCCACACGTCCAGCGGCCGGTTGCCGAGGAAGGTCTCGGTGTCCCACCCGATCGCGCCGAACGCCGTCGGGGCGGGCGCGTCGGGGTCGGTCGGCGGGTCCGCGGCCAGGGCGTCGCGGCGCTGCTCGGTGGTGCGGCGCAGCTCGGCGAGGAGGTCGGCGGGCGACGCGTCGCGCCGGGCGACGACGCCCTGCTCGGTGAAGCGGCCCATCTCGTTGCGCACGTGCGGCGGGTCGCCGACGTCGACGGGCTCGTCGGTGACGCCGACCGCGACGGCCTCCAGGTGCGCGAGGTGCGCGAGCACGTCGCGGGCGAGCCAGCCGGGGAGGTCGGTGGGCGCGTCCCAGCCGGCCCCGTCGAGCTGGTCGACCTGGTCGGCCAGCTCGAGGAAGTCCTGGACGGCGGCCCACCAGACGTCGACGTACGAGGCGAGCCGCGCAGCCGGGTCCGTGTCGGAGGGAGGGGAGGAGGCCATGGTCCTCACCCTAGGGCGGGGGTCCCCACGCGGGCCACGGCAGACTTGCCCCCATGAGCAGGACGCCGCGCGTGCGCGCCCCCGAGCTGACCGGCCGCGGCTGGCTGAACACCGGCGGCGAGAGCGTCTCGCTGCGCGACCTGCGCGGCCGGTTCGTGCTGCTGGACTTCTGGACCTTCTGCTGCATCAACTGCCTGCACGTGCTCGACGAGCTGCGGCCCGTCGAGGCGAAGCACGCCGCGCACCTGACCGTCGTGGGCGTCCACAGCCCCAAGTTCGTGCACGAAGCGGATCCGGAGGCCCTCGCCGCGGCCGTCGAGCGCTACGCCGTCGAGCACCCGGTCCTCGACGACCCCGAGCTGCGCACCTGGCAGGCGTACACCGCTCGCGCCTGGCCGACGCTCGTGCTCGTCGACCCCGAGGGCTACGTGGTCGCGCAGTACGCCGGCGAGGGCCACGCCCACGCGATCGACCGGCTGCTCGACACGCTGGTCGCCGAGCACGAGGCGAAGGGGACGCTGCAGCCGGGCGACTCGCCCTACGTCGCGCCCGTCCCGACGCCCGGGGACCTCCGCTTCCCGGCGAAGGCGGTGCCGCTGCCGGACGGTCGGGTGCTGGTCGCCGACGCCGGGCACGACGAGGTCGTCGAGCTGGCGGGGTCGGACGGCCCGGTGCTGCGCCGCTTCGGCGGGTTCCGCGAGCCCAACGGCCTGTGCCTGCTGCCGGCCGACGTGGCCGCCGAGGTCGGCTACGACGTCGTCGTCGCCGACACCGTGGCGCACCGGCTCGCGGGCCTGCGGCTCGCGGACGGCGACGTGCGTACGCTCGCGGGCGACGGCCGCCAGGGTCTCCCGGGCGAGCCCACCACGAGCCTGTCGTCGCCGTGGGACGTGGCCTGGTGGCGCGAGCGGGTCTGGGTGGCCATGGCCGGCGTGCACCAGCTGTGGACGTTCGACCCCCGCACCGGCGTCGTCGAGGTGGCCGCCGGCACCGCCAACGAGGGCCTGCTGGACGGTCCGCTCGCCGAGGCGTGGTTCGCGCAGACCTCCGGCCTCGCGGTCTCCTCCGACGGGGAGCACCTGTGGATCGCCGACTCGGAGACCTCCTCGCTGCGCCGCCTGGACGCGCACGGGGTCCGCACGTTCGTCGGCACCGGCCTCTTCGACTTCGGGTTCCGCGACGGGCCGGGCGGCTCGGGCGAGGCGGCGGGCCTGCTGCAGCACCCGCTCGGCGTCACCGTGCTGCCGGACGGGTCGGTGGCCGTCAGCGACACCTACAACGGCGCCGTGCGCCGCTTCGACCCCGCGGTCGGCGCGGAGGGCGAGCTGACGACCCTGGCCACCGATCTCGCCGAGCCCAGCGGGGCGTACCTGGCCGACGACCACCTCGTCGTCGTCGAGTCGACCGGCCACCGCCTCACCCGCGTGCCGCTCGGCGCCGCGGTCGCGACCGAGGGCTTCGCGCACACCACGCAGCGGCCGGTGACCGAGATCGGGGGCGAGGTCGAGCTCGTCGTGGCGTTCGCGCCGCCGCCCGGCCAGAAGGTCGACGACCGGTTCGGACCGGCCTCGCAGCTCTTCGTCTCCGCGACCCCGCCGGCGCTGCTGCGCGAGGGCGAGGGGCGCGGCACCGATCTCGTGCGCCGGCTCGTGCTCGACCCGGCCGTCGGGGACGGGGTGCTGCACGTGGCCGCGCGTGCCGCGTCGTGCGACGCCTCGGTCGACGGCGTGGTGCCCGAGGGGGCCGCCTGCCACCTGCACCAGCAGGACTGGGGGGTTCCGGTGCGGGTCGTGGCCGACGGGCCCGGCGAGGTGCGCCTCGCGCTCGGCGGCGCCGACGCCTAGCCTCAGGTGGTCGCGGCGTCGAGGAACGCGCTGCCGAGGGCGGCCGCGTCGTCGCCCGTGGTGACCGTCAGCGGCCAGAGCAGGTTGGCCACCGCGTCGCCGCGCGCCGCCGCGCACACCCACTGCTGCGCCTGCTGCGACTCCCCCTCGCCGACCACGACGGGCAGGAAGCCGCACGCGAGGGCCGCGTCGTCGACCTCGCCGACCGCGACGTCCTGGCCCAGGTTGGCGGTGACGACCTGGTACGCCGTGTCCGCCGGTGCGCTGGCCGCCAGCTCGTCGCCCACCTCGAGGGAGACGATCAGCGGGTCGGTCGAGCCGTCGACGACGTAGACGGCCCCCGCCGGGCTGCCGTCCTCCGCGACGGTGCGTCCGTCGAACCCGTCGCCGAGCGCGGCCTCGAGCGCGTTCTGCGCCTGCTCGGAGGCGTCCCGGGTCCAGGTCGCGCCGCCGGCCTCGAAGGTCTCGGGCAGGACGAGGGCGTCACCCGTCGCGCCCGAGGCCTCGGAGGACTCCGTCGGCTCCGGGTCGTCGGTCGGCGGCTCGCCGTCGGGCTGGCGCAGCCACCACACGAGCACGACCAGCCCGGCGAGCGCGACCGTGACGGTCACCCACCAGCGGCGCTTCATCATGGTCGGGACCGGGCCCGGCTCGTCCTCGCTCACGGGGACCAGACTGCCACCTGCGACCGACGACCGCTCGGGGTGACCCAGGAGACAGCCGCGCGGATTGCCGAGCGCGGCATGGCGGCACGTAGATTCCCCGACGGCCAGTGATCAGCCGCAGTCGGCCCGGATCACCCTTCCTTGTGCCCGGTGTGGTGCGCCCCCCTCGGGCGCAGGGACCAGCGATCGGGTCCATCGAGATCGCGTCTCGTCAGGCCCACCGGAGCAGCACCCGCGGTTCCGCGCGCAGACGCACACCCCTGCAGTGCGACGCGCCCCCGTGCGCGAGAAGAGAGTGCCCGGCTTGTCCGAGACCGTCCTGACCCCTGACGACACCGAGAACACCGAAGAGACCGCGTCGTTCGCCGGCCTGAAGCCCGAGCTGGTCGCCGCCCTCGCGGCGCAGGGCATCACCGCCCCGACGCCCGTCCAGCAGGCCGTCATCCCCGACGCGCTCGCCGGCCGCGACGTCCTGGGCCGCGCCCAGACCGGCTCCGGCAAGACGCTGGCGTTCGGCATCCCCGTGCTCGAGCGGCTCGCTGGCCGCCGCAGCCGTCCGTGCCACCCGCGGGCGGTCGTCGTGGTGCCGACCCGCGAGCTCGCCACGCAGGTCACCCGCTCGCTGTCCCCGCTCGCGCAGGCCGTGGGCCTGCGCCTGACGACGGTGTACGGCGGCGTCCCCTACGAGCGGCAGGTCCGTCAGCTGCGGCAGCGCGCCGACATCGTGGTCGCCACCCCCGGGCGCCTCGGCGACCTGCTGGAGAACGGCTACTGCTTCCTCGACGACGTTCGGCTCACGATCCTCGACGAGGCCGACCACCTCTGCGACCTGGGCTTCTTCCCGGTCGTCGACGAGCTCGTCGGGAAGACCCCGGCCGGCTCCCAGCGCCTGCTGCTGAGCGCGACCCTCGACGGCGACGTCGACACCCTGGTGCGCCGCCACCTGAGCGAGCCCCGGCTGCACGAGCTCGACCCGAACGCCGGCGCGGTCACCACCATGACCCACCACACCCTCGTGGTCGGCGGCTTCCGCGAGAAGGTGGACGCCGCGGTGGACCTCGTCCGGGCCAACGGGCGCACGATCGTGTTCACCCGCACGCGCGACGGCGCCGTCGAGCTCGCCGAGGCGCTGGAGAACGCCGGCGTCGGTGCGGTGGACCTGCACGGCGACCTGTCCCAGCGCGTCCGCGAGCGCAACCTCGCCCGCTTCTCCTCCGGCGGCGCGACCGCCGTGGTCGCGACCGACGTCGCCGCCCGCGGCATCCACGTCGACGGCGTGAACCTGGTCGTCCACTTCGACGCGGCGTCCGACCCCAAGGCGTACCTGCACCGCTCGGGCCGCACGGCCCGCGCCGGCACCGCCGGCACCGTCGTCACGCTGACGACGCCGAAGTTCCTCGCCGCGGTCGTGCGCCTGCAGAAGGGGGCGGAGGTCGAGGTGCTGCACCACGACGTCCGCACCGCGCCGCGCCCGATGACCGCCGAGGCCCTCGACGCGTCGGGCACGTCGGCGCCGCCGACCCGCACCGGTCCGGGCGCCCGCAGCGGCGGGCCGCGGTCGGGCGGACCGCGCCCGGGCGGCTTCCGCCAGGGCGGCCCGCGCCGCGACGGTGGCCCCCGTTCGGGCGGCCCGCGCTCGGGTGCTCCCCGTGCGGGCGGGCCGCGCCGCGACGGCGACCGTCCCGACGGTGGCTACCGGGGTCGGCGCGACGACCGCGCGACGTCGGGTGCCTCGGGTTCCTCGGGCAAGCCCGCCGGCGCGTCGGCGTCGGGCAAGAAGCAGCGGTGGAACCGCGAGCAGCGCGAGGAGCGCAGCGGCCGCTGACGCGACCCACCCCGCCCGGAGGGGGAGAGAACGCGGACCGGGTCCAGGAGAACGCGGACGGGACGAGCCTGCACGACTCGTCCCGTCCGCGTTCTCTCGCGACCGGTCCGCGTTTTCCCGCGACCGGTCCGCGTCGTCCGACCCCGCTCCGGCGGGCGGGGCTCACGGCGCCCCGCGGTTCTCCTCCAGCTTGGGCAGCACGTCGCCGAGCTCGTCGCGCACGAGCAGGTCGGTGCGGACCTGCCCGGCGCGGTAGGACGCGCGTCCGACCATGTGCGAGGCGACCGGCGCCGTCACCATCTGGAAGGTCGCGACGAGCACGAGGATCGCGGTCGCCGCGGGGTCGCGCAGGATCAGTGCGAGCCCGAGCACGACGAGCAGCAGCCCGAGCACCTGCGGCTTCGTCGCGGAGTGCATCCGGGTCAGCAGGTCGGGGAAGCGCAGCAGGCCGATCGCGGCCACCAGGCTCAGGAACGCGCCGAGCAGCAGGAAGATCCCGCCGGCGATGTCCAGGACGTTCGTCATCGGCTCATCCTCCTGGCCCGCAGGCTCTTCTCGCGCAGGCTGCGCTCGCGGCGCTGCGCGAGCCGGGCGCGGTTGTCGGGGTCGTCGCCCTCCTCGGCCTCGACGTCGTCGCTGCCGGGGGAGAACCGCGCGACGCTGACGGAGCCGACGAAGCCCAGCAGGGTCGCCATCAGCAGCAGCGGCATCGTCTCGGAGCTGCGGTCGATGGCCGCCTCGAGCGCGATCGCGCAGATGCTGATGGCGATCAGCACGTCGAACGCGATGGCGCGGTCGAGGATCGTCGGGCCGAGGGTCATCCGCAGCACGACGAGCAGCGCCGCCACCCCCAGCAGCAGCCCACTGGCCACGAGCAGGACGGTCATGAGGGAACCTCCTCCGAGAGCTCGAAGTCGCCGAAGGCGTCGACGACACGCTTCTCCTGGGCCAGCACGCGCTGGCGCACGGCCTCCACGTCGTCGTCGTTGCGCACGTCGATGGCGTGCACGAACAGCGAGTGCGTCCCGCGGTGCACCTCGACGACGACGCTGCCCGGCACCAGCGAGACGAGCTCGGCGACGACGGTGAGCACGAAGTCCGACTCGCTGCGCAGGCGCACGCCCACGAGCGCGTTGGTCAGCGGCTTCGGCGGGAACAGGGTGGTCCAGGCGACCTGGACGCTCGCCACGACGATGTCGAAGTGGAAGCGCGCCACCAGCACCACGAGGGGCCACGGCCGGAGCCGCATCTCCAGGCGCAACGGCGGCAGCGGGAAGACGAGGCAGACCAGGACGGCGACGACGACACCGCCGAGGAGCGAGAAGGGCGTGTAGGTGCCCCACAGCACCCACCACACGAGCGCGAGCAGCAGCACCATCGGCCACTGCACGGCGCGGTAGCGCGCCAGTCGCTGCTTGCCGGAGCGCGTGGTCCTCATCTGGGGGCTCACGGCGCCTCCCCCAGGACCGAGGAGAGGTACGGCGTGCGCTCCTGCAGGTCCTCCGCCGCCCGGTCGGTGAAACCGAAGAGCGGACCGGCGAGGAACGAGATCGCGACGCTCACCGCGACGAGCGCGGCGGCGGGCACGACCATCGAGCCGGGCAGGCGGCTGGGCAGGGCGTCCTCCTCGAGGAGCTGGTGGAGGTCCTTCTCCGGGGCGTCGGAGTCGACGACCCGTGCAGCGTCGGCGACGTCGTTCTTGTCGAAGGCCACCGAGCCGACGTGCACGTGCCCGCGGTGGCGGACCATGTGCGGCGCACTGGCGCCGTTCTCGTCCTGGGGATCGACGCCGGAGGGGAGCAGCTTCATCATCTCGTGGGCCTGGGCCGGCGAGCGCCAGAAGGCGAGCGCCCACGTCTTGGCCACGGCGTACAGGGTCAACAGGCTGGTCAGGGTGCCGCCGGCGACGAGCAGGTACGCCATGGGGGAGCCGTCCGCGATGCCCGCCTGGAACAGCCCGACCTTCCCGAGGAACCCGGAGAGCGGCGGGATCCCCGCGAGGTTCATCGCGGGGATGAAGAAGAGCACGCCGAGCAGGGGGGCCAGCCGGGCCAGACCGCCCAGGCGTAGCAGGGCGGTGCTGCCGGCGCGGCGCTCGATGAGACCCAGCACCAGGAAGAGCGCGGTCTGGATGGTGATGTGGTGGGCGATGTAGAACACCGCTCCCGACAGTCCGTCCGTGGTCGCCAGCGCGACGCCGAAGATCATGTAGCCGATGTGGCTGACCAGCGTGAAGGACAGCATGCGCTTGATGTCCGACTGCGCGATCGCGCCCAGGATGCCGACGATCATGGTCGCGAGGGCCGCGACCATCAGCAGGTCGGTGAGGGGACTCTGCGGGAACAGCAGGGTCTGCAGCCGCATGATGGCGTACACGCCGACCTTGGTGAGCAGGCCGGCGAACACGGCCGTCACCGGTGCCGGCGCGGTCGGGTAGCTGTCGGGCAGCCACAGCGACAGCGGGAAGACGGCCGCCTTGATCGAGAACGTGACGAGCAGCAGCAGCTGCAGGGTGAGCGCCACGCCGTCGGGCAGCTCCTCGACCCGCACCGCGATCTGCGCGAGGTTGAGGGTGCCGACGGCGGCGTAGACGGCGGCCAGCGACAGCAGGAACAGCATCGAGGACGTCACGTTGACGACGACGTAGATCGTGCCGGCCCGCACGCGTGGCCCGGTCCCCCCGAGCGTCAGCAGGACGTAGCTGGCGAACAGCAGCATCTCGAAGCTGACGAACAGGTTGAACAGGTCGCCGGCGAGGAAGGCGTTCGCGACGCCGGCGACGAGCACCAAGAACGTCGGGTGGTAGATCGAGACCGGGGTCTCGGACTCGTCGCCCGTCATGCCCTGGCCGATCGAGTACGCGAGGACCGCGAGCGTCACGACCGAGCTCACGAGGAGCATCAGCGCCGCGAGCCGGTCGGCGACCAGCGCGATGCCGAGCTGGTCCCAGGCGCCGAGCCAGACGACCTGCGGGCCCTGCTGGTCGGCCGCCACGAGCAGCACGACCGCGATCGCGACGATGGCGACGAGCACGACGAAGGTGACGGCTCGCTGGGCGCCGGGACGGCGCGAGAGCATCAGCGCCAGGCCGGCGCCGAGCAGCGGCAGCAGGACGGGGAGCGGTACGAGGCTCGTCATGGTCACGGTGCGCCCTCCTCCTTGACGACCGCGGCCTCTTCGCCGGGCTCGTCGTCGTCCTGGTGGCCCGTGGTGAGCCCGTAGCTGTCGGACGTGAGGTCGTCGATCGCGAGCTTGCGGATCGCTGCGTCCTCCACGTCGTCCTGCACGTCGTCGTGGCCGTTGAGCTGCCAGGACCGGTGGGCCATCGCCAGCAGGAAGGCGATGGTGCCGAGCGTGATCACGATGGCGGTGAGCACGAGGGCCTGCGGAAGCGGGTCGGACATGTCCTCGGGATCGGACGAGCCCACGATCGGCGACGTGCCGGGCCGCCCGCTGGCGATCATGAACATGACGTTCACGCCGTTGCTCAGCAGGACGAGCCCGACGAGCACGCGGGTGATGCTGCGCTCCAGCAGCAGGTACACGCCGCAGCCGACGAGCGCGGCGACGACGACCGCCAGGGTGAGGTTCACCTGCACGTCAGACCACCGCGCCCTTCCGGCCGGCCTCGGCGACCTGGTCGCCGCGTGAGCCGCCCGAGCCGTCCCGCTCGGCCCGCAGGATCTGCCGGTCGAGGCGGGACCCGAAGGTCCGGAGCAGGTCCAAGATGAGTCCCACCACCACCAGGTAGACGCCGATGTCGAAGAAGATGGACGAGACCAGGTGCGGCTCGCCGAGGAAGCCGAGGTCGAGGTAGTAGTCGGCCGTCTGCTGCGGGAGGCCGCCGAAGGCCATCGGGGCGAGCCCCGACGCCGCGGCGATGAAGAGGCCGGTGCCGATGAGGATGCCCGCGTCGATCGGGGCGGCCTCGTCGAGCTCGTAGCGGCCGCCCGCGAGGTAGCGGATCATCAGGGCCAGACCGGTCACCATGCCGGCCGCGAAGCCGCCGCCCGGCTGGTTGTGGCCCGCGATCAGCAGGTAGATCGCGAAGACCATGATGACGTGGAAGATCAGCCGGGTGACGACCTCGAAGATGATCGAGCGCCGCTCGGGGCTCAGGGTCCGCGGCCCCGGGAGCCACACACGTCGGCCCGGTCGGGTCGGCTGCTTCTCGACGCCGGCGGGGTAGGGGACGTCGGCGACCCGGCGGATGCCGGACATCCGGGTGTCGAGGAAGATCAGGCTGGCCACGCCGGTCGCGGCGACGACGAGCACGGCGATCTCCCCCATCGTGTCCCACGCGCGGATGTCGACGAGCGTCGTGTTGACGATGTTGTAGCCGTACGCGAAGTCGACCGAGGCCTCGGGGAAGGCGTCGGAGATCGGCGTCGCGGTGCGGGCCGCCGCCGCGACGACCATGAAGGCGGCGGCGCCGACGCCGGTCGCGGCCGCGAGGCCCATCCGCCAGAAGCGTTGGCGCGTCAGCGGCCGGTTGGTGAAGTAGTCCGGCAGCCGGCGCAGCACCAGCACGAAGACCACGAGGCAGACGGTCTCGACGAGCACCTGCGTGATGGCGATGTCCGGGGCTCCCTGGACGAGGAAGAGCAGCGCGCAGCCGTAACCGGTGACGCCGGCGAGGATCACGGCGCGCAGACGCCGGCGCGAGCGCACGGTCGCCAGCGCGGCCGCGACGATCACCGCACCGATGATGGGCTGGGCGAAGCGGTCCGCGCCGATGAGCTGGATGTCGAGGGTGGGGTCGCGCAGCGCCTGGATCGCGCCGTAGCCCGGCAGCACCAGCACCGTGATGATGATGACCGCCAGGTAGGTCGCGACCGAGCCGCGCTGGAACGAGCCGGTGACCTCCACCGCGACGCGGTCGACGGTGCGCATGCCGAGTCGGTACGCCCCCTCCGCGCTGGCCCGCGGGGCCATCCGGGCCTGGAAGCGGCACAGGGGCTCGCGCGCGAGGAACAGGGCGGCGCCGACGACCACGGCGCTCACCGAGAGCCACAGCGGCAGGCCGAGGCCGTGCCACAGCGCGAGGTACTCCTCGTGGGCGCCGGCGGGGAGCTCGTCCGCGTACGGGGCGAACGTCGTGGTCAGCAGCGCTCCCGCGAAGCCGAGCCCGAGGCTCAGCGCGGCGAGCAGCACCGGCGAGACCGTGAACGCGGGGTGCGGGGCCTTGACCGCGGTCGGCGCCACGCCGGGCTTGGCCGCGAAGGCGCCCCACAGGAAGCGGATCGTGTAGCCGACCGTCAGCGCGGAGCCGGCGACGAGCCCGACGAGCACGGCCCAGCCGGCTGCCGCGTGCACGCCGGCGGTCTCGCCGTGGGCGAGCTCGACGAGACCGGCGAACACGGTCTCCTTGCCCACCCACCCGAGGACGGGCGGGATGCCGGCCATGGACGCGCCGGCGATGACCGCGGCGACCGCGACGGCCGGCATCTTCCGGCCGACGCCGGAGAGCTCGTGCAGGTCGCGCGTGCCGGTCTGCTTGTCGACGATGCCGACGACGAGGAACAGGGTCGCCTTGAAGAGGGCGTGCCCGAGCAGGACGGCGAGGCCGGCCAGCGCCGCGGTGCGCGAGCCGATGGCGAACACGACGGTGAGGAAGCCGAGCTGGCTGACGGTGCCGAAGGCCAGGAGCAGCTTGATGTCGTTCTGCCGCAGCGCGCGCCAGCCGCCGATCAGCATCGTCGCGGTGCCGAGGGTCAGCAGGGACAGGTGCCACCCGGGGACGGTCGAGAACGCGGGCGCCAGCAGGGCGACGAGGTAGATGCCGGCCTTCACCATCGACGCGGCGTGCAGGTACGCACTGACCGGCGTCGGCGCGGCCATCGCGCCGGGGAGCCAGAAGTGGAACGGGAAGATGGCCGACTTGCTGACGGCGCCCACGAGCAGCAGCAGCACCGCGACCGTCACGGAGGTGCCGCTCGGCGGGTCGGCGAGGATCTCCGTGATCCGGAACGTGCCCGCTGCCGCCCCCAGCATCAGCATCCCGACGAACATCACGAGGCCGCCGAGCGTGGTCACGATCAGCGCCTGCATGGCCGCCAGCCGGCTCGCCCGCTTCGTCGGCTCGAACCCGATCAGCAGGAACGAGAAGATGGTCGTGAGCTCCCAGAACACGAACAGCACCAGCAGGTCGTTCGCGAGCACCAGGCCGAGCATCGCGCCGACGAAGGCCGTGAAGCTGGTGGCGAAGATCGTCAGGCCGGGCGTGCCGTCCTTGAAGTACCAGGCGCAGTACGTCATCACCAGCGTGCCGATGCCGGCCACGATCAGCAGCATCACCCACTGCAGGGTGCCGACGGCGAACGCGAGCTCGAGCCCGAGCGCGGGCACCCACTCCACGACGGAGGTGACGGTGCCGCCGTCGCGGACGTCCGGGTAGAGCGTGAAGGCCCACACGGTCGTCGCGGCGGGCAGGAGGGCGAGAGCGAGGAACGCCCGGCGCCCGATGGTCCGCACGAGGGCAGGGGCCAGCATGGCGGCGACGAGATGGGCGACGGTGACAGCGAGCAAATGCGCGGCCTTCGTGGTCGGCGCAGACCGCGATGAGGGTCGGTGGTCAGCGGGGGCGGGCTACGGAGGTCGGGATCCCTATTCTAGAGGACGCTCCGCGGCTCGCCCGCGCCCGGCTCAGGCCACCGGGCTGAGCGCGAGACGGACGGCGATCACGAGCATGACGACGCCGACGACGGTCTCCAGGACCCGCCAGGTGGCCGGACGTGCCAGCAGCCGGTGGGCGCGCGACGCCCCGTACCCCAGCGCGCTGAACCACAGCACGCTCGCCGCGACCGCGCCGCCCGCGAACCACCAGCGCAGCCCCGGTCCCTCCTGCTGCGCGATCGAGCCCAGCATCAGCACGGTGTCGAGGTAGACGTGCGGGTTCAGCCAGGTGAGCGCCAGCGCGGTCGCGACGGTGCGGACGGCCCCGTGCCCGAGCGCACGTACGCCGTCCCCCTCGCCCACCAGGGCGCCCGGGCGGGCCGCGCGTCGCAGCGCCAGCACGCCGTACGCGGTGAGGAACGCGACGCCGCCCCAGCGCAGGACCTCGATCGCGGTCGGCGCCAGCGCCAGCAGCGTGCCGACCCCGGCGACCCCGGCGACGATCAGCAGCGCGTCCGAGGTCGCGCAGACCGCGACCACCGGGGCCACGTGGCGGCGCAGCACGCCCTGGCGCAGGACGAAGGCGTTCTGCGCGCCGATGGCGACGATGAGGGAGAGGCCGGTCAGCAGGCCGGCGCCGACGGTGAGCAGGCTGGCGGAGATGGGCACGGGTCCGACGCTAGGGTCGCCCAGCCATGAAGTGAAGCGAAGGAATCTGATGATCCGTTAGCGTTGCTTCATGTACCAGCCCGCCCACCTCGCGGCCCTCGTCGCGGTCGTCGACCACGGCACCTTCGACCGGGCGGCGACCGCGCTGCACGTCACCCCCTCGGCCGTGAGCCAGCGGATCCGGGCGCTCGAGACGCAGGTCGGGCAGGTGCTGGTGACGCGGGCGGCCCCGTGCCGGGCCACCCCGGCGGGCGACGTCCTGGTCGGCCTCGGTCGGCAGACCGCCCTGCTCGCCGACGAGGCGGTCCTGCGGCTGGGCGGACCCGCCGGGGTGCGTCGGGCGGCGGTCGCGGTGAACGCCGACACCCTCGCCACGTGGTTCCACGACGTGCTCGACGTCGTCGCGGGCTGGGACGAGGTGGCGCTCGAGATCCACGTCGAGGACCAGGGGCGTTCGACCCGCCTGCTGCGCGAGGGCCGGGTCCTCGGGGCCGTCACCTCCGACGACCAGCCGGTCCAGGGCTGCACCGTGCAGCGGCTGGGCGGGCTGCGCTACCACCCCGTCGCGACGCGGTCGCTGCTCGAGCGGCACGGCGGGGTCGCGGCGCCGGACTTCGAGCGCCTGCCCCTCGTGCGGTTCAACGAGGTCGACGCCCTCCAGCACGACTGGCTCGCCGGGCGGGCGGGGCCGGAGGTCGTGCCGCGGGTGGTGCACCGCGTCCCCACGACCGCCGACATGGGCGAGGCGGTCGTGCGCGGGCTGGGCTGGGGGATGCTGCTGGACACCCAGCTCGAGGCCGTCACCGAGCGGGTACGCGCCGGCGAGCTCGTCGCGCTGGCCCCCGGGCGACCGCTCGTCGTCCCCCTGTTCTGGCAGCGCTGGCGACTGCGCTCCGAGCTGCTCGACCGGCTCGGCGACGCCGTCCTGGCCGCGGCCCCCGGCGACCCGTGAGCGCACCGAGGGCCCCCGGCGTGCGCCGGGGGCCCTCGGTGGTCGGTCAGGGGTGGGTGCGACTCAGAACGCGGCCTCGTCGAGGTCCATGATCGCCAGGTCGACGCCCTCGGCGATCCGGCGCTCGGCGCTGAGGCGCGGCAGGTTGACCTGCGCGAAGAACTGTGCGGCCGCGACCTTGCCCTCGTAGAAGGCCTTGTCGGAGCCCGGGTCGCCGTCCAGCTTCTGCAGCGCGACCTCGGCGCCGCGCAGCAGCAGCCAGCCGCACACGACGTCGCCCAGCGCCATCAGCAGGCGGGTGGTGTTGAGCCCGACCTTGTAGACGTTGCGGATGTCGCCGCCGCTGGAGGCGTCGGCGCCCATGAGGTCGTTGATCATCAGGCCGACCAGGGCGTTGGCGTCGTCGAGCGCGGTCGCGAGCAGCTCGCGCTCGGACTTGAGGCGGCCGTTGCCGGCCTCGGACTCGATGAACGCCTTGATCTCGCCCGCCAGGTGGCCGAGCGCCTGGCCCTGGTCCTTGACGATCTTGCGGAAGAAGAAGTCCTGGCCCTGGATCGCCGTCGTGCCCTCGTAGAGGGTGTCGATCTTGGCGTCGCGGACGTACTGCTCCAGCGGGTACTCCTGCAGGAAGCCGGAGCCACCGAAGGTCTGCAGCGACTCGGTGCCCAGCAGCACCCAGGAGCGCTCCGAGCCGTAGCCCTTGACGATGGGCAGCAGCAGGTCGTTGACGGACTCCGCGAGCCGGTCGTGCTCGCCCGCGGCCTCGGCCAGCTGCACCTTGTCCTGCCACGACGCGGTGTAGAGCACCAGCGAGCGCATGGCCTCGGCGAACGACTTCTGGGTCATCAGCGAGCGGCGCACGTCGGGGTGGTGCGTGATCGTGACGCGGGGCGCGGTCTTCGCCGAGTTCGTCAGGTCGGCGCCCTGGACGCGGTTCTTCGCGTACTCGAGAGCGTTGAGGTAACCGGTCGACAGCGTCGCGATGGCCTTCGTGCCGACCATCATCCGGGCGTTCTCGATGACCTGGAACATCTGGGCGATGCCGTCGTGGACCTCGCCGAGCAGCCAGCCCTTCGCGGGCTCGCCGCCGCCGACCTGCGGGTCGCCGAAGGTGACCTCGCACGTGTTGGAGACCTTGATGCCCATCTTGTGCTCGACGTTGGTCACGTAGACGCCGTTGCGCTCGCCGGTGAGCTCACCGGTCTCGTGGTCGAAGTGGTACTTCGGCACGACGAAGAGGCTGAGGCCCTTCGTGCCGGGCCCGCCGACGCCCTCGACGCCGGCCGGGCGCGCGAGCACGAGGTGGATGATGTTGTCCTGCAGGTCGGACTCGGCCGAGGTGATGAAGCGCTTGACGCCCGTGATGTTCCACGAGCCGTCCTCGTTCGCGGTCGCGCGCGAGCGGCCGGCGCCGACGTCCGAGCCCGCGTCGGGCTCGGTGAGCACCATGGTGGCGCCCCACTTCTTCTCCACGATCAGCTGCGCGATGCGCTTGTCGCGGTCGGTGCCGTTGCGGTGCACGACGCCCGCGAAGGCGGGGCCGGCGGCGTACATCCAGATCGGCGCGTTCGCGCCGAGCACCAGCTCGCCCAGCGCCCACACGATCGAGGACGGGGCCTGCTGGCCGCCGAGGTCCTCGACGATCTGCAGGCGCCAGTACTCCGCGTCCATCCAGGCGTCGTAGCTCTTCTTGAAGCTGGCGGGGATGGGGGCCGTGCTCGTGGCCGGGTCGAAGACCGGGGGGTTGCGGTCGCTGTCCTCGTAGGAGGCCGCGAGGTCCTCGCGGGCGAGGCGCTCGACCTCGCGGAGGATCTCGCGGGCGGTGTCGGCGTCCAGGTCGCCGAAGGGCCCGGTGCCGAGGATCTCGTCCCGGCCGAGCACCTCGAAGAGGTTGAACTCGATGTCGCGCAGGTTGCTCTTGTAGTGGCTCACGGATCCACCTTCGTGCGGGGTCTCGGGGTCGCCGGACGCAGTCGCTACCGGTCAGTAACTTCAATGATCGGCACCCCTGGGCGGAATTTCAAGTCGAAGCGCGCACGGAGTTCGCGACCAGCACGTGAGACACCACCGGGCCTCCTCGGAAGATCAACTTAAGTTTGCTTGTCGACTTATCCGAGTCGATACAGATGAGCGGGAGGTGCGTGGTGGGCAAGCTGGTCGTCCTGGGCGTCGTGGGCTTCCTCGCCCAGCTCGTCGACGGATCGCTCGGCATGGCGTACGGCGTGACGTCCTCGACCCTGCTGCTCGCGGTCGGCATCGCCCCCGCCGCGGCCTCGGCGGCCGTGCACTTCTCCGAGATCGGCACCTCGCTGGTCTCCGGCGTCTCCCACCACAAGCTCGGCAACGTCGACTGGCGCACCGTCGGCATCCTCGCCGCGCCCGGCTTCGTCGGGGCGTTCGCCGGGGCGACCTTCCTGGTCAGCCTGCCGGCCGACGTCGCCCGGCCCTGGGTCGCCGGGATCCTGCTCGCGCTCGGCCTCTACGTCGTCTTCCGGTTCCTCGTGCTCGGCGGGCGCCGCCCGCAGTTCAAGGGCCGCCCCAGCGCCGCCTTCCTCGCGCCGATGGGCCTGTTCGGTGGTGCGCTCGACGCGATCGGCGGCGGTGGGTGGGGTCCCGTGGGCACCACGACCCTGCTGTCCTCGGGTCGGCTCGAGCCGCGCAAGGTCGTCGGCTCCATCGACACCTCCGAGTTCGTCGTCGCGGTCGGGGGCTCGCTCGGCTTCCTCATCGGCCTGGGCGCCGCGGGCATCGAGTGGGAGATCGCGCTCGCCCTGCTCGCCGGCGGCGTGGTCGCCGCGCCGATCGCCGCGTACCTCGTCAAGATCCTGCCCGCGCGGGTGCTCGGCGTCGCCGCGGGCGGGCTCATCGTGCTCACCAACTCCACGACCATCGCGCAGACCCTCGGTCTCGAGGGTGCGGGCGTCGGCGTCCTGGCGGGGGCCGTCGCGGTCCTCTGGGTCGCCGGCATCGTGTGGGCCGTGCGGGACGAGCGTCTGGCCCGCCGCCTCGAGCGGGAGCGGACGGGCGAGGCCGCGCTCGAGCACGCCTGAGCGACTCGGGCCCGGTCCCCGGCCGCGCCGCAGGCGCGCCCGGGGCGCGACTCTGACAGAATCGCGGCATGCGCGTCTCCGCCAAGTCCGACTACGCGCTCCGTGCGCTCATCGAGATGGCGGGGCGTGACGACGGCAAGCCCGTCAGCGCCGAGGAGCTCGGCCGTCTCCAGGAGATCCCCCACGGGTTCCTCCAGGCGATCCTGGCCGACCTGCGCCGGGCGGGCGTCGTGGTCTCCCAGCGGGGGCAGTACGGCGGGTGGCGGTTGCACCGCGGCGCCGACGAGATCTCGGTGGCGGACGTGATCCGCGCCGTCGACGGGCCTCTGGTGTCGGTCTACGGCCTGCGCCCCGAGTCGGTGACCTACAACGACTCGGCGGCCGTGCTCCAGCACGTCTGGATCGCGGCCCGCTCCTCGCTGCGCGACGTCTTCGAGAACGTGACGATCGCCCACCTGGCCGCGCAGGACCTGCCGGAGACCGTCACCCGCCGCACCGCGGACGAGGACGCCTGGCAGACCCGCTGACGCCTCAGTCGTCCCCGAACGGGTCGGCCAGCACGTCGGCGAGCGTCTCCACGAGACCGCGCAGCTCGCGCCAGTCCGCGCGTACCCGCTCCTGCAGCTCCGGCACGCCGATCACCGAGGGCTCGAAGCCGTGCTCGCGGCCCAGCGACAGCGACCGGTGGCGCAGCAGCCCGATCCGCGGGTGGTCCCGGTCGAAGCCGCGGGGCGCGGTCTTCAGGCGGTCGCCCGCCACGTCCCAGCCCGTCTGCTCGAGGCCGGCGACCTGCTGCTCGAGCGGCGGTCCGGTGTCGGAGTCGGAGACGTACGCCCGGAAGCGGGCCAGCGCGGCCGGCTCGGCGCGGTAGAACCCGCCGCCCGTGCGGACGCCGGCGGCGGAGACCTGGACGTACCACCCGCAGGAGGGGCCGGCGGCGACGAAGGCGCCCTGGTGCGTCTTGTAGGGCGTCTTGTCGGTGCGGAAGCGCACGTCGCGGTAGGGGCGGAAGACCTTGGCGGTGCCGAACTCGGCCTCGAGGGCCGCGGCCAGGGCGAGCATCGGGGCGCGCACCGACACGTCGTACTGCTGCTTGTGGGCCAGCCAGAACGAGCGGGTGTTGTCGATCTCGAGGTCCTCGTAGAAGTCGAGGGCCGCCTCGGGGAAGCCGGTGAACGGCTCGGGGGTGGGGGGTGCCATGGAGCGGACGACGAGACTCGAACTCGCGACATCGACCTTGGGAAGGTCGCGCTCTACCAACTGAGCTACGTCCGCGCGGCCGGTGGTCGCCCACCGGCCGTCGCCGATGCTACTCGATCGGGGCGAGGCCCGGGCGGCGAGGGCTGACCGTGTCGCCCGACGAGCGTCCGGTCAGGCGCCGCTGCACCCAGGGGACCAGGTGCTGGCGCGTCCAGTCGAGGTCGGCGCGCAGCCGCTCGGAGCGCGCGAGCGTCGGGACCTCGGGCAGGGGCAGCGGGGTCAGGTCGTGCTCGACGCCGAGCGCGTCGAGCACCATGATCGCCACGAACTGGTGGCCCGCCGGGCCGAGGTGCATGCGGTCGACGTCCCACAGGCGGGCGTCGGCGGAGGCGAGACCGTCGGGCAGGCCGTGCGCGATGCGCCAGGAGTCCGCGACGGTCGCGCCGTGCCGGTCGGCGATCTCGCGCACGTGCTCGTTGTAGAGGGCGAAGCGGCCGCGGATCGGTGCGTACAGCCCGGCACTGCCCGGGTCGAACGCGGTGAAGACCACGACGCGCGCGCCGCTGGCGACGAGGCGCGCGACGGACGCGTCGTACGCCTGGGCCAGGTCGTCGAGGTCGACCGACGGGCGCACGATGTCGTTGGCCCCGGCGTAGATCGTCACCAGGTCCGGCTCGAGGGCCAGCGCGGGCTCGACCTGCTCGTCGAGGATCTGCAGGAGTTTGCGCCCGCGGATGGCGAGGTTGGCGTACGCGAAGTCCGGCGCGGCGGTCGCCAGGACCTCGGCGACGCGGTCGGCCCAGCCGCGCACCCCGTTCGGGCGGGAGGGGTCGGCGTCGCCGACCCCCTCGGTGAAGGAGTCGCCGAGGGCGACGAAGCGGCGGTACGGGGCGTTCGCGGGCATGCGTTCAGTGTGCAACCAGTTGCGCGCCTGGTGCACGTCGGGGCGGACAGCCGCGCCGCCAGGGGGTGGGCATGCCCTAGGTTGGGCGCGTGCTGCTCTCCGACCGCGACATCCTGGCCGAGATCGAGGCGGGGCGGGTCGCCCTCGAGCCGTTCGACCCCGCGATGGTCCAGCCGTCGTCGGTCGACGTGCGTCTGGACCGGTTCTTCCGGGTGTTCGACAACCACCTCTACCCGCACATCGACCCCGCCGAGGACCAGCCGGACCTGACGCGCGTGGTCGAGCCGGGCGGGGACGAGCCGTTCATCCTGCACCCGGGCGAGTTCGTGCTCGGCTCCACCTTCGAGGTCGTCGGTCTGCCGGACGACGTGGCCGCGCGCCTCGAGGGCAAGTCGTCGCTGGGTCGCCTCGGGCTGCTCACGCACTCCACGGCCGGGTTCATCGACCCGGGCTTCTCGGGCCACGTCACCCTCGAGCTCGCCAACGTCGCCAACCTGCCGATCAAGTTGTGGCCCGGCATGAAGATCGGGCAGCTGTGCTTCTTCCGGCTCAGCTCGGCGGCCGAGCACCCGTACGGATCGGAGCGCTACGGCTCGCGCTACCAGGGCCAGCGCGGCCCGACGCCGTCGCGCTCGTTCCTCAACTTCCACCGCACGTCGATCTGAGATCGCCGCAGGGTCGGGTGTCCTGCGTCACCGGGAGTTGCCAAGGTTAGGCACGCCTTAGTAGCGTCCTGCGGGTTGTCATCCCCCGCTCCTGTAAGGACGCCCCGTGCACAAGCTCCCCCTCCGGCGCTCGTCGGCCCTCGCCGCCGCCGCCAGCGTCGCCCTGCTGGGCCTCACCGCCTGCTCGACCGGTTCGAGCGGCAGCGACGGCGGCAACGCCCCGCAGGCGAACACCACGGCCGACGCGGACGCGTTCCCGGTCACGATCGAGTCCGCCTACGGTGAGGCCACCATCGAGGAGGAGCCCGAGCGGGTCGTCACCCTCGGTGTCGACGGCGACGTCGTCGCCTCGCTGGGCGTGGCTCCCGTCGCCGTGCAGAAGATGACGTGGGGCGGCAACGAGGCCGGCACGACCGACTGGTTCGACGAGACCCTCGCCGAGATCGACGGCGCCGAGGCCCCCGAGCTGATCGACGTCACCGACGCCGTGCCGACCGACCAGATCATCGGTCTCGAGCCCGACGTCGTGATCGCCACCAACTCGGGCCTCACGCAGGACGACTTCGACAAGCTCACCGAGGCCGGCATCCCGGTCGTCGCCCACCCGGGCGTGCAGTGGGCGACCACCTGGGAGCAGTCGACCGAGATGACCGGCCAGGCGCTGGGCCGCAGCGACGCCGCCGCCGACCTGGTCGAGGAGGTCCAGGCGGACCTCGAGGCGACCGCGGAGGAGCACCCGGAGATCGTCGGCGCCTCGTTCGTGTGGGCGTTCTTCGACCCGACCGACGTCTCGAACATCGGCGTGTACACCACCGCCGACAACCGCCCCGCGATCCTCGAGGAGCTCGGCATGGTCTCCCCGGAGATCGTCACCGCGGGCGGCACGGACTCGTTCTTCTTCAACGTCTCGGCCGAGCGCGCCGCGGAGCTCGACGCTGACGTGATCATGGCGTACGGCACCACCGTCGAGGAGTCCGAGGCGCTCCTGGAGACCCCGGTCCTCCAGCAGATCCCGCCGGTCGCCGAGGGCAACTACGTCATCACGCTCGAGCCGAACGACACCCTGGGCCTCTCGTTCCCGTCGGTCCTGGGCATCCCGTACGCGCTCGACCACTTCATCCCCGAGGTCGCGGCCGCCATCGGCGGCGAGCCGCAGATCTACTGAGCGACCTCCCACGAGCTGAGATCCGTGTGACCGTCACGGAGACCTCTCCCGACCTGCCCGGCCGGACCGCCACAGCCGGCCGGGCACGGAACCCGCACTGGGGCACGTCGACGAGCGCGGCGGTGGGCATCGCCGCGCTCGTCGTCGCCGCCCTCGCCTCGCTGTGCATCGGCAACCGCTGGGTCGACCCGCTGGCGCTCCTCGACGGCAGCGACCCCGACAACGTCTTCATGGACGCCCGGCTGCTGCGCACCGGCGTCGCCGCCCTCCTCGGCGCGGCGTTCGGCCTCGCCGGCGCGGCCATGCAGGGGCTGACCCGCAACCCGCTGGCGGACACCGGCCTGCTCGGCGTGAACGCCGGCGCGGCCTTCGCGATGGTCGCGGGCATCACCTACGTCGGCACGGCCTCCATCGGCGGCTACATCTGGTTCGGCTTCATCGGCGCCGGCGTGGCCGCCGTGGGCGTCCACCTCATCGCCAGCCTCGGCCGGGGTGGTGCCACTCCGGCCAAGCTCATCATCGCGGGTGCGGCGGTCACCGCGGCGCTGACCAGCTGGACCACCGCGATCCTGCTGATGAGCCGCGAGACCATCGACGCCACGCGGCGCTGGCAGATCGGCAGCGTCGCCGGCAAGCAGACCGACGCGCTCCTGACCGCGCTGCCGTTCATCCTGGTCGGCTTCGCGCTCGTGCTCTCCAGCGCCCGCGTGCTCAACGCCCTGGCGCTCGGCGACGACCTCGCCCGGGGCCTGGGGCGCAACACCGCCCGCGACCGCGCGATGGTCGGCCTCGGCCTGGTGCTCCTCGTCGGCGCCTCCGTCGCGCTGGCGGGCCCGATCGCCTTCCTCGGCCTGCTGGTGCCGCACCTCGTGCGGATGCAGGTGGGCGGCGACTACGCGCGGATCCTGCCCTTCAGCGCCCTGTGGGGCGCGATCCTGATGATCACCGCCGACACGGTCGGCCGGTTCGTCCTGCCGCCCAGCGAGATCCAGGTCGGCGTGATGACCGCCGTGCTCGGGGCGCCCGTGTTCCTCGTCATGATCCGTCGCGGAAGGCTGGGGAGCCTGTGACCAGCGTCAGCGAGCGCCCCTCCGAGGTGCTCACCCACATCGTCACCGCCGACGTCGAGCGCGTACGCCGTGCGCGTCGCGGCCCGCGGCGCCGGCACGCGATCGTGCTCGCGGTGCTCGGCGCCCTCGCCACGACCCTTTTCGCCGTCCACCTGCTGCTCGGCGGCTACACCTTCACCGCGCCCGACGCGTTCCGGATCGTCTTCGGCGACGGCATCGGCCGGCCGACGGCCGAGTTCATCCTCATGGAGTCGAAGCTGCCCCGGGCCCTGACGGCCCTCGGTGTGGGCGTCTGCTTCGGCATCGGCGGCGCCGTCTTCCAGACCACGCTGCGCAACCCGCTCGCGAGCCCCGACATCATCGGCGTCAGCGCGGGCGCGAGCACCGCAGCCGTGGTCGCCCTGCTCAGCTTCGGCCTGCGCGGCGACGCGGTGGCCGCGGCCGCCGGCGTCGGCGCCGTCGCCACGGCGCTGCTCGTGCGCTGGGTCTCCGGGGGTCTCGGGGGCTATCGCCTCGTCCTCGTCGGCGTCGGCACGGCGGCGGCACTGCTCTCCGTCATGCACTACCTCTTCACCCGCGCGGCGGTCTGGGACGTCCAGCTCGCGCTGCGCTGGATCACCGGAAGCCTGTCCGACGCGGACTGGCAGAAGGTGCAGGTGCTCGCCGTCGCGCTGGTCGTCCTGCTGCCGCTGGTGTGGTGGTCGGGTCGCGACCTGCGGGTCAACGAGCTCGGCGCGGACACCGCGACGGGCCTGGGCGTACCGTCCCGTCGCCCCGAGATCCTCATGCTCGTCGCCGTGCTGCTGATCGGGGCGGGCGTCGCGGGGGCGGGGCCGGTCTCCTTCCTCGCGTTCCTGTCCGGCCCGATCGCCCGTGGCCTCAACCGCGGCCGCACGAGCATCGCGGGGGCCGCGCTCGTGGGCGGCAGCATCCTGCTCGCCGCCGACTTCGTCGGCGCGAACCTGATCGGCGACGTCAAGATGCCGGCCGGCATCATCACCGGCGCCGTCGGCGCCCCGTTCCTCCTCTGGCTGATGGCCCGGGGCGCTTCCGGAAGGAGTCCGCGATGAGCGCGGCACCGCACGAGGCGGGCGCGCGCACGCGCCTGTACGCCGACGCCGTCACGCTGGGCTACGACGGCACCACGGTCGTCGACGCCCTGACGGTCGCCGTCCCCGACGGCAGGATCACCGTCATCGTCGGCGGCAACGGCTGCGGCAAGTCGACCCTGCTGCGCGGCATGTCCCGGCTGCTGAAGCCGCAGGGCGGCGCGGTGCTGCTCGACGGCGAGGCCGTCCACACCGTGCCCACCAAGAAGGTGGCCCAGCGCCTCGGCCTGCTGCCGCAGAACCCGATCGCGCCCGAGGGCGTCACCGTGGTCGACCTCGTCGGCCGCGGCCGGCACCCGCACCAGAGCGCCCTGCGCCGCTGGAACTCCGAGGACGACCGGGCGGTGGCCGAGGCGCTGGCGCTGACGGACACGACCGACCTCGCGGAGCGCGTCGTCGACGAGCTCTCGGGCGGGCAGCGGCAGCGGGTCTGGATCGCGATGGCGCTGGCGCAGGGCACGGACCTGCTGCTCCTCGACGAGCCGACCACCTACCTCGACGTCGCCCACCAGGTCGAGATGCTCGACCTGCTCGCTGACCTCAACGAGCGCGCCGGCACCACGATCGTGATGGTGCTGCACGACCTCAACCTCTCGGCGCGCTACGCCGACCACCTGGTGGCGATGAAGAACGGACGCGTCGTCGCCGAGGGCGCGCCCGGCGAGGTCGTCACCGAGGCGGTGGTCCAGGACGTCTTCGGCCTCGAGAGCCGCGTCATCCCCGACCCCGTGTCCCACACCCCCCTCGTCGTGCCGGTCGGCCGCCACCTCGGCCGCCCGGTGCCCGCGCTCGCCAAGGAGCTGTGATGGCCGAGTACTCGTTCCTCCTCGAGACCGTCGAGGTGCGCGCCGTGCGCCGCGTCTCGCCGTCCTTCGTGCGCGTCGAGCTGGGCGCCGACGGCCTCGCCGACCTGGGCCTCGACGGCCCCTGGCTCGACACCCGCGTGAAGATCGTGTTCCCGGGTGCCTCGGGCGTCGTGCCGACCTTCGAGACCGGCGACGACTGGTACGCCCGGTGGCTCGCGCTGCCCGACGAGGAGCGCGGCTGCATGCGCACCTACACGGTGCGCGACGTCGTGGGCGAGGGCGTCGACACCCGGATGGTGATCGACATCGTGGTGCACGACCCGGGCGAGCACGGCGACGCCACCGGCCCCGGCAACGACTGGGCCCGGAACGCGACGATCGGCGACCAGGTCGCGCTGATGGCGCCGCGCCGCGGCCACGCGTACGGCGGGATCGAGTGGCTCCCCGGCCCCGGGGCGCGCGACCTGCTGATCGTCGGCGACGAGACCGCGGCCCCGGCCGTCTACGGCGTGCTGCGCGACCTGCCCCGCGACGCGCGCGGCACCGCGTACCTCGAGGTGCCCTGCTCCGACGACGTGCTCGACGACGTGGTCGGCCCCGAGGGTGTCGAGGTCGTCTGGCTGCCGCGCGACGGCCGCCCCCGCGGCGAGGAGCTGCGGGCCCGGGTGCTCGAGCGGCTCGACGCGACCGCCACGGCGCACGCCGACGCCGGGGACCTGGAGGAGGACCCCGACGAGATGCCGTGGGAGACGCCGGTCTACTCCGCCTCGGGCGAGGAGGTCGGGGGCGAGGCGCCGGCCGACGGCCCGTTCGCGGGCCTGTACGCCTGGATCGCCGGGGAGTCCCGGGTCGTCACCGGCCTGCGCCGCGCCCTCGTCAAGGACCTCGGCGTGGACCGCCAGCAGGTCGCGTTCATGGGCTACTGGCGCGAGGGCGTCGCGATGAAGGCCTGAGCCCCGGCTCCCGGTCAGCCGCGGCGTCGGCGCCGGGGCCGCGGGGGTCCGTCGTCGTCGCCGGGCAGGGTGCGCCGCCGCGGGCGGGCCGTCCACTGCTGGCGCAGCTCGGCGTCGCGCAGGCGGGCCAGGGCGGCGGTGGTCTCGGGGTGGTGGTGCACGACGGGCTCCTCGTGGCGGTGTCGGTGGCGCGGCCGGTGCGGCCGGACGGGCTGGTGCGGATCAGACGTGGCGCAGCACGACGCCACCGCTGACGGTGGTCGCGCGCACCTCGACGTGGGGCTGTCCCTCGGCGGGGGCGCCGAGCTGCTCGAGCTGGTTGTCGATGCGTCCGGAGACGGTGGAGACGTCGGTCCAGACGGGGGTGCCGCTGGGGACGTCGCAACGGACGTCGCCGGAGGCGGTACGCGCGGTGAGCGCGCCCTGCGGCAGGTGCTCGACCACGGCGTCCCCGCTGCCGCTGGCGAACTCCACGTCGCCGCCGGCGCGGCGCAGGCGCAGGGTGCCGGAGCCGGTGCGCACCTTCGAGGCGCCCGCGACGACGCCGAGGTCGGCGTCGCCCGACCCGGTGCGGACCACCAGGTCGCCGGCGACCTCCCCGACGCGCACGTCCCCGGAGCCCGTCTTCACGAGGAGCTCGGCGGCGGCCGCGTCGACGCGTACGTCCCCGGAGCCCACCGCGACCTCCAGCCGCCCGCTCGCGTGGGCGACGGTGACGTCACCGGAGCCGGCTCCCAGGAGGGAGTCGACGCCGGTCTCGGCCACCGTGATGTCACCGGAGCCGGTGTCGATGCCGGTGCGCGCCAGGGGACCGGTCGCCGACACGGACGCCGAGCCGCACCGGGCGGCCAGGCGGCTGCCGGCCGGGACGCCCAGGCGGGCGTGGACCTCGCGGTTGCGGCCGAGGAAGCCCGACGACTTGGGCGCGAGGACGCGCAGGTCGCCGCCGTCGAGCTCGACCGTCGTGTCGTCGGCGCCCGCGCCGGTGAGCGCGATCGTCGTGGTGGTCGTGTCGGACGCGGCGAGCGTGAGGGAGCCTGCGCCGAGCTCGACGTAGACGTCGAGCGGGCCCGGGGTGTCGAAGGTGTGCTCGGACATGGCTGCTCCTGGGTGTGCGGGACCGACGGGCCGGCGTGGGCCGGTCCGGTGGGCGGGTGCGGGACGGGTGGGGAGCCGGGTGTCAGCTCCAGCCGGTGAGCCGGCGGTTGCGGCGCTGGAACGGGTCGGCGGCGCCGAGGGGCAGGCTGCTGAGGTCGATGTCGACGTTGACGACCCCGCGGTGGGCGGCCGATCGCACCGCTGCCACCAGCCAGGTGTTGAGGGACTGGCCGGCGTCGGCCGCGCGGCTCTCGGCCTGCTGCTTGAGCGACTCGGGCAGCCGCAGGCTGACGCGCGCCACGGAGCCGTCGTCCTCGGCCTCGGGCGCCGGCGGTGTCGGCGGGGTGGGCGGGGCGGGGGGAACGGGTGCGGCCGGCGGGGCCGGGACGCCGGGGTCGACGACGAGCTCGACCTCGCGGCCGGCCAGCCGGACCTCGACGCTGCCCTGCGGCAGGTCGGCGGTGATCTCGGAGGCGGCGTCGGCCAGCACCTCCATGAGCACGAGCCGAGCCGCCGGGTCGATCGCGAGGGCGAGGCGCTCGGCGGCGGCGCGGATGTCCTCGCTACCCGCCTCGGCGGCGGTGACGAGGTCCCGGCGGAGTCCGGTGACGTACGGCGTGAGGTCCATGACGCCACTATGACACCATCATGACATCAGTACAAGATGCTCGATGGCGTCAGCGTGACGGCGCAGCGCCGGTGGGCGTCGGCCCTGCGATCCTCGTGCCGTGGCAGCCGCCGAGGATCGACACCGGCCCGGCACCCCGGCGTACCGTCGGCTCAACCTCGCGATGATCTGCGCGGGCCTCGCGGCCTTCGGGATGCTGTACGCCACGCAGCCGGTCCTGCCGGAGATCGCCGCCGCCTACGGCACCACCGCGACCACCGCGTCGCTCACCGTCTCCGCGAGCACCGGCGCGCTCGCCCTTGCGGTCATCCCCGTCACGGCGCTCGCCGCGCGCTGGGGTCGCGTGCGCTCGATGCGCGTCGGCCTGCTCCTCGCGGTCGCGCTCGCGATCGCCTGCGCGGCCGCGCCCAGCATCGGTGCCCTCATCGGTCTGCGCGGCGTGCTCGGCCTCGTGCTGGCGGGCGTCGTGGCCGTCGCCATGGGCCACGTCGGCGCGGAGGTGCACCCGAGCGGTGTGGGGGCGGCGATGGGCCTGTACGTCGCGGGCAACTCGCTGGGCGGCGTCGGTGGGCGCCTCGTCACCGCAGGGGCGGCGGACCTCGGGTCCTGGCGCCTCGGCCTGCTGCTGATCGCGTTGTTCGCGCTGGTCGCCACCGCCGGCTTCTGGTGGCTGCTGCCCGACGCGGTCAACGACCACCCCGGTCCGCAGTCGCGCGGCGGCTTCGGCCCCGTCCTGCGCGAGCCGGCCCTGCTGGCCCTGGTCGCGGTGCCGTTCCTGCTGATGGGCGGCTTCGTCGCCGTCTACAACTACCTGACGTTCCGGCTGGTCGCCCCTCCGTTCGAGCTGCCGGTGGCGCTCGTCGGCCTGGTGTTCCTGGCGTACCTCGCCGGCACGACCTCGTCGGCGATCGCCGGGCGCGCCTCGGACCGGTACGGCCGCCTGCCGGTCTTCGCCGGCGGCGTCGTCGTGATGATCGGCGGGCTCGTGCTCACCCTGGTCGACAGCGTGCCGGGCGTGGTGCTCGGCCTGGTCCTGCTGACCGCGGGCTTCTTCGCCGGCCACGCCGTCGCGAGCGGCTGGACCTCGCTGGCGGCGGGCGCGTCGGCGACGCAGGCGAGCGCGCTGTACGTCTGCGCCTACTACGGCGGGTCCAGCGTCTTCGGCGCCTGGGTCGGCACCGCCTGGAGCGCCTTCGGGTGGCCCGGCGTGGTGGTGTGGGTCGGCGCCCTCGCCGCCCTCGCCCTCGCCGCCGGCGTCTTCGCCGCCTCGCGCCTGCGGCGGGGCTGACCCCCTCTGGATCACCCGGTGAACCGGGTAACGCTCGTCTTCGTGCCTGTTTGAACAGGCACGAAGACGAGCGTCACGGCACAGAGTCTGCGCAGGGCCGGTCGGGTCAGAGGTCGAACAGGGAGCTGCTCCCGTGGATGTCGGCGTCGGTACGCGGGGTGTGTGCGGCCCCGTTGGACGTCGCCCGGGTGGGCTTCTCCGGCTCCGGCTCGGGCTCCGGCTCGGGCTCCGGCTCCGGCTCCGCCTTGGCCTCTGCCTGCGGCTCGGGCTCGGGCTCGGGCGCCTGCGCGACCGGCTCGGCCTCCGCCTTGGCGGCCGGCTGCGCCGGCTCGGGCGCGGCGAAGTCGAACAGCGACCCGGCGGCGTTGATGTCGACGTCCGTCGCCGGGGTGCTTGCGGCCGCCGTGGGCTTCGCGGTCCCGGCCGGCTCCGGGGTCGGCTCGGGCTCCGGCTCCGGCTCCGGGGTCGGCTCGGGCTCCGCCTCCGCCTCAACGGTCGGCTCGGGCTCGGGGGCCGCGGCGGGCTCCGCCTTCGCGACCGGAGCGGCCGTGGGGGCGGCGAAGTCGAACAGCGACCCGGCGGCGTTGATGTCGACGTCGGTCGCGGGAGTGCTCGCCGTCGTCGACGCGGCGGCCTTCGGTGCGGCCTCCGCCTCTGTGGCCTCGGCGGACTCGGTCGGTTCGGGCTCGGTCTCCTGAGCCGGCGCCTCCGGCTCCGGCGCCGCCGCCTCGGGCTTCGCGGCCGGCGTCGCCGGCTCGGGGGCAGCGATGTCGAAGAGCGAACCTCCCGACGGGATCGACGTCGCCGGTGCCGTGGTCGAGCCGGTGGCGCGGTCCGCGGACGGCTCGTCCGCCGGTGCCTTGTCCGCCGGTGCCTTGTCCGCCGGTGCCTCGTCCGCGGGTGCCTTCTCGACCGGGGCCGCCTTCGGCGCGGGCTTGGCCGCAGGCGCCTCCGCCTTGGCCTTGATGTCGAACAGCGAGCCGCCCGAGCCCAGGTCGGTACCCGGCTCCGTCGCCGGCTCGGCCGTCTTCGCGGCAGGCTCGGCAGGGGACTCCGTCGTCGTGTCCTCCGTCGTCGCCGGCTCGGCCGGGGCGGCCTTCGCCGCAGGCGCGGACGGGGCCACGTCGAACAGCGAGCCGCCCGACCCGAGGTCGGCCGCGGGCTTCGCCGGCTCGGCAGCCGGCTTCTCCGCCGCCTTCTCCGCCGGCTTCTCCGCCGGCTTGGCCGGGGCGTCACCGCCCAGGTCGAACAGCGAGCCGCCGGAGGCGGGCTCGGCCTTCGTCGCAGGCTTCGCGGGCTCCGCCTTCTCCTCCGGTTCGCCCTTGGCTGCCGGGGCGGGGGAGTCGAAGAGCGAGGAGGTGTCGGAGCCGAACAGCGACCCGCCGGTGCCCTCCTTCTTCGGCTCCTCCTTCTTCGCCCCGGGGGTGTCGAAGAGGGACGAGCCTCCGGACGCCTTGGCCAGGGGGCCGGCGTCGGCGGTCTCGGTGACGGTGTCCTCGGTGATCGTCACGTCGCCGGCCTCGGGCTCGGCCTTGGTGGCCTCGTCCTTGTCGGCGGGCTTCCCGGCGGACTTCGCCGCGGGAGCGGCCTTCGCGGCGGGGGCGGCCTGGGGCGCGGCGCCGGGCAGCAGCTTCGTGGCCTGCTCGCCCTTCACCGACGCCAGGAGCATCTGTGCGACGTCGAGGACCTCGACCTCCTCGCGGGCGTTGCCGTTGGACTGCTCGGAGGTCAGGCCGTCGGAGAGCATGACGCGGCAGAAGGGGCAGCCGACCGCGATCTGGTCCGCCCCGGTGCCGACGGCCTCCTTGGTGCGGTTGAGGTTGATGCGCTCACCGATGGTCTCCTCCATCCACATGCGCGCGCCGCCGGCGCCGCAGCAGAAGGACCGCTCGGCGCTGCGCTCCATCTCCTTCACCTCGGCGCCCGGCATGATCTGCAGGAGCTCGCGGGGCGGGGAGTAGACCTGGTTGTGCCGGCCCAGGTAGCAGGGGTCGTGGTAGGTGATCTTGCGCTGGTGAGCACCCGCACCGTCCGCCACCGGGGTGAGCTTGCCGTCGCGCACCAGACGGTTCAGCAGCTGCGTGTGGTGGATGACCTCGAGCTCGATGCCGAGGTCCTTGTACTCGTTCTTCAGCGTGTTCATGCAGTGCGGGCAGGTGGAGACGACCTTCTTGGCCTTGGCGTCCTTGAGCGTCTCCACGTTCTGCTGGGCCAGGCCCTGGAAGACGAACTCGTTGCCCGCGCGCCGGGCCGAGTCACCCGTGCAGGTCTCGCCGTTGCCGAGCACGCCGAAGCTGATGCCCGCGATGTTGAGCAGTTCGGCGGTCGCACGCGTGGTCTTCTTCGCGCGGTCCTCGTACGCGCCGGCGCAGCCGACCCAGAACAGCCAGTCGACCTCGTCGAGCGACTCGATGGTCTCGCCGACCACGGGCACCTCGAAGTCGAGGCCTTTGGCCCAGTCCATCCGTGCGGTGGCGGACATGTTCCACGGGTTGCCCTTGTTCTCCAGGCCCTTGAACAGTCCGTTGAGCTCGGCGGGGAAGTTCGACTCGACGAGCACCTGGTAGCGGCGCATGTCGACGATGTGGTCGACGTGCTCGATGTCGACGGGGCACTGCTGGACGCAGGCGCCGCAGGAGGTGCAGGACCACAGCACGTCGGGGTCGATCACCGCGGAGCCGTCCTGCGGCATGTAGAACCAGTCGTCGCCGGTGTCGCCGACCAGCGGGCGCTCGGCCTCGCGGGCCAGGGCCGGGTCGTTCTCCAGCAGCGCGACCGCGGCCTCGCTGTCCTCGCCGCCCGCCTTGGAGAAGGGGGCCTTGGCGTACGCGTGGTCGCGCAGGCCCATCACCAGCAGCTTCGGCGACAGCGGCTTGTCGGTGTTCCACGCCGGGCATTGGCTCTGGCAGCGGCCGCACTCGGTGCAGGTGGTGAAGTCGAGGATGCCCTTCCAGGAGAAGTCCTCGAGCTTGCCGACGCCGAGCGTCGAGTCCTCGTCCAGGTCGTCGAGGTCGTCGAGCGTGACCGGCTTGCCGGCCGAGGTCAGCGGCTTCAGCGCGCCGAGGGCGGTGCGGCCGCTCGACTCGCGCTTGAACCAGATGTTGGGCCAGGCGGTGAAGCGGTGCCAGGCGACGCCCATCGTGAGGTTTGCCGAGATGACCATCAGCCAGACCATGGCGAGCAGGATCTTGATCAGCGCGATGACGACGATGATGTTCTCGAGGGCGGCCTCGGACCCCGCGCCGGAGGGGAACAGCGCGTTGCCGACGTGCGAGCTGAGCGGGAAGTGGAACGTGTTGAAGTCCTCGGGGTGGTCGCTGGCGACCTGGCCGAGGTTGTACTCCGCGCCGCGGATGAACAGGATCGCGGAGCCCTCGAGCAGCGCCATCGCCTCGACGAAGTACGCCTGCCACTGGTTCGAGCCGTAGAAGCGGCTGCGGCGACCGTCCTTGCGCGGGTGCTTGCGCTGGCGGTAGACGATCAGGAAGACGATGCCGATCGTGCTGAGCAGGCCGAGGCCCTCGCTGGCCCACTCGAAGAGGAAGAAGTGGCCGATGATCGGCAGGGCGAACTCGGGGTCGAACAGCTGGAAGTAGCCGGTCATGACCGCGGTCGAGAGCAGCAGGAAGCCCGCGTACACGAACCAGTGCATGATGCCGACCCAGTGCCACTGCAGCATCCGGGTGTGGAGGAACGTCTCCTTCACCATCGTCACCGTGCGTCGCCACGGCTGGTCGCTGCGCCCGGGGCCGACCGGCTGGCCGACCTTCACGGTCGACACGATCGAGCGGACCGCTGCGGTGGTCATCGCGACCGCGACGGCCGTGACCGACAGGGCCACCACGATGGCGACGATCTGGATAGCACTCATGCTGCAGAGCTCCCGTCATACGGGCGCCCGTGTCGGCCACATCGACACGAGCGCGTCGTCCGACCTTAGTGTCGCGGCGTTCGCTGCGTCACACCAGTGGTTGTGACTCGCATCCTACTTGGCGGTAACTTCCGCCGGTCGCGGGGTGGCCGCGGGGTGGTCGGTGCGCTGCGCGCAGGCGTACGCCCGCGGTGTTGGGTGGCGGGCAGCGTCAGGTCGCGCTGGCGAGCGCGGCGTCGACGCTGGCCGGGGCGAAGACGTGGTCGGCCAGGAGGAGGGCGAGGCCGACCGAGCCGGCCCGCACGTCGAGGCGGCTGCGGTGCAGCTCGAGGCGTCGCGTCGCCAGGGGGAGCGAGCGGGAGTAGACCATCTCGCGCAGCCCCGCGAAGATCTGCTCCTCCGCCTCGGCGAGCTGGCCGCCGACGACCACGACGCGCGGGTTGAGGATGTTGACGGTCTCGGCGAGCGCGACGCCGAGCACGCGGCCGGCCGTGCGGGCGAGCCCGACGGCCACAGGGTCGGCCGTGCGGATCCGCTCGACGACCTCGTCGACGGTCGACAGGTCGCGACCAGCGGCCACGAGGTCGCGCAGCATCGCCCACCCGCCCGCCCGGGCCTCGACGCAGCCGGTGTTGCCGCAGCGGCACAGGGGGTCGAGGCCGTCGTCGCCGAGCGCCTGCGTGTGCCCGATGTCGCCGGCCGCGCCGTCAGCGCCGCGGTGGATCCGCCCGCCCGCGATGATGCCGGCGCCGACGCCCGTCCCGAGCTTGATCATCAGGAGGGTGTCGGCGTGCTGGTAGTGGGTGCGGTACTCGCCCCACGCCATCGCGGTGGCGTCCTTCTCCAGCAGCAGGGGGCAGTCGTACGTCCGGGCGAACCAGGCCCGGATGTCGAAGCGGTCCCAGCCGGTCATGATCGGCGGGCTCACCACGGTGGCCTGCTCGTGGTCCACCGGGCCCGGGACGGACAGGGCGATGCCGCGGACGTCGCCGGACTCGCGTCCGGTGCGGGCCAGCAGGTCGGCGAACAGCGGGTCCACGCGGGACAGCACGGCCTCGGGGCCCTCGGTCACGTCGCTCAGCGCCGGGGCGTCGAGCAGCACCCGCCCGCTGAGGTCGCAGACCGCGGCGCGCAGCGCCGTGGCGCCGATGTCGCAGACGAGCAGGACGCCCCGTTCGACGTTGAAGGCGAACGCGCCGGCCGGTCGGCCGCGGCCGCGGCCCGGGACGACGCCGAGGTCGCGCTCCACGAGCAGTCCGGCGTCCTGCAGCAGGTCGATGCGCTGGTTGACCGTCGACCGGGACAGGCCCGTCAGCGCCATCACCTCCGTGCGGGTGAGCGGCGAGCGGGCGCGGAACAGCGCGAGCAGCTCGCCGGGCCCGACGATGCCGGCCGACGACCCGGCGGGTCCGGCAGCACCGTCGAGCGGGGCGCCGGCGGGGCCGGTGGGTGCGGTCGACATGGTTCACACCCTAATAAGAGTCGGCGAGAAACGGAAAGGCCTTCATTAATGATTGACAGAAGTCATTAATCGAGGTTCGATGCTCCTCGACCTCATGACTGGGGTCACACCCCCGCCCCGACGTCGTGGTCGCGGCACCGATCCGAAGGACATCCCCCATGCGTCGTGCTCCCCGCTCCCGCCACCTGGCGGCCGCCGCCGTCGCGGCAAGCCTGTGCCTCGTCGCCTCCGCCTGCGGCGGCGACGACTCCTCCGCCGGCTCGGGCGACGAGTCGATCTCGGCGGTCATCAAGGGTCTGGACAACCCCTTCTTCCAGCAGATGGAGGACGGGATCGACGCGGGCGCCTCGTCCGCCGACATCAGCGTCGACGTCCAGGCCGCGGCCGACATCACCGACACGACCGGCCAGCTCGACAAGCTCAACGTGGTCGCCGGGCAGGACCCGGGCTGCGTGATCGTCAACCCGATCGACGGCACCAACCTCGTGCAGGGCCTCGCCGGCCTGGCCGCGCAGGACGTCCCGATCGTCAACATCGACAGCCCGGTCGACGCCGACGCCGCGGAGCAGGCCGACGCGACCCCCGACACCTACATCGGCACCGACAACAACGAGGCCGGCCGGCTCGGTGGCGAGCACATGCTCACCCTGCTCCCGGAGGGCGGCACGGTCGCCCTCGTCGGCGGCATCGCGGGCGACGTGACCAGCAACGCCCGCCTCGACGGCTTCACCGAGGCGGTCGGCGACGGTGTCGAGATCGTCCAGACGGTCAACGCCAACTGGTCGCGCGACGAGGCGCTGACGCAGGCCACGACGATCCTGCGCGCCAACCCCGACCTGGCGGGCTTCTTCGTCGCCAACGACGACATGGGCCTCGGCGTCGCCCGCGCGGTCGCCGACGTCGGCCGCACCGGCGAGGTCGAGATCATCACGGTCGACGGCGTCGAGGACGGCCTCAACGGCGTCGCGAACGGCGAGCTGTCGGCGGTCGTCGCGCAGTACCCCTACGCCATCGGCGAGATGGGCGTGAACGCGTGCCGCGCGGCCATCGCCGGCGAGGACCTGCCCGAGAACGTGACCGCCCCGGTCGCCCTCGTCACGGCCGACAACGTCGACCAGGCCCTCGAGGCGGCGCCCGCGCCGTTCGAGGAGTACGAGGACCCGTTCGCCGCGCTGGTCGACTGACCCGCGTCATCCCCCACCCCACGACGTACGCAGGAGACGGAGCAACGATGTCCACCGCCGCCACCGGTTCGCCGGCCGGTCCCACCGCGTCCCCGGCGTCGCCCGCGCCGGCGCCACCCGCCTCGGGTGGTGCCGGCCGTGCGGTCGTCACCCGTCTCACCGACGTCGGCTTCTGGGCCGACTGGGCCGCCCTCGTCGGGCTGGTCGCCCTCGTCGTGCTCTTCGGGGTGCTCGACCCGGGCTTCCTGAGCTCGGGCAACGTCGCGGGCATGCTGTCGGCCGCCGCGGCGCTGATCATCCTGGCCGTCGCGCAGACCTTCGTCGTGGCGACGGCGGGCATCGACCTGTCGCTGTCCTCGGTGCTCACCCTCGGGGTCGTGGTGCTCGGCCAGCTCTACCTGGCCGGGCAGTCCCTCTGGGTCTGCTTCGCCGGCGCCGTGCTGGCTGGCCTGCTGGCCGGTCTGGTCAACGGGTTCCTCGTGGCGAAGGCGAAGGTCACCGACTTCGTCGTCACGCTCGGGATGCTCTCGGCCGCCTCCGGCCTCGCGCTGGTGCTCTCGGACGCCCAGCCGGTCACCGTGACGGAGGGCTTCCTGTTCACCATCGCCCTCGACGGCCCCGTCGAGATGGTCAGCTGGATCGTCGTGATCGCGCTGGTCGTCGCGGTCCTCGCGCACGTCGTCCTCTTCCACACGCGGTTCGGCACGCACGTGCTCGCCACGGGCGGCTCGCCCGAGGCGGCGACCGCGACCGGCATCTCCACCGCCCGGGTGAAGATCGCGGTGTACGCCATCGCCGGCCTGCTCGCCGGTGTGGCCGCGCTGATCATCGTCGCCCGCCTGGGCTCCACCCCGCCGGCCGCGAACACCACGCTGCTGCTCAACTCGGTCGCCGCGGTCGTGCTCGGCGGCGTCAGCCTCTTCGGCGGCAAGGCCAGCATCCTCGGCCCGGTCTTCGGCGCGCTCCTGCTTACGGTGCTGCTCAACGGCCTCACCACCATGGGCGTCTCCGCGCACTACCAGCCCCTGTCCGTCGGTGTCGTCGTCGTGGCGGCGGCCTTCCTGATGAGGTTCCAGAAGTGACGTCGCTTGAGAAGACCCCTGCTGCGAAGCCGTCCGGCGGCCCGATCCTCGAGGCGCGCGGCGTCTCCCTGTCCTTCGGCAGCGTGCGCGCGCTGCGCGACGTCGACGTGACCGTCGCGCCGGGCGAGATCACCGCACTCGTCGGTGACAACGGCGCCGGCAAGTCCACGCTGGTGCGCTGCTTCTCCGGGGTGCACCGGCCGCAGTCGGGCGAGGTGCTGCTCGACGGTCGGCCCGTCTCGTTCGCCTCGCCCGAGGCCGCCCGCGCCGCCGGCATCGAGACGGTCCACCAGAACCTCGCGCTCGTCGAGGACCTCACGGTGTGGCAGAACCTCTTCCTCAACCGCGAGCTGACCCGCTTCGGCTTCCTCGACCGGCGCCGCATGCGCACCGAGGCGCAGAAGATGGTCGCCGAGCTGGCGGTCAACGTGCCCGAGGTGACCTCGCGGGTGCGCCGCCTGTCCGGCGGCCAGCGCCAGGCGGTCTCGATCTGCCGCGCAGCCGGCTTCTCGTCGCGCCTGGTGATCATGGACGAGCCGACCGCAGCGCTGGGCGTGCAGGAGACCGCCCGCGTCGAGGAGCTGATCCTGCGGCTGCGCGACGAGGGCCACGCCGTCCTCCTGATCAGCCACAACTTCGACCAGGTGATGCGCCTGAGCCAGCAGGTCTGGGTCATGCGCGCCGGCCGCTGCGTCGCCGGTCGACGCACGGACGCCACCACGGGCCAGGAGATCGTCGGCCTGATCACCGGGGCGATTGCGGCCTGAGCGCGCGTACGCCCTCCCCTCGCTCCGGCCGGGCAGCAGGTCCCCCTTCCGGCTGCCCGGCCGGACACCACTCCCTCGTCCCACCCCCCACCCGATCGCACCGTCCTCGAAAGGCCCCTCCGTGACGAACCCCCTCGGTGTGCACGCCCTCGTCTGGGTCGGCGGCACCACGCCGACCGACGTCGCCACCGCCGTGCGCCAGACCAAGGCCGCCGGCTACGACCTGCTCGAGCTCTCGCTGCACGACGCCGTCAACCTCGACGTCGCCGCGGCGCGCGCCGCCCTCGAGGAGGCCGACATCGCGATCGCCTGCTCGCGCGGCCTGGCCTTCGACGCCGACGTCTCCAGCGACGACCTCGCGGTCGTCGAGCGTGGCGAGAAGCTGCTGCACGACTCGCTGCAGATCACCCACGACCTGGGCGGCACGCACTTCACGGGCGCGCTCTACTCCGCGCTGGGCAAGTACGCCGCGCCGCTGAGCAGCCAGGGCCGCGCCAACGTCGTGCAGGTGCTCAAGGGCCTGGCCGCCGAGGCGGCCGAGCGCGGGATGACGCTGGGCCTGGAGATCTGCAACCGCTACGAGACCAACGTGATCAACACGGCCGCGGACGCGCTGCGCCTCGCCGACGACATCGGCGCGGACAACGTGACGATCCACCTCGACACGTACCACATGAACATCGAGGAGGACTCGCTCGACGGGCCGGTCCGCCTGGTCGGGGAGCGCCTCGGCTACGTGCACATCGGCGAGAACCACCGCGGTTACCTCGGTCAGGGCCACATCGACTTCGACGCCTTCTTCGCGGCGCTGGCCGAGGTCGGCTACACCGGCCCGATCACCTTCGAGTCGTTCTCCTCCGCGGTCGTCTCGCCGACCCTGTCGAACGACCTCGCGGTGTGGCGCAACCTGTGGGACGACGGCATGGACCTCGCCACCCACGCCCGCGGCTTCATGGCGACGCAGCTCGCCGCGCACGGCGCGTGAGCACGAGCGCCGAGCCGGTCGAGCCGGTAGAGCCGGGCGCGTCCGGCTCGCTGGACGCGCTCGTCGAGCGTGCGCACGCGCTCGTCGCGCGCACGCCCGGCCGGCGGGCCGTGCTCGGCGTCGTCGGCGCCCCGGGCGCCGGGAAGTCGACGCTGGTGGACCGGCTCCTGGTCGCGCTGGCCGCGCGGCCGCCGTACGGCTCCGGGCCCGACTGGGTCGCGCACCTGCCGATGGACGGCTACCACCTGGCCGACGCGCAGCTCGACCGGCTGGGCCGCCGCGACCGCAAGGGCGCGCCGGACACATTCGACGCCCGGGGGTACGCGGCCACCCTGCGCCGGGTGCGTACCGAGCGGGAGCACGCCGTCTACGTCCCCGGGTTCGAGCGCGACCTCGAGCAGCCGCTCGCGGCCGCGCTCGCGGTCCTGCCGGGCGCCGGGCTCGTCGTCACCGAGGGCAACTACCTGCTGCTCGGCGCGGGCGGCGACGCGGCGTACGTGGCGCAGGGCTGGGGCGAGGTCGGGGCCCTGCTGGACGAGACCTGGTTCGTCGCGGTGCCCGACCACCTGCGCCGCCAGCGGCTCGTCGGACGTCATGTCCGCTTCGGCAAGTCGCCGGCCGCGGCCGCCGCCTGGGTCGACGAGGTCGACGAGCCGAACGCCCGCCTCGTGGGCGCAGGGCGGGCGCACGCCGACCTCGTGCTGGACCCCGACAGGGTCTGAGGCGGGCGCCGGCCCGGACGTCGAGGTCGGACGTCGACGGCCTGTCGGCGCCGGCCCGTAGGGTCGGGCCATGGCCGTCCGGATCCCTGACCAGCTCCGTCCCGACCAGCTGCGGCAGTACCTCGACCCCCTCGTCGCGTCCTTCACCTCGGTGACGAAGGTGGCGGGTCGGCGGGGCGGGCGCGAGCGCCTCCTGCTGGAGGTCGACCTCGCCCGTGGCCTCCTCGAGGCGCCGCCGGCCACGCCCGTCGAGGCGTTCCGGTCGATGCAGACGCCGACCCTGCGCAGCCTCGTCCGTGCGTTGGAGAAGGCCGCGGACGACGCCGAGGTCGTCGGTCTCGTCGTGCACGTCGGCGACGTGGGCCTGACCGCCTCCGCCGAGCTGCACGCTGCGGTCGGCCGCTTCCGCGCCGCCGGCAAGCGGGCGGTGGCGTGGGCGGAGACGTACGGCGAGATGGTCGGCGGCAACGCGGCCTACCACCTGGCCAGCGCCTTCGACGAGGTGTGGCTGCAGCCCACCGGCCAGGTCGGGCTCGTCGGCGTCTCGGCGCAGGCGACCTTCCTGCGGGGCACCCTCGACAAGCTGGGCGTGCAGACGCAGCTGGGGCAGCGGTACGAGTACAAGACGGCTGCCAACCAGCTGCTCGAGCGCGGTCTGACCGACCCGCACCGCGAGATGCTCTCCGCCATCGTCGGCTCACTGACCGACACCCTCGTCGCCGACGTCGCGGCCGCCCGCGGACGATCCGTCGACGAGGTGCGCGCCGCGCTCGAGGCCGGGCCGCTGAGCGCGACCGAGGCCGTCGAGCGTGGGCTGGTGGACCGGCTGGGCTACCGCGACGACGTCTACACCGCGCTGCGCTCCGACCTCGAGCGAGCGGGCGGGGGCGAGGTGACGCTGCGCTACGCCGAGCGCTACCTCAAGCCCGGCGGTCCCCTCGCCGGACTGGTCGACCAGCTTCCCACGCCGAAGGGCAAGGGCGTGGTCGCCGTCGTGGGTGCCTACGGTCCGATCCACCTGGGCCGCAACGGCGGGTCCAACCCGTTCGGCGGCCCGAGCATCGGCTCGGACTCGCTGGCCGCGGCGCTGCGCTCGGCGGGTCGGGACGAGAACGTACGCGCGGTGGTCCTGCGCATCGACAGCCCCGGCGGCTCGGCGGTCGCCTCGGACGCGGTGCGCAACGCGATCCTGCAGGTGCGCGCCGGCGGGACGCCCGTCGTGGCCTCGATGGGCGCGGTCGCGGGCTCGGGCGGGTACTTCATCGCGATGCCGTGCGACCGGGTGCTCGCGGGAGCCGCGACCCTGACGGGGTCGATCGGCGTGCTCGGCGGCAAGCAGGTGCTCACCGAGACCCTCGGCCGGATCGGCGTCGAGAGCGAGACGGTGCGCGCCGGGCGGTTCTCCGACATGTTCTCCACCGACCGCCCGTTCGACGACGAGGAGTGGGCCCGTTTCGAGGGCTGGCTCGACGACATCTACCTCGACTTCACGACCAAGGCGGCGCAGGACCGGGGGATGGGGCTGGAGGACCTGCAGGCCGTGGCACGCGGGCGGGTGTGGACCGGCGTGGACGCTGCCGAGCGTGGGCTGGTCGACACCCTCGGCGGGCTCAGCGCCGCGGTCGACGTGGCGGTCGAGCTTGCGGGCACCACCCGGTCCGACGTCGACGTGCGCGCCTGGCCCAAGCCCAACCCGTTCGCCGCGCTGAACCCGCCGGAGAGCAGCGAGGCGCCGGCCGCCGCGCTCCTGACCGGCGCCGGGGCGCCGGCCCCCGTGCTGCTGGGCGAGGGGTTCGAGCTCGCCGACCGCGTGCTCGGGCTGCTCGTCGAGCGCGCCGGGCTGCCGGCGTACGGCGTCCTCACCACGCCCTGGCGGATCCGGCTGCGCTGAGCAGGCGGGCCGTTCCGGGGACGAGGCGGCTCTGCGGTGTGTAGACATCGGGCTAGAGGCGCGCGTCTGCCGCGCCAGTGGCTCGAGGAGGGTCCGACGTGCTCGCGGAGGTCTTCTCGCGCAGGAGGGTGACGCCGACGCAGTCGTACGCACGGGCGGTGATCGTGCTCGGCGTAGTCGCCGGGGTGTCCTCGGTCGGGCAGCTCGTCGGGTTGGTGCTCAACGCGCAGTGGGTCGCCGCCGTGCGCGGCGCGATCGTGTTCGACGCGGCAGCCGGGCCGCCGCCGATCGGGTGGAACTACGGGAGCAGCCTCCTGTCCTGGAGTCCTCTCGGTGTCCTCCTGAGCGGCGTGGTCGTCGCTGTCGCCTGGCTCGCCGTGCGGCCTCTCGGTCTGCTGGGGCTCGCCTCGGCAGTGTTCGTAGCGGTGGGCGTCGCGGGTGGCTGGCAGCTGCGGCGAAGCGGTTTCGAGGCCTCGGGCCTGGACGGCGTGGACACGGCCTACTGGGCGACCGGGATGGTGGACGTCCTGGTCCTGCTGTCCGCGGCCGGGCTGGTCGCAGCTGCCCTGCGGTCCTGGGGCCGTTCGTTCGCGACTGCGCCGACAGATGGGAACCCCCCGCACTGACCCCGCGCCGTTCGTGCCGGCTCGGCGCACGCCCACCGTCTCCCCCGCGCGGGGGAGGAACCCTCCGCCGCACGAGGGTTGTGGGCCGGCGGGGAGGCGGGTGAGGGTGGAGCGCGGGAGGTCGACGCACTCGGGCGCCGGCCGATCGCTCTCGGGAGGTCGCTCCATGCCCACGTCCACGACCCTGCCGCCGGCACGCCGCGGCCGGGGCCTCGCCGTCGTCACGGCCCTCGTCGCGTTCCTCGCCGCGCTCGGCCTCAGCTCCGCGCCGCCCGCGTCGGCGGCCACCTGGCCCGTGCTGCGCTCGGGGTCCATCGGCGCCGAGGTCACCGCGGCGCAGCACCTGCTCACCGCCCGTGGCCACGCGACGGGAGCCGACGGCGCGTTCGGTCCCGCGACCGACTCCGCCGTGCGGGCGTTCCAGTCCGGCGCCGGGATCGCGGTCGACGGCGTCGTGGGTTCCGGCACCTGGTCGGCGCTCGTCGTCACGGTCCGCTCGGGCGACTCCGGGCCGGCCGTCCAGGCCGCGCAGGTGCTGCTCAACAAGCACGGCGCCGGGATCGGTGTCGACGGGGCGTTCGGTCCCGGCACGGACGCCGCGGTGCGCTCCTTCCAGTCCGCCAACGGCCTGGCCTCCGACGGCATCGTCGGCCCGGCGACCTGGCAGAGCCTCGCGGGAGCCGGCGGTGGCGGGGGTGGCGGCGGCGACTGGGCGCCGATCATCCCGCGCGACAACCTGCCCCGCTCGGCCTACGGCGCCCCGCACCACACGTACCCCGCGCTCGACCTGCCGACCGCGACCGGCGTCCCGGCGTACGCCATCACCGGCGGCACCGCGACCGCGATGTCCAACGACCGTTGCGGCAACGGCGTGAGCCTCAGCGCCGGCGGCGCCACCTACCTCTACTGCCACTTCGACAGCCACGCCTTCAGCGGCACGCGCACCGTCGCGGCCGGCGAGCTGCTCGGCCGCACCGGCAACACCGGCAACTCGACCGGGCCGCACCTGCACTTCCAGGTCACGGTCGACGGGTCGCTGCGCTGCCCGCAGGCGCTGGTGCTGGCGGTGTACGACGGCGTCGCCCCGCCCGCGCCCTCCTCGCTGCCGACCAGCGGCTGCGTGGGCTGACGCACCCGCCCACCGCCTCACGGGCCGTGCCCCGCACCCGACTAGCGTGCGGGGCATGGCCCGTTCCTTCTCCCAGGTCGACGTCTTCGCCCCGCGCCCGCTGACCGGCAACCCGGTCGCGGTCGTGCACGCCGCGGACGACCTCGACGACGCGACGATGGCGGCTTTCGCCCGCTGGACCAACCTCTCGGAGACGACGTTCCTCCTGGCCCCGACGTCCGAGGGCCTGGCTGCCGGCGCCGACTACCGTCTGCGGATCTTCACGCCGGGAGGTGAGCTGCCCTTCGCGGGCCACCCGACCCTGGGCAGCGCCCACGCCTGGCTCGAGGCCGGCGGCGCGCCCGCCCGCGACGACGTCGTCGTGCAGGAGTGCGGGGTGGGCCTGGTCGAGGTGCGCCGCGGCGAGGTGCTGGCCTTCGCGGCCCCGCCGCTGCGCCGGTCCGGGCCGGTCGACGACGACACCCGCGCGCAGGTCGTCGCCTCGCTCGGGCTCGCCGACGAGCGCGTGCTCGACCTCGCGTGGGTCGACAACGGGCCGGGGTGGATCGGCGTACGCCTCGACAGCGCCGCGACCGTGCTCGGGCTCGAGCCCGACTTCGGCCGGATGGGGGACCTGCGCGTCGGCGTCGTCGGTGCGTACGCCGGGGGCGCGGCCGAGCCCGCCGACGTCGAGGTGCGGGCGTTCGTGCCCACGCTGGGGGTGCCGGAGGACCCGGTGACCGGGTCGCTGAACGCGGGCCTGGCGGTCTGGCTGACGGCCACGGGCGTGCTGCCGCCGGCGTACACCGCCCGTCAGGGCACCGCGATGGGCCGTGACGGGCGGGTGCACGTCAGCACCGGCGACGACGGCCGGATCTGGGTCGGCGGCGCGACCGTGACGCTGCTGTCGGGGGACGCGGCGCTGTAGGCGCCGCCCCGGCGCTCAGTCGAGCCCGAGCTCGCCGCACTCGTCGGCCAGGTCCCGCAGGCTCTCGCTCACGAGCTCCAGGTTGTTGACGCGCATCGCGGTGGAGAGCTCCTGGCCGCGCTCGGCCAGCGTGGCGTACTCCTCGTCGCCCGCGCCGGCCGCGCTCGCCAGGCCGGAGATCGCGGTGATCTCCCACAGCTCCGGGCTCTCGAGCGCGTCCTCCTCGGGCAGTGGCTCGTCGGCGTCGAGCCGCTCGACCACGGTGCAGGCGGCCTGCGCGTTCGCCGCGTCGCGGTCGCCCTCCCCGCCGCCGCCGACCAGGAGGCCGACGCCGAGCCCCACGGCCAGACCGAGGACGCCGGCGCCGGCCGCGACGAACGGCCAGACGTTGCGGCGCCGGCCGCCCTGCGGGGGAGGGCCGCCCTGCTCGTACGGCTGCTGGTACGGCTGCTGGTGGGGCTGCTCGGGCGGGGTCGGGTACGACATCGTCGCCGTCTTCCCGGACCACCGACCGCCAAACCGGGCGCGGAGGATCGGTTGGCCCGGGTCGGTCTACCCCGTCCCCGCCAGGCGCCGCGAGAGCAGGGTCGCGGTGCGCCGCACCTCCGCCGGCAGCCCGGCGGGCGGCGAGCCGTCCGCGCCGTGCTCGGTCCCGTACGTCACCGCCACCCCCGCCACGGGGTGGCCGTTGTGGTCGAGCACCGGGGCGGCGACGCTCGCCAGGCCGGGCGTGACCTCGCCGTCCTCGAGGGCGTACCCCCGAGCGCGGGTGTCGGTCAGCACCGCCCGCAGCGCGCTGAGGGAGCGCGGCCCGGAGCCGTGCCGGTCGACGAAGGCGTCGCGGTCGGGGAACAGGGCACGCACCTGCGCCGCGGGGAGCGCGGCGAGGATCGCCCGGCCGCTGGCCGTGAGGTGGGCGGGCAGGCGTACGCCGACGTCGGTCACCAGCGGCGGCCGCCCGGGCGCCCGCTCCTCGACCACGTAGAGCACGTCACGACCGTGGGCCACCGCCAGGTGGGCGCTGTGCCCGACCGCGTCGACCAGCGCGGCGAGGGGACGCCGGGCGATCCGCGCGACGGCGCCCTGGCGGGCGTACCCGCTGCCCACCTCGAAGGCCGCCACCCCGAGGCCGTAGCGCCGCTCGTCGGCCAGGTGGACCACGAAGCCCTCGGCGGTCATGGCGGCGAGGAGGTGGTACGCCGTGCTGCGCGGCAGGCCGCACTCCCGCGCGATCCGCTCCAGCGGCGCGGGGCCCGGCTGCGTGGCGAGGAAGCGCAGGACCCGCAGGGTGCGGGTGGCGGCCGGGACGTTGCTCACGGGCCCGATCCTGCCGGACCGGACCCGCGGCCACGTCACATCAGCGGCACGTCGCCGTCGTCGACCCCGTCGAGATTCATGTCGCGGTGGCGGGCCTGGCGGGCGTCCCAGCGCAGCAGCGTGGCGCCGGCGACCGCGCAGAGCACCGAGGCGAGAAGCACGCCGGCCTTGCCCGCCTCGACGAAGTGGTCGTCGGAGAACGACAGCTCCGCGATCAGCAGCGCGACCGTGAAGCCGATGCCGGTGAGGACGCCGACGGGCAGCAGGTCGCGCACGCCGATCCCCTGCGGCAGCCGGAACGGGGTGAGCCGCACGACCAGGGCGGTCGTGCCCAGCACGCCGACGACCTTGCCGACGACCAGGCCGCCGAGCACGCCCAGCGCCACCTCCTCGGAGAGCAGGGCCAGCGGCCCGCCGTCCTCGATGATCGTGACGCCGGCGGCGAAGAAGGCGAACACCGGCAGGGCCAGCGCGGACGACCACGGGTTGAAGGCCTCCGCGTAGCGGTGCGCGCGGCCGGCCGACTCGCCGTGCAGCGTCACGGCCGGCACGACCAGGCCGAGCAGCACGCCGGCGACGGTCGCGTGGACGCCCGACTCGTGCACCAGGACCCAGGCGACGACCGCGATCGGGACCAGCGCGACCACCGGGACCCGGCGTCGCCGGCTCAGGAACCCGAACAGGCCGATGAGGGCGATCGCGGGCAGCAGCCAGAGCGGGGCCAGGTCGGAGGTGTAGAAGAGCGCGATGATGCTGATGGCGATGAGGTCGTCGACCACCGCCAGGGTCAGCAGGAAGACCCGCAACGCGACCGGCAGGCCCTTGCCGAAGACGGCGAGCACGGCGAGCGCGAAGGCGATGTCGGTGGCCGCCGGGATGGCCCACCCGTCGCGGTGCCCGACGTCACCGCTGCCGACCACCACGAGCACGTAGATCAGTGATGGGACCACGACCCCGCCGGCGGCCGCGAGCACGGGAACCGCTGCCTCCTTCGGGTTGCGCAGCGACCCGATCACCAGCTCGTGCTTGAGCTCGAGGCCGACGACGAAGAAGAAGACCGCCAGCACGGCGTCCGCCGCCCAGGTGGACAGGCTGAGGTCGAGGTGGAGCGAGGCGGGGCCCAGGGTGATCGCGCCGAGGTCCGCGTACGCCTCGCGCCACGGCGAGTTGGCCCACAGCAGAGCGATCGTCGTGGCGACGAGGAGCAACAGGCCACCCGTCGTCTCGCGACGCGCCCACCCGCTGACGCGGCCCACGAAGGTGCTCGAGCCACGCGGGGCGGGGGTGGGATCGGTCTCGGTGGCGCGGGAGTCGGGGGACTCGGGTCCGGGAGACCGGGGCTCAGGGGACTGGGGGTCGGAGGACTGAGGCTCGGAGGACTGGGGAGAGGGCAAGAAGGGGCTCCTGGGTGGTCGGGTACGCCCCGGAAGGTCCGGGTGACCGCCGACCAGACTTCCCGGCACACCGCGAGCGATCCTAGAGGACCCCCGGTCGCCCGCCCGCCGCGACCGGACGCTGCCCCGCGGCCGGGTCGTGCTCGGCCGCGACCGGCACCAGCGCGACGGCGATCAGCGGCAGCAGGCCGACGAGCGCGTAGGTCACCGGGTAGCCCGCCGCGGCGACCAGCAGTCCCGCGACCGGCGGGACGGCGGCGGCGACCAGGTTCTGCGCGGTGTTCTGGATCCCCAGCGCGCGGCCGGACCAGAACGGGCCGGCGCGCTCGGCGATCGCGGTGAACGCGAGGCCGTTGTCCGCCACGGTGATCGCGGAGGCCGCGACCATCAGCACGACCGCCACCAGGGGCGCGAGCTCCGCCGCCACCCCGAGCGTCACCATCGTCACGGCGGCCGCGACGGCCACCCACCGCAGCGGTCGCATCCGCGAGCCGACCAGGTCGGAGACCCAGCCCGCCCCCACGCGGGCGGCCGCCCCCGCGACCTGGGTGCCCGCCACGACCGCGCCGGCCGCGGCCGTGCTCCAGCCGAGGTCGGTGACCATCCAGGTCAGCGCGTAGGTCCAGACCACGAACTGCGGCACCACCAGCAGCACGGACACACCGTGGACACGGGTCAGGAAGCTGCCGCGGTAGGGGCTCGGCGTCGAGGCCCGCTCCGCCGCGGGCGGGCGCGGCGGGTCCAGGACGACCAGCACGACGACGACCAGCGATACGATCGTGACCGCGGTCGGCACCCACAGCGCCGCCGCGACCCCGTGCTGCTGCGCCACGACCGCGACGCTCGCCGCGGCGATCCCCACCCCGAGCGGCTGGCCCGTCTGCCGCACGCCCATCGCCAGGCCGCGCCGCTCCGGCGGGAACCACCCGACCACGACCCGGCCCGACGCGCTGTTCGTCGCCGCCCCGCCCACGCCGGCGACGAAGAGCGCCGCCGAAAGGGCGACCAGGCCCTCGGACTGCGTGGCGGCCAGGCCGCCGAGCACGGCCAGCGACTGGCCGGCGACCAGCGCGAAGCGCTCGCCGCGCCGGTCGACGACCAGGCCCCAGGCGATGAGGGCGACCATGATCCCGGCCAACGGGGCGGCCGCGACGAGACCTGCGCGGGCCAGCGGGAGGCCCTGCTGCAGGTGCAGCGCCGGGATGAGGAAGGCCGGGCCGTGCACCATCGCGGCCGACGCGGTCTGCGCGCCGGTGCCGGCGGCCAGCATCGCCCACCGTCGCGACGCGCTGATCTGCTCGTGGGCGGGGGCGGTCACGGGGCCAGTGAACGCCTCCGTGACCACGATGTGAAACGGCGATCTCGCAGGGCGAGACGGGGTTCGCTTCGAGCGGACCGGTGGGGGCGGCCGGTCAGGTGACGCGGACGGCGAGGATCGCGACGTCGTCGTCGGCCCGCGTGCCGACCAGGGCGTCCGCGAGGCCCTCCACCACCGCAGCCAGGGGCAGGCCCGCGGCGATGAGGCCCGAGGCGGTCGCGGCGACCTCCTCGACCATGGCGTCGTGGTCGGCGCGGTGCTCGTCGAGCAGCCCGTCGGTGTAGAGCAGCAGCACCGACTCGCGCGCCAGGGTGGTGCGGTGGTCGCGGCGCTCGCCGAGGTCGAGGCCGGGGTGGAGCAGGAAGTCGCCGTCGTCGAGCACGGTGCGCACGCCGTGCGGGGCGAGCACCAGCGGCGGCGGGTGGCCGGCGTTGGTCCAGACCAGCTCCCAGCCCTCCGCGGTCGGGCGCAGGTGTCCGTGCACCGCCGTGCCGCTGAGGTCGAGGTCGAGCACCTCGGCAGCGCGCTGGACGGAGGTCAGGGCCCGCGCGGGGCTGTGCCCCGGCGCGTCGATCCCGGCCTGGCGCAGCATGCTGCGGGCCTGGCCCATCACGGCCGCGGCGCGCATGTCGTGACCGGTGATGTCGCCGATCGTGACGACGACCGGGGCGTCGGGGGCGTCCGGCCCGGGGGCTTCCGGGGTCAGCAGGTGCACGTCGTACCAGTCGCCGCCGACCATGTCGGCCGCCGCGGAGGTGCGGTAGAGGGTGGCGATCTCCAGGCCCGGCACCGTGATCGGCGCGGTCAGCATCGCGGCCTGCAGCTCGGTCGCGGCGGTGACGCGCTGCTCCAGCTCGACGAGGCGGGCCACCGCGGTCGCGGCGTAGCCCGCGATCGTCGAGAGCACGGCCTCCTCCGTCAGCTCCGCGGCGTGCGGGCCGTCCCAGCAGAACGCGATGGCGCCGAGCACCCGGTGGCTGCCGACCAGGGGCACGCAGGTCGCCGCCCCGATCCCCAGCGCGCGCCACTCGTCCACCGCGACGGGGTCGTAGCCGTCGCGCAGCAGCTGGTCCTCGTCCTCGATCACGATCGTGCGCTGCAGGGAGATGCAGCGGGCGGTGGGCCAGCCGGCGTCGAGCTCGTACGTCGGGTGGTTGCGCTCGAGACCGACCGGACCCTCCGGGTCGGCGACCCGCACGAGGCGGCCGTCGTCGCGCACGAGGGAGAGACCGACGTAGACCGGCTGCAGCGGCCCGCCGACGAGCTCGCGCACCCGGTGGCGCAGGTCGGCCAGGGTGGTCGCCTGCCCGAGCTCGGTGGCGGCGCGCAGCATCAGCTCCGCCCGCTCGCGACCGCGCTCGAGCTCGGAGTGGGCCTCGGCGGCGCGTCGCGCGGCGATCCGCAGGCGCAGCTCGGCGCTGCAGGCGCCCGCGAGGTCGGTGAGCAGCGCCAGCTCCTCGGACGTCCACGTCCGCGGCTCGTGGTCGATGGCGCACAGCGACCCGAACGCCTCGCCCTCGGAGTCCACGAGGGGGACGCCGGCGTACGCCACCACGTCGAGGTCGGGGATCGCCAGGCTGTCGCGGGTGAGGGGGTCGCGGCGGGTGTCGGCCACGACGAGGGGCTCGCGGCTCGCGGCGACGAACTGGCACAGCGAGTGGGTCAGCGGCGTCTCGCGGGCGCTGGCCCAGGGCTCGGGGAGGCCGACCTGGCCCGGGAACACCTGGCGGCCGGTCTCGACGATCGAGACCAGCGCGACGGGCACGTCGAGCATCGCGGAGGCGAGACGGGCGAAGCGCTCGAGGTCCGTGTCGGCGACGGGACCGACGCCGGCGGCGCGCACGGCGGCGAGCCGGCCCGCGCCGAGCAGGCCATCCGCAGGCTCCATGCCGCCCTCCTCCGCCTCCCGGCGCACGCGCCGCCGGGGTGGCGGGTCCGCGACATCATCCCCCACGCGCGGTGACGGGGCGGCGCCGCGGCTCGGTCAGCGCAGTGCGGCCACGATCTGGTCGGCGATCCGCTGCGCGGCCTTCTTGTTCTTGCGGCCGTCCAGCAGCGCCTTCGGCCGGCCCTGCTGGACGTCGAGGTCGATCGTCACGTGCGAGCCCTGCGGCGTCGGGGTGATCAGCACCGAGGTGTCGAGCTCCCAGTTCAGCGCCGACTTCTTCGTGACGAAGGAGAGCTGGAGACCGTCGGGGCTCTGCCCGACCGGCCGGTGCCCGTTCTCGTGGACCACCCGCTGCACGGCGGCGGCGACCGCCTCGGGGGCGGCGGGGACGTCGAGCTCGTTGCGCGCGTGGGAAGCCATGGGGCGCGAGATGCCCGAGGCCCGGCCGACGTAAACCGGGAGGGCCGACGGGCGGATGCGATGGGCTCGTCTCGGATCCGAGACGAGCCCGCCGCCTCGCCCGTAGCCCCCGACCTCCTGCGCGCCGTTCCATGGAGCCATGACCACCCCTGTCCCCGTCGTCGTCGGCACCGGGCCCGTGAGCGCCGCCGACCTCGTCGCCGTCGCGCGCCACGGCGCGCCCGTGGTCCTCGCCTCCGATGCGCTCGCGGCCGTCGACCGCGCCCGCTCGGTGGTGGAGGCGCTCGCGGCGTCGCCGACCCCGGCGTACGGCGTCTCCACCGGCTTCGGTGCCCTCGCCACCCGGCACATCCCCGCCGAGCAGCGCCGCACGCTGCAGCGCTCGCTGGTCCGCTCGCACGCCGCGGGCTCGGGGCCCGAGGTGGAGCGCGAGGTCACCCGCGGCCTGATGCTGCTGCGTCTCTCGACGCTGGCGACGGGACGCACGGGAGTACGCCGCGACACGGCGCAGCTGCTCGCCTCGCTGCTCGCGGAGGGCATCACCCCGGTGGTGCACGAGCACGGGTCGCTGGGCTGCTCGGGCGACCTGGCCCCGCTGAGCCACTGCGCGCTCGCGCTGATGGGGGAGGGCACGGTGCGGGATGCGGCCGGGGCGCTGGTCCCGGCCTCCGACGCGCTCGCCGCCGTGGGGCTCGCCCCGGTCGAGCTCGCCGAGAAGGAGGGGCTGGCGCTGATCAACGGCACCGACGGGATGCTCGCGATGCTGCTGCTGGCGATCACCGACCTGCAGCGGCTGCTGCGCACGGCGGACCTCGCCGCTGCGATGAGCGTCGAGGCCCAGCTCGGCACCGACCGGGTCTTCGCCGCCGAGCTGCAGGCGCTGCGCCCGCACCCCGGCCAGGCCGCGTCGGCCGCCAACCTCCGCCGGCTGCTGGCCGACTCGCCGGTCGTCGCCTCCCACCGGGGCCCGGACTGCCACCGCGTCCAGGACGCGTACTCCCTGCGCTGCTCGCCGCAGGTGCACGGCGCGGCGCGCGACACCGTCGACCACGCGCTGGCGGTCGCCGAGCGCGAGCTCGCCTCGGCGGTCGACAACCCCGTGGTGCTGCTCGACGACACCGAGCCGGGCGGCGGGCGCGTTGAGTCGAACGGGAACTTCCACGGCGCGCCGGTGGCGTACGTCCTCGACTTCCTCGCCATCGCGGCCGCCGACGTCGCGGGGATCAGCGAGCGGCGCACCGACCGCTTCCTCGACCGGGCGCGCAACCACGGGCTGCCGCCGTTCCTCGCCGACGACCCCGGGGTGGACTCGGGGCTGATGATCGCCCAGTACACCCAGGCCGCGATCGTCTCGGACCTCAAGCGGCTCGCGGTCCCGGCCTCCGTCGACTCCATCCCCTCCAGCGCCATGCAGGAGGACCACGTCTCGATGGGCTGGTCGGCCGCCCGCAAGCTGCGGCGCTCGGTGGACGGCCTGACCCGGGTCGTCGCGATCGAGGTGATGACCGCGGCCCGGGCCCTCGAGCTGCGATGCGCGGCGCTGGGGGTCGAGGCGGCCCCCGGTACGCGCGCCGCGGTCGCCGCCCTGCGCTCCGCCGGGGTCGGCGGTCCCGGCCCGGACCGGCACCTCGCCCCGGAGATCGAGGCGTGCGTCGGCCTCGTCGCCTCCGGCGACCTCCTCGACGCCGTCACCCGCGAGATCGGAGAGCTGCAGTGAACGAGACCCGCCCCGGAGCCCGACCCGGAGCCCGACCCGTGCGCGCCCCCCGCGGCACCGAGCTGACCGCCCGGTCCTGGCAGACCGAGGCGCCGCTGCGGATGCTGATGAACAACCTCGACCCCGAGAACGCCGAGCGGCCCGACGACCTCGTCGTCTACGGCGGCACGGGGCGCGCGGTCCGCAGCTGGGAGGCGTACGACGCCATCGTGGCGTGCCTGCGCGACCTCGCCGACGACGAGACCCTGCTGGTGCAGTCGGGCAAGCCGGTCGGCGTGATGCGCACGAGCACGTGGGCGCCGCGGGTTCTGATCGCGAACTCGAACCTCGTCGGCGACTGGGCGACCTGGGAGGAGTTCCGGCGCCTGGAGGACCTGGGGCTGACGATGTACGGCCAGATGACGGCCGGCTCCTGGATCTACATCGGCACCCAGGGGATCCTGCAGGGCACCCACCTCACGTTCGCCGCCATCGCCGACGCCCGCTTCGACGGCACGCTGGCCGGCACGATCACCGTGACCGCGGGCCTCGGCGGGATGGGCGGCGCGCAGCCGCTGGCGGTGACGATGAACGGCGGGGTGGCGCTGTGCGTCGAGGTCGACCCGGCCCGGATCGAGCGGCGCATCGAGCACGGCTACCTCGACCGGCGGGCCGACTCGCTCGACGACGCGCTCGCGCTGTGCGTCGAGGCCCGTGACGCCCGTCGGCCGCTGTCGGTCGGGCTGGTCGGCAACGCCGCGGAGGTGCTGCCCGAGCTCGTCGCGCGCGGCTTCGTGCCCGACGTCGTGACCGACCAGACCTCGGCGCACGACCCGCTGGCCTACCTGCCCGCCGGCGTGCCGTTCGCCGAGTGGGAGGAGCGCCGCACCGCCGACCCCGCCGGCTTCACCCGCGCCGCGCGCGAGTCGATGGCGGCGCACGTCGGCGCGATGGTCGCGCTGATGGACGCCGGCGCCGAGGTCTTCGACTACGGCAACTCGATCCGCGACGAGGCCCTCAAGGGCGGCTTCGACCGGGCCTTCGACTTCCCGGGCTTCGTGCCCGCCTACCTGCGCCCGCTGTTCTGCGAGGGCATGGGGCCGTTCCGCTGGGCGGCGCTCTCCGGCGACCCGGCGGACGTCGCAGCCACCGACCGGGCGGTGCGCGAGCTGTTCCCGCGCGAGGAGAGCCCCGCCTACGAGCGGCTGCACCGCTGGCTCGACATGGCCGGCGAGCGCGTGCACTTCCAGGGCCTGCCGGCGCGGATCTGCTGGCTGGGCTACGGCGAGCGGGCGCGGGCGGGGCTGCGCTTCAACGAGATGGTCGCCTCGGGCGAGCTGTCGGCGCCGGTCGTGATCGGTCGCGACCACCTCGACTGCGGCTCGGTGGCCTCGCCCTACCGCGAGACCGAGTCCATGCTCGACGGCTCCGACGCGATCGCCGACTGGGCGCTGCTCAACGCCCTGGTCAACACGGCCTCCGGCGCCACCTGGGTCTCGATCCACCACGGCGGCGGCGTCGGGATCGGCCGCTCGATCCACGCGGGCCAGGTGGTCGTGGCCGACGGCACGCCGCTGGCCGCGGAGAAGATCGAGCGGGTGCTGACCAACGACCCCGGGATGGGCGTGGTGCGCCACGTCGACGCCGGTTACTCCCGCGCGGTCGAGGTCGCCGAGCAGCGAGGCGTACGCGTCCCGCTCGCGCCGGTGGTGCGCGACTGACCGCGTCGACTGCGGGCGCTCAGGGCCGCGGCGAGTCGAGCACGAGCGTGATCGGTCCGTCGTTCACCGCGGCGACCTGCATGTCGGCGCCGAAGACGCCACGGGCGACGCGGGCGCCGAGCCGCTCCAGCTCGGCGCACACCGCGTCGTACAGCGGCTCGCTCACCGGGCCCGGGGCGGCCGCCGACCACGACGGGCGCCGGCCCTTGCGGGCGTCGCCGTAGAGCGTGAACTGGCTGACCACCAGCACGGGTGCGCCGACGTCGCTCGCGGAGCGCTCCTCGCGCAGCAGGCGCAGCTCCCACACCTTGCGGGCGACCCAGGCGACGTCGGCCGGCCCGTCGTCGTGCGTCACGCCCAGGTAGACGAGGAGACCGGGCTCGTCGGTGGCGCCGACGACCTCGCCCTCGACGCTCACGGAGGCGGACAGGGTTCGCTGGACGACGGCGCGCACGCGCGGACAGTAGCGTGGCCGGCATGTCGAGGATCAGCACCGGCTTCGGACCCCGCTCCACCGCCGACGAGGTCCTGGCGGGCCACGACCTCACCGGGCGGCGCGTCGTCGTCACGGGGGCCGCGTCCGGCATCGGCGTCGAGACCGCCCGCGCCCTGGTGCGTGCGGGTGCCGAGGTGACCCTCGCGGTGCGCGACGTCGCCGCCGGCGAGCGGGTGGCCGCCGACGTCCGCGACTCGGTCGCGGACGCCCCGCACCCCGGCAGGGCCCGGGTCGCCCACCTCGACCTGCTCGACCTGACGAGCGTGCGGGCGTTCGCGCAGGCCTGGACGGGGCCCCTGCACGTGCTCGTGAACAACGCGGGCGTGATGGCCGTCCCCGAGCGCCGCACCACGGCGTACGGCTGGGAGCTCCAGCTCGCGACCAACCACCTCGGCCACCACGCGCTGACCCTGGGGCTGCACGAGGCGCTCGCCGCGGCCGAGGGGGCCCGGATCGTGTCCGTGAGCTCAAGCGGCCACCTCGCTGCACCGGTCGACCTGGACGACCTGCACTTCGAGCGCCGGCCCTACGACCCGTGGGCCGCCTACGGCCAGTCCAAGACCGCCAACGTGCTGCACGCCGTGGAGGCGACGCGCCGCTGGTCGGGCGACGGCATCACCGCGAACGCGCTGATGCCGGGCGGGATCATGACGAAGCTCCAGCAGCACGTGCCGCAGGAGACCCGCGAGGAGTGGTCGAAGGTGCCGGGCATCAAGACGCCCCGGCAGGGCGCGGCGACGTCGGTCGTCGCGGCCGTGGCCCCCGAGCTGGACGGTGTCGGCGGGCGCTACCTCGAGGACTGCCAGGAGGCGCCGGTCGTCGCCGACGACGCGGAGGTCGGCGCCGGCGTGCGCGAGTGGGCCCTCGACCCGGCGACGGCGCAGCGGCTCTGGGACGTCTCCACCGCGCTCGTCGACGAGGCGCTCGCGCAGGGCTGAGCCCCCGGGCGACCGGCCGCTTCCCGCGCGTGGCGCGGAGGACTACCGTTCGACTCCGCGCCACCCGCCCCGGGCGACGCCCCAGGAGGTCGTCATGGACCGAGGCCCGGTCGCGTTCCGCACCCAGCTGCTGCGTCGCAAGCCGATCGCCGCGGCGAAGGGCCCGCACGCGGGACCCGAGCTCGAGCGCAGCATCGGCACGTTCGCGCTGATGATGTTCGGCGTCGGCGCCACGGTCGGCACCGGCATCTTCTTCGTGCTGCAGGAGGCCGTGCCCGACGCCGGCCCGGCGGTGGTCGTGTCGTTCCTGGTCGCGGGGCTCGCCGCCGGCCTGTCCGCGATCTGCTACGCCGAGCTGGCCAGCGCCATCCCGGTCAGCGGCTCGACCTACTCGTACGCCTACCACGCCCTCGGCGAGCTGGTCGCGATGGTGATCGCGGCCTGCGTGCTGCTGGAGTACGGCGTCAGCTCGGCCGCCGTGGCCGTCGGGTGGAGCGGCTACTTCAACGAGCTGACCGGCGCCGTGCTGGGCGTGGAGCTGCCGCAGCAGCTGTCGTACTCGCCCGTGCCCTACGAGGACAACCCCACCGGCTGGGTGAACCTGCCGGCCGTCGTGCTCGTCCTGCTCTGCATGCTGCTGCTGGTGCGCGGCGCCAGCGAGTCGGCCCGCGTCAACACGATCATGGTGGTTGTCAAGCTCGCCGTGCTCGGCCTGTTCGTGGTCGTCGGGTTCACCGCCTTCGAGGCCGACCGCTTCGACGGCTTCTGGGCGGCCGGCGCGGCCGGCGTGTCCGCCGCGGCGGCCACGATCTTCTTCTCCTTCATCGGCCTCGACGCCGTCTCCACCGCGGGCGAGGAGGTGCGCGACCCGCAGCGCGCGCTGCCGCGGGCGATCATGGGCGCGCTCGCCGTGGTCGTCACCGTCTACGTGCTCGTCGCGATCGCCGGTGTCGGCTCGCAGCCCGTCGAGGAGTTCGAGAGCCCCGAGCAGCAGAGCGCCGGGTTGTCGGTGATCCTCGCGAACATCACCGGCTCGAGCATCCCGGGCACGGTGCTGGCGGCCGGCGCGGTGATCTCGATCTTCTCCGTCACGCTGGTGACCCTCTACGGCCAGACGCGGATCCTGTTCGCGATGGGCCGCGACGGGATGCTGCCGCGGCGCTTCGCCGCGGTGAACCCCCGCACCCTGACGCCCACCTACAACACCGTCGTCGTCGCGATCGTGGTCGCGCTCGTCGCGGGCTTCGTGCCGAGCGACTACCTGTGGGACACGGTGTCGATCGGCACGCTGGGGGCGTTCATCGTGGTGGCGCTGGGCGTGCTGGTGCTGCGGCGCACCCGCCCCGACCTCGAGCGGCCCTTCCGGGTGCCCGGCTACCCCGTCACGCCCGTGCTCACGGTCCTCGTCTGCCTGTACATCCTCTCGGGCCTGCCGGCGGTGACCTGGCTGATCTTCGGCGTCTGGCTCGCCGTGGTGCTGGGCTTCTACCTGCTGTGGGGCCGGCGCCACGCCCGGCTCAACGAGGTGGACGCGGCATGACCATCGTCGCGGGCATCGCGCCGGGCAAGCCCGACCGCGACGGTGTGGAGTACGCGGCGCTGCTCGCCCGCTCCGCCGGCACCGACCTGCGGGTCGTGTGCGTCGTGCCGGGCGGAGCGTGGCCGACGCCCCTGCCGGGCGGCGTGGACCGCGAGTACGCCGCGTACGCCTCCGAGGCCGGCGACCGCGACGTCGCCGCCGTCCGTGCGCTGCTCGCCGAGCTGGCCCCCGACGTGGCCGCGACGGTTCTGGCGGCGCGCGGCCGCTCGGTGCCCAGCGTGCTGATCGCCGAGGTCGCCGCCTGCACGGCGACGCTGGTGGTCCTCGGCGCCGGCGCGGACGGCGCCTGGGGCCGGGTGGTGGTCGGGTCCGCGGCCGACCGGCTGCTGCACTCCTCGCCGGTCCCCGTCGCGGTCGCCACCCGCGGGTTCCGGGCCGCCCCAGGCTCGCGCGTCGGCCGGGTGACGGTCGGGTTCCGCGGCGACAGCGCGGCGGCCGACGTCCTGGGCCGGGCGGCCGAGCTGGCCGGACGGCTGGGCGCCGGGCTCCGCGTCGCGACCTTCGGGGTGCGGGGGCGCACCATGTACCCGCCCGAGGTGCGCGGCGAGGAGGACGTCCTGGCCGCCTACCTCGAGCAGACTGCCCGCGCCCAGCGGCAGGCGCTCGACGAGCTGGGCCCCCGCGGCCTGCTGCCGGCCGACGTCGAGTCGGTGACCAGCACGGGCGCCGACTGGGCCGAGGCGGTCGGTGGACTGCCCTGGGGCCCCGACGACCTGCTCGTCGTCGGCTCCTCGCCCGCGGGCCTCGTCTCGCGGGTCTTCCTCGGCTCGAGCGCGGCCAAGATCCTGCGGCACTCGCCGGTGCCGGTCGTCGTGGTGCCGTGACGGGTCCCGCCGGCCGCACCCCGGTCGCCGACCTCGTGCGGCGGCTCGAGGGGCGCGACGTGGTGCGCTACCGCGGCCGCCGCTGGGCGGTGACCACGAGGGCGTACGCCGGTGGGCGCAGCCTCAAGCTGTGGGCCGAGGAGCTGGGCGGCACGGACGTGGTGAGCGCCAACGTCTACCTCGGGCCCGGGCTCGGTGACGCGGGCCGGGGCGAGGCGTTCCGGCCCTGCGAGATGCCCGCCGAGCGGGTGCTCGACTTCCTGCGTGGGTGGGAGCCGGCAGGCTGAGGGCCTCGGCAGGCGGCTCAGACGACCGGGCGCGGCGGGGCGTCGACGCGACCGGTGGAGGCCCGGGCGGCCTCCAGCGCCGACTGCCACCCGCTCGCCACCGAGCCGTTGGTGCGCGCGGTGCCCACGGCGCCGCTGTACTGCGACCACTGCGGCTGCGCGCCCAGCTTGCACTCGGCGCTCGAGCGCCCAGCGCCCCGGCACGCCTCGGCGCTGCGGGAGGCCGCCTCGCCCTGCACGGCGGCCTGGGTCCCGGCGTCGACGAGCGCGACGACCGAGGCGTGGGCGTTCGTCATCGCGCCGGGCGCCACCACCGTCGCGACGTCGGCCTGCAGCGACTCGAAGCTGCGCGCGAGGCGGTAGAGGGCGACGCCCTGCGACGAGCTGGGCTGCGCCTCGCCGGACAGCTGGGGCAGCTGGGCGATCAGCCCGTCGTACGTCTCGAGGTGCGCGGCCACCGCGGCGGCGTACGTCTCCAGGCCCGCGTCGGAGCCCCCTCCGCTGCGCTGCGCCTCGGCGACCTCGGCCTCCCACGCGGCGATCGTGGCGCGGGCCGAGCCCACCAGGTCGTCGAGGTGGCCGTGCGCGGCCTGCGTGGAGGCGGCGAGCAACCCGTCGAGGGACGTGGCCGCCTCCGCCAGCGTCGGGCCGACGCTGTCCCACGTGCGCAGAGACTCGCCGTCGATCGCGGTCAGCTGCCCGATCGGGGTGAGCAGGTCGGTGAGCGCCGCGAGCTGGCCCGCGGTCGTCGAGTCGTCGGGGAAGCCGGCGGCGGCCGCCGAGACGTACGCCGCCACCCCGGCCGCGTCGCCAGCCGCCGCGCGGACGTCCGCGGTGACCTCGGCGAGCTCCAGCTGGCCCACGAGGTCGAGCGCGTCGGCCGTGGCCGTCTCGACCGCCTCCGCGCCGACGACGCCGGTCAGGTGGGCGGCCACCGTCGCCGCGGCCGTCTCGCCGTCCGCCGGCTCCTGGGCCGCGGCGAGCACGAGGGGGACGCTGGAGGTCCGGTCGGCGGCCTGGTCGGTCTCGGTGGTGGCGAGGTCGAGGGTGACCTCGGCCCGGTCGAGCTCGTCGGCGCTGGTGCCCAGCGCGGTCGCGAGCTCCCCGAAGTTGGCCAGCGTGCCGGTCTCGAGCGCGGTGAAGCCGGCGACCGCGGCGATGAAGTCGCTGCGGCGGGCGAGGACGTCGGACTCGGTCGGCGCCGGCAGCGGGTCGAGGGTGGCGGACGTGGTGACCAGGTCGGCCGCCTCGCTCTGGGCGTCGGCCGCGACCTGCGCCGCCTCGACGAGGGCGGCCACGTCGCCGGCGGAGGTCACCGCGGCGGCGACGTCGCCGTACATGACGTCGCTGCTGGCGAGGAAGTCGGCGATCTCGACCGGGGCCGAGCCGTCGGAGGGGTCGTCCGCGGGCTGCGACTCCCCGGCCCCGTCGCCCGAGCCGGCGCGTGGATCGTCCTCGGCGCCGAGGTCCAGGAACAGGCCCGCGCCCGCCACCGCCGTCAGCGCCGCCGCCACCACGGCCGCCGGGATCCAGCGGCGTCGGCTGCGCGCCGCGGCAGGTCGCGCGGCGGGCTGGTCGTCGGGGTCGTCGGGGTCGTCGGGCTGCTCCTCGGGGTCGGCGTAGAGGTCCGGACCGGGAAGCTCGGCCACCGGGGCGGGCACGTCCTCGATGTCGACATCCGTCGCGGGCTCGAGGTCCGACTCGGCCGCGGCGAACGCCGCCAGGAGGGGGCGGGTGTCGGGGTCGGGCTGGGGCTCGGGCTGGGGCTCGGGCTGGGGCTGGGGCTCGGGCTGGGGCTGGGGCTCGGGCTGGGGGGCCGCGGCGGCGGCCGGGTCGTCGCGTACCTGCTCGTCCTCGGCCGGAGGCCGGTCCTCGTCGGCGGGGCCGTTGAACATCTCGTAGAGCGCACGCTGCAGCTCGTGGCCGGGACGCTCGGGCGCCCCGCCGGGCGGTGTGCTGGTCATGGCTTCTCTTCCGGCCGTCGACGCGACGGAGCGGGTCGGCTCCCCCTCCGTCTTCCGCAACGGCCGAGAGGCGGTCGCGTTACGCGGACCGGGCCCACGGCGAGGGAGGTCTGGACCTCGCCGGTCGGAGGCGCCACGAGCGGCGCCCCGCACCGGACTGTGTGCCGTTCCGCTCGACCTGGACCCCGTTCAGACGGGGCCGAGGTCGAGCGTCACCCGGTGAACCGGGTAGTCCAGAGGCGGTTCAGGCCTCCTCGGCGATCCGCTGGTGGTGGTGGATGACCTCGGCGATGACGAAGTTGAGGAACTTCTCGGCGAAGACCGGGTCGAGGCCGGCGTCGGTCGCGAGGTCGCGCAGGCGGGTGATCTGGCGTTCCTCGCGGGCCGGGTCGGCCGGCGGCAGGTCGCGCTGCGCCTTCAGCACCCCGACGCGCTGCGTGCACTTGAAGCGTTCGGCGAGGAGGTGGACCAGCGCGGCGTCGATGTTGTCGATGCTGGAGCGCAGCTCGGCGAGCTCGGGCGGGACGTCGGCACTCACGGGCGCAAGGATAGGGGCCGCGGGGGCTCAGAACGGGAGCAGCCCACGCACCAGACGCCCCAGGCCGCCGAGCAGCCCGGCCACCGGCCCGGTCGCCGGCTCCCGCGACGGCGGCGTGGTCGGCGCGGTGGTCGGCGCGGTGGTCGGCGCCACCGTCGGCTCAGCGGGCGTACCCCACCCCAGCGTCGACCAGCTCGTGTTCAGCACGACCAGCACGCGCGAGCCGTCGGGGTTCTCGAACGCCGCGGTCTCGACGGGCCGCCGCTGCGTGGAGGCCAGCAGCCGCGCGCCGGGCTCGACGAACCGCGACAGCTGCGACCAGTAGGTCAGCGACTCCCCGACCTCGACGGTCGCGCCGTCCACGACGAGCATCCCGCGGCAGACCCGGCAGCCGCCGAGGTGCGGGCCGCCGGAGGCGTCGAGCGCGAGGTTCCAGTACAGCGAGGCCACGGCGCCGTGTCGCAACGGGTCCAGCAGGGCCAGGTGGGTCTCGTTGACGAGGTTCTGCCGGGTGTCGCGCCAGGTCAGCGTGCCGGTGCACTCGGTCATCCAGACGGGCCGCAGGGTGGTCTGCGTGGCCGCCGGCGAGGCGTGCAGGTCGGACTCGTAGCAGTGGTAGGCGATCGCGTCGACGCTGTCCCCGGCCGCCGCGACCAGACGGTCGGGGTAGCGCGTGGGCGTGTTCGTGCCCTGGTCGACGTAGTTGTGGTCCCAGCCGAGGATCTCCACGTCGGCGAACCCGGCGGCGTCGAGGGCGGGTCGCAGCGTGGTGGCCAGGCGCGCCTGCTCGTCCGAGGTCATCGTCATCGTCGGGTAGGACGGGTCGCAGTGCTGCGGCTCGTTGCCCAGCGAGACCTGCGCGACGTCGACGCCGAGCGCGGCGTACTCCTGCAGGAACCGCACGTAGTAGCGGGCGTAGACGTCGTACGCGTCGTCGCGCAGGTGGTTCTGCCGGCCCCGGCACTCGCCGAGGTAGCGCCCGCTGTTCTTCATCCACCCCGGCGCCGACCAGGGCGCCGCGACGACCGTCAGGTCGGGCTCGATCGCGAGCGCGGAGCGCAGCACCGGCACGACGTGGGCGAGGTCGCGCTCCACCGAGAACGACTCCAGCGTCGGGTCGGGCGCGTCGGCGTAGCTCGTGTGCACCGCGCCCGACTCCATGTCGGTGGCGCCCATCGGCACCCGCACCACGTCGAGGTCCGCGCCGTCGTCGCCGAACAGCGCGTCGAGGGCCGTGTCGCGGTGCGGCGAGGTGTCGAGCAGGTACGCCGCGGCGTCGGTCAGCGCGCCGCCGAGGCCGACGATCTCCCCGGCGCCCGGGACGGGCGCGCCGACCCGGAGCTCCTCGTCGCCGGTGGGGACGGAGGTCGCGAGCGCGGGCTGCTCTGCGACGCGCTCGGACAGGCCCGACGCGGTCGCCGTGGTGCGCCACGCGGCGACGGTCTCGTCGCCGGGGGACCATGTGTAGGTCGTCACCGAGGTGGGCGGGAGGGCGTCGCGGAAGGCGACGTCGCCGAGGGACGCGCGGAAGTCGCGGTCGCCGGCGGCGACCGGCAGCAGGGTGGCGTCCCGGCCGCCGGCCCCGGCGACCAGGAGCGTGGCGGCGACGGCCAGCGCGGTGGCTGCGGCGGCCGTGGCGACGGGCGTACGCACGGTGAGCGGGGGCGTGCGGGGATCGGGCATGGGTCGTCGGCTCTCTCGGGGCCCCGGGGAAGGAGACTCGCGCGGCGCCCGTGCGAGGGGGGAAGGAAGGCGCCGTCGCCGACGTTAGGGCCAGCGACCCGCTGCGGACCACCCCTGGATCAAGATTTCCTCAAGGGAGCCGTGGTGGGCGTCACCGCGTAAGTCGCTCGCGGGGGTCGATGAGTTCTGCGACCCTCGATGGTCGGAACCTCCCGACCGCCCGCGCCCGACGCGTACGCGCGGAGACGCACGGAGACGCACCGAGACCAGCACCAGCACGACCCGACGAGGAGCCCCCATGTCCGAGACCCGCACCCCGCCGCGCGCCGAGAGGCTCGGCGAGGCCGGTGGGACCGGCGTCCCGACCGGCGCCACCGGCGGGACCGGCGGGTCCGGCGTCGCCGAGGCCCCGTCGATCGCGCGCCGCGACCTGACGGTCATCGGCGTGCTCCTCGTCGCCGCGTTCGTGGTCGTGCTCAACGAGACCGTGATGAGCGTGGCGCTGCCGGTGCTGCAGACCGAGATGGGCGTCGCGCCCAGCGTCGGGCAGTGGCTCACCACCGCGTTCCTGCTGACCATGGGCGTCGTCATCCCGCTGACGGGCTACCTCATCCAGCGGCTCGGCACGCGACCCCTGTTCGTGCTGGCGATGAGCCTGTTCACCGCCGGGACGGTGCTCGCGACCTTCGCGCCCGGCTTCGGGGTGCTCCTCACCGCCCGCGTCGTGCAGGCCTCGGGCACCGCGATCATGCTGCCGCTGCTGATGACGACCGTCATGACGCTCGTGCCGCCGGCGCGCCGCGGCGTGATGATGGGCAACATCTCGGTCGTCATCGCCGTCGCCCCCGCGCTCGGCCCGACCCTGTCGGGCGTCGTGATCGAGCACCTCGGCTGGCGCTGGGTCTTCGGCCTCGTCGTGCCGGTCGCGGTCGCCGCGCTCCTCGTCGGGCTCCGGTTCGTGCGCTCGATCTCGACGACCAGCCGGGCGGCGATCGACCTGCTCTCCGTGCCGCTCGCCGTGCTCGGCTTCGGCGGTCTGGTCTACGGCCTCGTCGGGCTCGGCCACGCGGCCGAGGGCGCGGGCGGCCACGTGCCGGTCGCCGTGCCGTTCGTCGTCGGCGGTGCGGCGCTCGCCGCCTTCGTGGCCCGCCAGCTGTTCCTGGCCCGCGACGACCGCGCCCTGCTCGACCTGCGCGTGTTCGCCTCCTCGCAGTTCACCATCGCCATGGCGGCGATGCTCGTGGCGATGGCCGCGATGCTCGGCACGTTCATCCTGGTGCCCTACTACGCCCAGGCCGTCCTCGGCCTCAGCCCCACCGCCACGGGCCTGCTGACCCTGCCGGGCGGCATCCTGATGGGCGTCGCGGGGCCGATCGTGGGTCGCGTCTACGACGCCCGGGGCCCGCGGGTCCTGCTCGTGCCGGGCGCGCTGCTGATCAGCGCGGCGCTGTGGCTGCTGACGACGCTCGACGCGGACACCTCGGTCGCCGTGCTGCTCGCTGCGTACGTCGTGCTCTGCCTCGGCCTCGCCGTCACCTTCACGCCGCTGATGACCTCGGGCCTGGGATCGGTGCGACCGGACCTGTACGCCCACGGCTCGGCCGTGCTGGGCACCTTCCAGCAGGTCGCGGGCGCGGCCGGGACGGCGCTGTTCGTCACCGTGATGACCGTCGTGGCCGCCGGCGCGACCGAGGACGGCGCCTCGGAGCGGGTCGCGGTCGCCGACGGCGTCAGCACGGCGTTCCTGGTCGGCGCCTGCCTGAGCCTCGTGCTGGTCGCGGTCGTCACGCTGGTGCGCAAGCCGGCCGACGCGCCGGAGGGCGTCGTCGGGCACTGAGCCCTGTGCGCGATACCGCACACTGACCGGGTGGACGTGACCGCGTGCATCTACTCGCCCGACGGGGCGCTCCGGCTGACGCCGGACGCGTTCCTGGACGCGGCGCTGCTGTGGTGGCCGGACGCCGTCGCGGTCGACGTGCGGCGGCGGGTGCCCCGCAGCCGCCGCGTGGGGGTGCGGGTCGAGACGCCGGGGGAGCGGCCGTTCCAGGTGCGGCTCTCGCGCGACGGCACCGAGCTGGTCACCGACGGTGACCACGTGCAGCAGGTGTGGTTCGCCATCTGGGCGCGCTCGACGGTGCCCGCCGACGCCCCCGGCCGGGTCGTCCTAGTCACCGCCGACGCCGCCGAGGCGGCGCTGCTGACGCCGGGCATGACGCCGCAGGAGGTGTGGTCGGCCTGGCGCGGGCAGAGCGCCGAGTGGCAGCGGTTCGCCCGCGGCTGGCTCTCCGGGGCGCTCGCCGGCTGAGGGTCGGGACGGGCGTCCGGGCCGGCGTCCGGGGTTTCGGCCCTTGCGGGGGCGACCAGGATGGTCCGCATGAGCAACTGGAACCCCCCCGGCGGGGACGAGCCGAAGCACGGTCAGACCTCCGGCGGGCAGTACGGGCAGGAGCCCTACCCGACCTCGCCGGGCGACCAGCAGGCGTACGGGCAGCCCCAGGGGCAGCAGTACGGCCAGCAGCCGTACGGGCAGCAGCAGTACGGCCAGCAGTACGGCCAGCAGCAGTACGGCCAGCAGCCGTACGGCCAGTCCTACCCCGGCGGTCCGCGGCAGCGGCCGGGTGCGGCGAAGGCCGCGCTGCTCCTCACCTACATCGGGTCCGCCCTGGCGCTCGTCGGCCTGCTCGCGCTGTTCGCGCTGGCGGGCGACGAGAGCTTCCAGGAGGGCTTCGGCGAGGCGGCGGGGGGCAACGTGGACGCCGACGCGGTGGCGACGCTGCTGCGCGGCGTCAGCGGCGTCGGGATGGTCCTGGCGATCCTGGCGATCGTCCTGGCCGTGCTCGTCGGCAAGCGCCGCGCGTGGGCGCGGATCGCGCTGACGGTGGTCGCCGCGCTCGGCATCCTCGTCGGCCTGTTCTTCACGCCGATCGGCCTGATCTGGGTGGCCCTGTGCATCGCGGGCATCGTCACGCTCTTCCAGCGCAGCACCAGCGAGTGGCTGCGCGCCTGACGCGACGTCCGGCTCTGCGACCGGCCCGCGGGGCGGTCCGGCGGCGTCCTCCACAGGTCGCCGACCGGGTCCGCCCCCGCTGTCGGAGGGCCGTGGCAGGCTCTGCCGCGTGACCCTGACCGTCCACCGTGCCTCCCGCACCGACGAGCTCGCCGCCGGCCTCGGTGCGCTGCTCGCGCGGCCGGCGCCGGGGGCGGACCCGTTCGCCGACGAGCTCGTCGTCGTGCCGGCGCGCGGCGTCGAGCGGTGGCTCGCCCAGCGGCTCTCGCACGACCTCGGGGCCGGGCCCCGGGGAGGGGACGGCGTGTGCGCCGGGGTGCGGTTCCTCAGCCCGGCCTCGCTCGCCTCGCTGCTCGTCGGGCGGGAGCAGGACGACCCGTGGGACCCGGCACGGCTGACGTGGCCGGTGCTCGCGGCGATCGACGCCCACCTGCACGAGGAGTGGTGCGCGCCCCTGGCGCGGCACCTCGGGGCGATCGCGCTGCCCGGCGACACTCCGGGCAGCGCCGACCTGCGTCGCGGGCGCCGGTGGTCGGTCGCGCGACGGGTCGCGGGGCTGCTGGGGTCGTACGCGGCTCAGCGTCCCCACCTGGTGGCCGCCTGGCGGGCCGGCGACGACGTCGACGGTGCCGGCGGGCAGGTGCCCGACGACCTGCGCTGGCAGCCCGAGCTGCTGCGCCGGGTGGTCGCCGCGGTGGACGCGGCCCCGCCCGACGAGCGGCACGCGGCCGCGCTGGAGCGGCTGCGGGCCGGTGCCGACGACCTCCCGCTGCCGGCCCGGGTCTCCCTGTTCGGGCACACGCGGCTGCCGACGGCGGAGCTCGAGCTCCTCGAGGCGCTCGCCGCCACCCGCGACGTGCACCTGTGGCTGCCGGTCGCCTCGCCCGTCCTCGCCCGGCGGCTCGACGCGATCGCCGCCCCCGCGGGGCCGCGGCGCCGCGACGAGGACACCAGCGCACGGGCAGCCGCCCACCCGCTCCTCGCGGCGCTGGGACGCGACGCCCGCGAGCTGCAGCAGCGGCTCGCAGCCGTCGACGGGGTGCGGACCGACGACCTCGACGACCTCCCGGAGCCCTCGCCCGCGGCCCCCGTCCTCCAGCTGCTGCAGGCCGACGTGCGCGCCGACCGCGTCCCGACCGCCGAGCAGCGCGCCGAGCGCGCCCGCGACGTCGACGACTCCGTGCAGGTCCACTCCTGCCACGGGCCCGCGCGGCAGGTCGAGGTGCTGCGGGAGGTGCTCGTCGGCATGCTCGCCGACGACCCGACGCTGGAGCCGCGCGACGTCCTGGTGATGTGCCCGGACGTGGAGACGTACGCGCCGCTGGTCGAGGCCGGTTTCGGCCTGGGGGACGATCCCACCGCCGGCGGTGCCGCCGGCGGCGGCCCGGACGGAGGCCCCGGCGGCAGCAGCGCCCACGAGCGGCACCCGGCCCACCGGCTGCGGGTGCGGCTGGCCGACCGGGCCCTGTCGAGCGTCAACCCGCTGCTCGCGCTGGCCGAGCGCCTGGTCGCGCTCGCCGGCGGCCGTGTGACGGCCTCCGAGGTGCTCGACCTGGCGGCACAGCCGGTCGTGCGGCGCCGCTTCGGTCTCGACGAGGACGACCTGGACCGCGTCGGCGCCTGGGTGCGCGACGCCGGCGTGCGGTGGGGCCTCGACGCGGAGCACCGGGCCGCCTACCGGCTGGAGGGCGTCGGGCAGAACACGTGGCGTGCCGGCCTCGACCGGGTGCTCCTCGGCGCGACGATGCCCGGCGAGGGCGGAGCGTGGGTCGGCAGCGCCCTGCCCCTCGACGACGTGGACAGCAACGACGCCGACCTGGCCGGCCGCGTCGCCGAGCTGGTCGACCGCCTCGCCTCCGTGCTCGACGGCCTCGCGGGGCCGCGCCCGGCCGGGGAGTGGGCGGCGCACCTGGCGGCGGGGGTCGACCTGCTGGCCGCCGTCGCGCCGCCTGACGCCTGGCAGAGCGCCGAGCTCGACCGTGAGCTGGCCCGGCTGGTGCCGCTCGCCGACGGCGCTCCCGTGGCCCTGCCCGACGTGCGGGCCATGCTGGCGCGCCAGTGGGGCGGACGACCCACCCGAGCCGGCTTCCGCACGGGCACGCTGACCGTCGCGACCCTGGTCCCCATGCGCTCCGTGCCGCACCGCGTGGTGTGCCTGCTGGGGGTGGACGACGGGGTGTTCCCCCGGGCCACCGTCGCCGACGGCGACGACGTGCTCGCCCGGACGCCGCTGCTCGGGGAGCGCGACCCGCGCAGCGAGGACCGGCAGCTGCTGCTCGACGCAGTGATGGCCGCCGGCGAGCGCCTCGTCGTGCTCTACACGGGCGCGGGCGAGCACACCGGTGGGGCGCGGCCGCCTTCCGTTCCCGTCGGCGAGCTCGTCACGGCGGTGCACGCCACGGCGCCGATCGCCCGCCCGGTCGTGACGGCCCACCCGCTGCAGCCGTTCGACGCGGCCAACCTGCGCCCGGGCAGCGACGACGAGCGCGCCCTCACGCCGGCGGGCCGGGGGCCGCTCAGCTTCGACGCCGCCGCCCTGGCCGGAGCCCTGGCCGCCCGCGGCCCGCGCAGCGTGCCGTGGCCGCTGGTGCGCGAACCGCTCCCGCCGCGCCGGCCCGCGACCACGGCCGGCGCCGGCAGCGCCCGCGGTGCCACGGGCGCCGTCGGGGCGGGGGACCCGGGCACCGTCGACCTCGACGACCTGGTGCGCTTCCTCGTGCACCCGATGAAGGAGTTCCTGCGCACCCGGCTCGACGTGGCGACGCGCTTCGACGCCGACGAGGTCGTGGACGCGATCCCGCTCGAGCTGGACGGGCTCGGCCGGTGGGGCGTGGGCTCGCGCCTGCTGGCGGACGCGCTCGCCGAGGTGCACCCCGACGACGCCCGCGAGGCGGAGCGGCGACGAGCCCAGCTGCCGCCGCGCGCGCTCGGCGACCGGGTGCTCGACGCCGCCGTCGGCGACGTCCGCGAGCTGCACCTGGGCACCCGCGAGCTGCGTACCGGCGAGGCCCGCACGCTCGAGGTCGACGTCGACCTCGGCGACCTCGGTCGGCTGGTCGGCACGGTTGGCGGGGTGCACGGCGGCAACCTCGTGACGGTCGACTTCTCGTCGCTGAAGGCCAAGCAGCGGCTCACCGCCTGGGTGCGGCTGCTGGCGCTCAGCGCGAGCCACCCCGACCGCAGCTTCGTCGCCCACACGGTGGGCCGCGCCGGGCGGGCCGGGCCGAAGCGGGCGATCGCCGGTCCGCTCGACCACCGCGCCCTCGAGTGGCTGCGCGACCTCGTGGAGCTGCGCGAGCGCGGGCTGCGCGAGCCGCTGCCGCTCCCGCTGCGCACCGGCTGCGCGGTCGCGGAGGGGATCCGACGCCAGCGCGCCGGCGACGACGTCCCGATCGCGGAGGTCGCCCGCCGCGAGTGGGTGACCGGCTTCGACGCTCCCGTCCCGGGCGAGGCGGAGGACGCCGCCCACGTGCAGCTCCTCGGGCGCGCCGCGCCGGTCGACGTGCTGCTCGAGGTGCCGCGCGACGACGAGTGGTGGCAGCCGGCCTCGGCGGGGGCGGCGTTCCGCACCCGGCTGGGACAGCACGCGTGGCGGGTGTGGGGCCCGCTGCTGGAGGGCGCGGAGAAGGTGGGTCCGCTGTGAGCACGACCGACGTGCAGCCCTTCGACGTGCTGGCCCCCGACCTGCCGACGGGCACGACCCTGCTCGAGGCCAGCGCCGGGACCGGCAAGACCTGGACCATCGGGGCCCTCGTCACCCGCTACGTCGCCGAGGGCCACGCGGCGCTCGACGAGATGCTGGTCGTCACCTTCGGGCGCGCCGCCAGCCAGGAGCTGCGTCAGCGGGTGCGCCAGCAGCTGCTCGCCGCCGCCGACGGTCTGGCCTCGGCGCTCGGACGCCCCGAGTCGGGTCCCGGGTCGGGTCCCGCGTCGGGCCCCGCGTCGGGCCCCGCGTCGGGCGGCGCCGGCGACGACGACCCGGCACCCGAGGTCGACGAGGTCGTCGCGCTGCTGCGGCGCGGCGACCGCGCGACGCTGGAGCTGCGCCACCAGCGGGTCGTCGACGCGCTCGCCCACTTCGACGGCGCCACGATCGCGACCATCCACCAGTTCTGCCAGCAGGTCCTGCGCGGCCTGGGGGTCGCCGGCGACACCGATCCCGCGGCGCGGCTGGTCGAGGACGTGGACGACCTGCGCGACGAGGTCGTGGACGACCTCTACCTGCGGGGATTCGCGGACGACCCGTCCCCGGCCTTCGACGTCGCGACGGCCCGCCGGGTCGCGTTCGCAGCGGTGCGCGACCCACAGGCGGCGATCGTGCCGACCGAGCCGGCGCCGGGCACGGCCGCGCAGCGCCGGGTGGGCTTCGCCCGCGCGGTGCGCACCGAGCTCGACCTGCGCAAGCAGCGCGCGGGCCTGCTCGGCTACGACGACCTGCTCGGCCAGCTCGCCCGGGCGCTCGAGGCGCCGGACGCTGCGGCGCGCGTCCGGATGCGCCAGCGCTGGAAGGTCGTGCTGGTCGACGAGTTCCAGGACACCGACCCGGTCCAGTGGCAGGTCTTCGACCGCGCGTTCAGCGGTCACGCCACCATGGTGCTGATCGGCGACCCCAAGCAGGCGATCTACGCGTTCCGCGGCGGGGACGTGACGACGTACCTCGAGGCGGCCGAGACCGCGGCCACCCACCGCACGCTCGCCACCAACTGGCGCTCCGACCGGGGCGTCGTCGACGGCCTCGGCCGGCTCCTGGGGGGCGCGGCCCTCGGCGACGAGCGGATCGTGGTGCGTCCGGTGGGCGCCCACCACTCGGCCTCCCGGCTCCAGCACGCCCCGTCCGGGGCGCCCGTGCGGCTGCGGGTCGTCGAGCGGTCCGCCGTCGGGCGGGTGGGGCGTCCGACCGACGGGCTGCGGATGGAGGCGGCGCGCGCGTTCGTGGAGACCGACTGCGCCCGCGACGTCGCCGCGCTGCTGGCCTCGGACGCCGAGTGGGACGGCCGGCCGCTGCACGCCGGCGACGTGGCCGTGCTGGCGCACAAGCGCCGCCAGCTGGTGGGGCTGCAGGCGGCGCTGCGCGCGGCGGGCGTACGCGCGGTGCTCGCGGGCGGCGGCAGCGTGTTCGACACCCCCGCGGCCGAGGAGTGGCTGGCCCTGATGGAGGCGCTGCGCGCGCCGCACCGCTCCGGGCTGGTGCGGGCCGCGGCACTGACGGCGTTCTTCCCCGAGACGGTCGCGAGCCTGGCGGCCGGCAGCGAGGCGGACGCGGACCGCGCCACCGAGCGGGTGGCCGGGACGCTGCGCGAGTGGGCCGACCTGCTGGGACGCCGGGGCGTGGCGGCGGTCTTCGAGGCGGCCGTGGGCCGCGGGCTGTTCGAGCGGGTGCTCGCGCAGACGGACGGCGAGCGCCACCTCACCGACCTGCGGCACGTCGCCGAGGCCCTGCACCTCGCGGGCCGGGGCGACGCCCGCGGCGGCGGCGTCGGCGCGCGAGGCGAGGCGCGCGGCCTGGTGGGCCTGGTGGCCTGGCTGCGCCGCGAGATGGTCGAGGAGGAGCGCGAGGGCGTCTCGGAACGCACCCGTCGCCTCGACAGCGACGCCGCCGCCGTGCAGCTGGTGACGGTGCACGGCAGCAAGGGGCTGCAGTACCCGGTCGTCTACCTGCCGTGGCTCTCCGACCGGTGGGTCGCGCAGACGCCGCCCGTGCCCCTGTTCCACCTGCCGCCCGGCCCGGACGGGCGTCGTCCGCGGGCCATCGACGTCGGCGGCCCCGACGGGCCGCACTGGAACGCCAGCAAGCGCGAGCACCTGCGGGAGGACGCGGGCGAGTCGCTGCGGCTGATGTACGTCGCGCTGACCCGGGCCCAGTCCCAGGTCGTGACGTGGTGGGTGCCGACCACCAACACCCCGGCGTCGCCGCTGCACCGGACGCTGTTCCGCAGCGACCCCGGCGCTGCCACGGTCGAGGACACCCGTCCGCTGCCCACGGACACCGACGCCCGCGAGCGCCTCGGCCGCCTCGCGGGCGACGGCCTCGTGGTCGAGCCTGCGGTGCCGGCCGACCCGGTCCCGCCGCGACCGGCTCCGGCGCCCGAGACGCTCTCGGTGCGTCGCTTCGACCGCGACGTGGACCCGGGCTGGCGGCGCACGTCGTACTCCGCGCTCGCGGCGGGCGGTTCCGGCGGCCACGGCGACGTCGCCGGGACGCCGGCGCCGACCACGGAGCCGGAGCTCGTGCCGCGCGACGACGAGGAGGTCGGCCCGGAGGTCGGGACGACGCCGGCGGAGCAGGCGGGCGCCGCTGCCCCCGACCTGCCGACCGACCCGGTCTCGCCGATGGCGGACCTCCCGGTGGGGGCGACCTTCGGCTCCCTGGTGCACGGCGTCCTGGAGCACGCGGACCTCGGGGCCGAGGACCTCGAGGCCGAGCTCGCGGCGCTCGTGGCCGAGCAGCGACGCTGGTGGCCGGTGCCCGGCCTCGACGAGGAGGTCCTGGTCGCCGCGCTCGTCGCGGTCGCCCGCAGCCCGCTCGGGGCGCTGGCCGACGGGCGTACGCTCGCGTCCCTCCCGCGCACCGACACCCTGCGCGAGCTCGACTTCGAGCTGCCCCTCGCGGGCGGCGACGCCGCCCGGCCCGGCGGACCGGTGCTGGGCGACCTCGCGCCGCTGCTGCGCCGGCACCTGCCGGAGGAGGACCCGGTGCGGGGGTACGCGGAGGCGCTCGACGCCGATCCGGTGCTCGCGCGCCAGGCCCTGCGCGGCTACCTCGGCGGGTCCGTGGACGTCGTGCTGCGGCTGCGCGACGGCGCGGGTCCGGAGCGCTACCTGGTGGTCGACTACAAGACGAACTGGCTGGGGCCGTTCGGCGAGGGCGTGACGCTGCGCGCCTCGGCGTACCGTCCCGACGCCACGGCCGCCGCGATGCGCGGCTCGGACTACCCGCTGCAGGCGCTGCTGTACTCGGTCGTCGCGCACCGGTTCCTGCGCTGGCGCCTGGCGGACTACGACCCGTCGACGCACCTGGGCGGGGTGCTCTACCTCTACCTGCGGGGCATGTGCGGCCCCGACACCCCGGAGGCCGACGGCGGCACCTGCGGCGTCTTCGCCTGGCGTCCGCCGGTGGCGCTGGTCGAGGCCGTCAGCGACCTGCTGGACGGGGGAGCGCGATGACCGAGCTGTTCGAGCCGGACGGCCCGCACGACGTGCGGGTGGCGGTCGGGGCCCCGCCGGGCCGCCTGCGCGACCTCAACGCCGCCGGTCTGCTGACGGCCGCGGACCTCCAGGTCGCCCGCCGGGTGGGGGAGCTGGCCGCCCGGGCCGCCGGGCGCGACGCGTCCGTCCTCGCCGGGCTGGGCGACGACGACACGGTGCTGGTGCTCGCGCTGTGCCTGCGGGCGCTGCGGGCGGGGTCGGTCTGCGTCGACCTCGCCGCGCCGCCGGAGGTCGACGGTGCGACGTGGCCCGCGAGCGAGGCGTGGGCCGAAGCGGTCGACCGCAGCGACCTCGTCGCCCAGGGCGTGCTCCACCGCGCCGGGACGCTGGTGCACCTGGACCGCTACCACCGGGAGGAGGAGCAGGTCGCCGCCGACCTGCGCGCCCGCGAGGAGCTCGCGGCACCCCCCGTCGACGAGGCCCGGCTGGCTGCGGACCTCGACCGCGTCTTCCCCGAGGACCGGTACGCCGAGCAGCGCGCCGCCGCGCGCCACGCGGTGACCCGCCGCACCACCGTCCTGACCGGCGGCCCCGGCACGGGCAAGACCACCGCGGTCGCCGGCATCCTGCAGCTCCTCGAGGGGCAGGCGCAGGCCCTGGGCGTGGCGGCGCCGCGCGTGGCGCTCGCCGCGCCGACCGGCAAGGCGGCCGCGCGCCTGGGCGAGGCGATCGCCGAGGCCGGCCTGGAGGGGTTCGGCGCGACGACCCTGCACCGCCTGCTCGGGCGGCGGCCGGGCAGCGACACCCGCTTCCGGCACGACCGGGCCCACCGGCTGCCGTACGACGTGGTGGTCGTCGACGAGTCGTCGATGCTGTCGCTGAGCATGACCGCGCGCCTGCTGGAGGCCGTCCGTCCCGAGACCCGGCTGATCCTGGTCGGTGACCCCGACCAGCTCGCCTCCGTCGAGGCCGGCGCGGTGCTGGCCGACCTCGTCGCCGGCTTCGCCGACCCCGACGGTCCGGTCGTGCGCCTGCGCACGTCCCACCGCTTCGGCGGCCGGATCGGGGACCTCGCGGCCGCGCTGCGCCAGGCCGCCGGGCTCGACGACGTGCAGGCGGCCGACGCCGTGCTGGCCGTTGCGGCCGCGGCCGCGTCGGAGCCGGCCGCGGCGCCGGGGCCGGCGGAGGGCGACGTGCGCCTGGTCGCGCTGCCGGACGACGACGGGGTCGACGCGCGGCTGCTCGACGAGCTGCGTGCGCAGGTGCTGCCGCATGCCCGGCGGCTGCGGGCCGTGGCCGAGTCCGGCGACGTGGAGCAGGCGCTGGAGGTGCTGGCCGAGCACCGGCTGCTGTGCGCCCACCGGGCGGGCCCGCGGGGCGTCGCCTCGCTCAACCAGCGCATCGAGGGCTGGCTGGCCGACGAGGACGCCGGGGTGGCGCCGGGCGGGTCGTACGCCGGGCGCCCGCTGCTGGTGTTCCGCAACGACCCGCAGCTCGGGCTGTACAACGGCGACACCGGTGTCGTCGTGCGCTCCTCGACCGACGGCACCCTGCGGGCCGTCTTCGCCACCGGCGGCGCGCGGCGCGACCTGGCGGTGAGCCGCCTGGGGGACGTCGAGACCATGCATGCGATGACGATCCACAAGGCGCAGGGCAGCCAGGCGCGGTCGGTGACCGTGGTGCTGCCCGAGGTCGACTCACCGCTGCTGACGCGTGAGCTGCTCTACACCGCGGTCACCCGCGCCAGCGCGCTGGTGACGATGATCGGCAGCGAGGCGTCGCTGCGCGGAGCCGTCCTGCGCCACGTGCAGCGAGCGAGCGGGCTGCGCGAGCGCCTGCGCCCCCGCCGGTCCGACGGGTGACCCCGCCGACGACCTGAGCGGGTCCGGGTCAGTGGCAGTCGATCCGTTCCTGTGCGGCGACCACCAGGTCGACGAGGGCGGCCGCCTCCTGCTCGTCGTCGGTGCTGCCGACGGTGGTCCAGCCGAGCGGCGCGCGGGTGGCGGCGATGCCACACGACTCCGAGACGACGAGCGTGGCCTGCTCGTCGTCGACGTAGACCTCCCGCCCGTCGACCGTGACGGGCTCGCCGGCGTCCGCGAGCCACATCGCCATCAGGGCGGGGTCCACGGACCGCGAGGCGAGCCGGACGTACGCCTCGTCGCTCACGTAGGAGCAGGTCACGCCCGTGCCGGAGGCCGCGCCACGGGCCAGCCGGACCTCGCCGATCTCCTCCGCGACGACGGGGTCCGTGGCGGACGGGCAGGTCTCGGGCAGCTCCGCGAGCGGGACGTCGGCGGCCCCCACGCCCTCGGCCAGCTCCCGGGCCACCTGGACGAGCAGGTCGGCGGGCACCACGGGATCGGCGTCGTCGCGCAGCAGGCTGTCCACGAGGACGAGGTCGTCGCCCACCTGCGCGGTCACGCGGATCCCGTCGTAGGAGTTGAGCGTCGTGTACGCGACGTCGCCCAGGCCGTCGAGCGGCTCGGGCTCGGGGGCCCGCAGCGCCGACCCGGTGGTCACGGCCAGCAGCGACCGGCCGTCGTCGAAGCCCCGCACGCCCGCGTTCACCACCCCGCCGAACGAGCAGGCGACGAACGTCTCCTGTCCCGGGGCCAGCGAGACCGTCGGTCCGGGCGGGGCCTCGCCGGTGAGATCGAGCTCGTAGCCGGCGTCGGCGAGCGCGGAGGTCACGGCGTCGACGGTGTCGACGGAGAACAGGTCGCACGGTGTGGACGCGGCGTCCGTCCCGCCGGCCGGCGTCGAGGCGGCGTCCGAGGTGGCCGAGGACCCCGAGGACCCACCGGCTCCGGGACCCTCGTCCGCGGCGGTGCCGCAGCCGGCGAGCAGCAGGAGGGCGAGGCCGGTGACGACGGAAAAAGTTCGCATGGTGCTCCGTGTACCCGATTCTGCGGGCGCCACACGCACACGTGCGTACGCCCCGCACCCGCGCTCACACCGGCGGACCCGCGGACGTAGGTCGGGCACACTTCCGGCATGTCCCGGAACAGGCGCAGCGTCGCGGTGCTGGGGGCGGTCGTCGTCGTCGTGGTGGGGGCGGTGGCGCTCTGGTGGCTCACCCGGCCGGCGACCGGCCTCGACGCCTTGGCGGACGATCCCGACCTCGTGGCCTGCCTGGAAGCGCAGTCCGTCGCGACGGAGGACCTCGCAGAGCTCTCGCCCCGGCAGCAACGGGACGTGCTCGCCTCCTGGGGCGGCGCCGGCTGCGTCCTCGAGGCTGCCGACGACGAGGCGCTCGGTCGCGTGGTCGTCGAGGCCCTCCCGGCGCTCGAGGACGACACGCGCGACCAGGTCCGCGAGACCCGCGGCGTGGTGCTCGTGGAGCTGGTCCGCGACGCGGACGACGACGCCGCGCAGGCCGATCTGGTCGAGGCCACCGGCCGACTGCTCGCCGCCGCGCGGAGCAACGACGACGGCTGGTTCACCGACGACGCCGAGCGGTGGGACCAGGCTGCGCTGGCCAACGGCGTCCAGCAGGCGGTGGCGCTCGAGATCGTCGCCGTGGACCGGGGCCCGGTGCCCGGCTACGAGGACTTCCTCGACGACCAGGGTCTCGACGACGGGGTCGACGCCCGCACGCGGTTCCTCGACGCGGAGCTCGCCGACGGGACGGCCCTGTGGCGCGAGGTCAGCGAGGTGGCCGACCGGATCGACGACGAGGTGGACGCCCGGCTCTGACGCGACGGGCGAGGTCGGGACCTCACTCCGCCGCGCCGTCGCCCCCGTCACCCGTGTCGCCCGAGAGCTCCGAGACGGTCACCAGCGTGAAGCCCTGCTCGCGCAGGGCGGCGACGACGGTGGGCACGGCGGCCGGGGTGGCGGCCGCGGCCCCGGGCAGCGTCACCACCGAGCCGCGCTGCGCACCGGCGAGCGCCTGCGCGGTCAGGTCCTCGGCCGACGCGGCGGACGCGTCGGCGTCGGGGGCGGCCTGCTCGACGATCGTGAGGCCGGCCGTCGCGGCCCGGCGCTGGACCCCGGCGTCGGCCGCGGCGTACGGCGCGAGCAGCAGCGTGGGCGTCGTCCCCGCGGCGTCCTCGACCACCTCGACCGAACGGCGCAGCTCGCCGTCGAGCTCGGGCAGCGGCAGGCGCGTGAGGTTGCGGTGGCTCCAGGAGTGGGCGCCGATCTCGTGGCCGGCCGCGCCGATCGCGGCCGTCGCCTCGGGGTAGGTCGCGGCCTGCTGGCCCAGCACGAAGAACGTCGCCGGGGCGTCGTCCTCCGCGAGGGCGTCGAGCACGGCCGTGGTGCGGTCGTCCGGGCCGCCGTCGAACGCCAGCGCGACGCACTGCTCGACCGTGCAGTCGACCGGCTCGCCGGTCTCGGCCGCGGTCGGCTCGTCGGCGGCCCCGTCGGCGTCCTCGGAGGCCCCGTCCTCCTCGTCCTCGACGGGCGGGACGGTGCCGGGCGGCAGGGGCGGGGCGCCGGGGGAGACCAGCGCGTCGCGGGCCTGCTCGCCGAGGTCCGAGAGCAGCTCCTCGGTGGTCTCGCCGGGCAGCACGACGTTGATCCGGCCGGTGTTGGTCGGCGCGATGCTCATCTCGTCGAAGCCCACGAACAGCTCGCCGTTCTCCGTGAACGCCATCACCGGCGCGCCCTGGACCAGGGCGGCCGCCAGCGTGTCGGCGTCGACGGAGGCCTGGTCCTCGAGGGCCTCGGTCACGGCGCTCGCGAGGGCGTCGACGTCGTCGACGAGGGCGGTGTTGGGCACGACGGCGTCCGACGCGGCGTCGTACCACTGCGTCGCCCAGGTCTCCCGCGAGCCGGTCGGCTCCACCGCGTAGTACTCCGTGAGGACGCCGACCACGTCGTCGCTCGAGCCCACGAGGCTCCACGTGACGTTCAGCTCCTGGTCGGCCGCGTCGTCCTGGGCGCCCTGGTACGCCTGCACCCGCGCGTCCACGCGCTGCTGCAGGGCCCCGTCGAGCGACGCCAGGCCGAGCCGCGGCCACGTCGCGTGCAGCTCGGTGGCGGGGTCGGTCACGGTCACCGTCGCCGCGCCCGGCGCGGTCTCCAGTACCGACGGGTTGACCACGGCGGGGTAGGTGTCGACGGTGACCAGCGGCTCCTCGACCGGCGGCTGCGAGGGCGCCAGCTCGTGCGGCTCGTCGGGCTCGGTCGCGACGTCGTCGGTGCAACCGGACAGGGCGATCACGCCTGCCGTGATCAGGGCGACGGCGGCTCGTCGGGCCATGGTCCTCCGTTCGGGCGGGTCCGGCCCCACGGGCCTCGATCCGGGGGCAATCATGCCAGTGACCGGGGCACCGGGTCGGTGCCGCCTGCCGCTGCGGGGGCCCGCGACGCACTATCGTGGAGCCGGACCCGACCCCCGACCGGAAGGCCGACATGCCGTTCCTGCTGCGTGTGGAGCTGCCCGACGTCCCGGGATCGCTGGGCCGGGTCGCCTCCGCGATCGGTGAGGCCGGCGGCGACATCGAGGCCATCGAGATCGTCGAGCACCGCCCCGACGGCACGGCCGTCGACGACGTGCTCCTGGAGACGCAGCCGGGCGCCATGCCCGACTCGATCGTCTCGGCGTGCACGGCCATCGAGGGCGTGCGGGTGATCTGGATCAGCCGCTACGCGGCGGGCGGCAACCTGTTCCTCGACCTGGAGGCCGTCGAGGACCTGACCGCCCACCCGCACGAGGCCCTCGACCGGCTCGTCGACCTCATGCCCGTGACGTTCCGCGCCGACTGGGCCGTGCGCACCCGCCGCGCCGCCGACGGCTCGGCCGAGGTGCTGCACCGCACGGGCGCCGCGCCCTCCACCGTGTCCTGGTTCGTCGTCGAGCGTCCCACCCGCATCGACGCCGAGCACGACGAGATCAACGTGCTCTGCGGCGTCCCGGTCGAGGACGAGCAGATCGTGGTCGGTCGCCGCGGCGGCCCCGCCTTCCTCGACTCCGAGCTGGCGCGGATGGGACACCTCGTCGCCCTCGCGCAGTCCATCGCCCGACAGGCCTGAGCCGCCCACGACGTGACCTGGCGCACGCGGCGCTCGGGCGGGTACGCCAGAATGCCCGCATGCGCATCGTGGTGCTCACCGGAGCCGGCATCTCCGCGGAGTCGGGGGTTCCGACGTTCCGCGACAGCGACGGGCTGTGGGAGGGCCACCGGGTCGAGGACGTCGCGACCCCGGAGGCGTACGAGGCGCAGCCCGGCGTTGTGCAGGCCTTCTACGACGCCCGGCGGCTCGCGCTCGGCGCCGTGGAGCCGAACCCGGCGCACCGGGCGCTCGCCAAGCTCGAGGAGCAGCTGGGCGACGACTTCCTGCTGGTCACGCAGAACATCGACGACCTGCACGAGCGGGCGGGCACGCAGCGGCTGATCCACATGCACGGCGAGCTGAAGAAGGCCCTGTGCAGCTCCTGCGGGCAGCGCAACGAGTGGCTGGGCGACCTCGGCGACCTGCCGCCGTGCCCGTCGTGCGGCCTGTGCGACCTGCGCCCGGACGTGGTCTGGTTCGGCGAAATCCCGTACAGGATGCGCGAGATCGAGGATGCTCTGGCTGAGGCCGACCTGTTCGTGTCGATCGGCACCTCCGGTGCCGTCTACCCGGCGGCCGGCTTCGTCCAGGTGGCGCGGGCGTACGGCGCCCACACCCTGGAGCTCAACCTGGTCCCGAGCGAAGGGCGTTCCATGTTCCACGAGGCGCGGCACGGCCGGGCGGGGGAGATCGTCCCGACCTGGGTCGACGAGCAGCTCCTGCGATGACGCGGCGGCTGCGGGCGACGGCCACGGCCCCCGCCCTGCTGCTCGCGCTCGCCCTGTCGGCCGGCTGCTCGGCCGACGAGGCGACGCCGCGGGCGAGCGGCACGCCGACCCCCGGCGCGGGTGTCGACACCAGCGACGCCGCGGCCGAGCGGTTCGCCGCGTTGCCCGTCGACTCCATCGAGGCGGCGGTCGTCGGTGACATGGCCCGCGTGCGGACGGTGCAGGCGCACGTCGTCGGCACCCACCAGGGCTTCGACGTCGTCGCCGACGTCGCGGTCGACGACGCCGCCGACTGCGTCGGGACCCTGCAGATCGGCGAGGGCACGGTGGAGCTGCTGCGCGTCGCCGGCCAGGTGCACGCCTCGTTCGACCGGGAGCTGCTCGAGGCCCTCGGGCACAGCCCGATCGCTGCGGAGGGCATCGTCGAGCGCGTCGCCGACCGCTGGGTGCTGCTCGACCCCGCGTCCGGCCTGACCGACGTCGCGATCGCCTGCCAGGCGACCCTGGAGGCGATCGGGGGCAGCGTGTTCGGTGACGACCTCGCCGACCTGAGCGTCGACGGGCTCGAGGAGATCGACGACCGCACGGTGCTGGCGCTGAGCCGCGAGAGCGACCAGGGACCCACCCGCGTGTGGGTCGAGGCCGCGGGCTCGCACCGCTACGTGCGCGTCGAGGCGCCGCGCGACGGTCAGGCGTACGTCGTCGACCAGATCGTCTACGACGGCGACGTCGAGGTGCCCGACCCCGCCGCCCGCGGGGTCGTGGACGCCGCGGCCGTCGGCCTGAGCTGACGACGCGACGACCGGGCGCCGGGTAGCGTCCGGAGCGGCCCCGTCGCGTGACGCGGGCCACCTGCGAGGAGGGAGAGCGACGTGGCCGACGAGCCGGACGAGAAGCCCGACGGCGAGGTACGCCTCGTCAAGGGCGCCGTGGTCCGCGGACGTCGCGGCCCCTCGCCGCCCGTGCTGGTCGCCGGCGGGGTCGTGGCGGCGCTGGTCGCGGTCGGGATCGGCGTCGCGGTGTGGCCCTCCGGATCGGACGAGGCCGAGTCGAACGGCATCGCCGACGCCTCCCTGGGCGAGATCGGCGCGGAGATCGACCGCGGCTTCCGCGAGCTCACCTCGGTGCGCGTGCAGCTCACCCCGGCCGACGAGTCCGGCCTCGACTTCGACCTGCGCATCGACGACGCCGGCGACTGCTCCGGGACCTTCGGGCCCGACGGGCAGACGGCCGAGCTGCTGCAGGTCGACGACCGGTTCTACTTCCGCCCGGGCGAGGGCTACTGGGCGCAGAACACGCCCGACCCCTCCGCGGAGGGCGCGGCGGAGACGACGGCCCAGCTCGAGGCGCTGCGCGCCGCGATCGGCGACTCGTGGGTCGACGGGTCGGCCGCGGGCGAGGACCAGCCGCTGCGCGACCTCTGCTCGGGCGGCATCGAGGCGCTCGTGCCGGAGGCCTACGACGCGGACGCGTTCGAGAACGACGGTTGGAGCATCGGCGGGGAGGGCGACATCGCGGGCACGCCGGCGCTGTCGCTGACCAAGGGCGCCGCCGCGACCGTGTGGGTCGCGACCGTCGGCGAGCCGTGGGTGCTGCGGGCCGAGGCGGCGCAGGGCGCGACGGCGGCGACGTACACCTTCAGCGAGCAGAACGAGCCCCTCGAGCTGACGGCACCGTCCGCCGACGAGGTCGTCACGGCCGAGGAGCTGACGGCGGCGGTCACGGGCTGAGCCGGGCTGAGCCGCCGAGCGGCCGGGCGCTGCCAGGGTCAGCCGAACAGCAGCGGCAGCACCACGAGCATCCCGAGCGACCACGTGATGTGTGTGATCGACGAGGCGAGGATGCCGCCGGTGGCCCGGCGCTGCAGCGCCGTCACGACTCCCAGCAGTGCCGCGGCCAGCGCCAGCATGATGTTGCCGGTCGCGGCGGTGGCCAGGGCGTACACGACCGCCGTCACGACGACCGGGTGGCGGGGCACGACGTCGTAGAGGGGCCCGCGGAAGAACAGCTCCTCCGCGACCCCTGCCAGCACGGTGACCACCACGAGGCCGGGTCGCACGCCGTCGCCGGTGTAGGACAGGACGTTGCGCACGGCCTCGTCCAGCGGTCCGATCTCGCGCACGACGAGCCCGCCCACGGTGAACAGCCCGACCAGCCCCAGCCCGAGCAGGAGCGGGCCGACGATGGGCAGCCGCGTGCGGTCGGGGCCGACGCCGCCGAGGCGCACGGGCCCTGCGGCCATGGCGCCGACGGCCCACACCGCGGCGAGCACCACGGTCAGGGAGTAGAAGGTCGCCGAGCCCGGCTCGCTGCGCAGCATGAAGGCCAGCACGACGGCGCCCACCAGCACGGTGGCCGCGACGGTGGCGCGGATGCGGTCGACGGTCACGCTTCGCTGGGCTCCGCGTCCGGCCGCTCGGCCCGGTCGGCCCGCTCGGCGCGTCGGGCCCGGTCGCGGGCCTCCTCGGCCTCGCGCTCGGCGAGCGCACGCCGCACGGCCTCGGCGTAGCTCAGCGGTTCGCCGGGCACCAGGTCGCGGATGGAGTGGTCGGTGACGAGCACCTCCACGTCCATCGAGTCGATGAGGTTGCGCCCGGTCGTGGTGTCGACGTCGGTGACGAAGGACAGCCAGTGCGACGAGAGCCGTGGCGAGAGGATCGGCACGGGCAGGATCGGCGGCGCGTGCCCCTTCTGCACCCGGGCGGCCTCGCGCAGCATGCCGAGGTAGTCGAGCTGGTCGGGGCCGCCGATCTCGAAGACGCGGTCGAGCGCCTCCTCGCGGTCGAGCACGCCCACGAGGTAGCGCACCACGTCGTCGACGGCGATCGGCTGGGTGCGGGTCTTGGCCCACTTGGGCGCGACCATCGCGGGCAGCCGCTGGACCAACTGGCGGGTGATCTCCCAGGAGATGCCGCCGTGGCCGATCACGACCGCGGCGCGCAGCACGGTGACGGGCACGCCGCTCTCGCCGAGCAGCCGCTCCACCTCGCGGCGCGAGCGCAGGTGCGGCGACAGGTCCTCGTCGTCGGCCCCGAGCCCGCCCAGGTAGATGATCTGCCGCACCCCGAGGGCCGCGGCGGCCTGGCCGAACGCGCGGGCGGCGGCCGCGTCCTTGGCCTCGAAGTCGTCGTCGTCGAGCGAGTGCACGAAGTAGTAGGCCACGTCGACGTCCGTCAGGGGCTCCGCGAGGGAGCCCGGGTCGGAGACGTCGCCGTAGACCGGCGTCCCGAGGCCGTCGTAGGTGTCGGGGTGGCGGGTCATCGCGCGCACGTCGTGGCCCTGCTGGAGCAGCGCCGGCACGAGCCGGTGCCCCACGAAGCCGGAGGCGCCGGTCACCAGGACGCGCGTGGGCGCCGTCGTCGGGGTCCCGCTGTCGTCAGGCACCCCCTCAGCATGACGGGCGGGTGGTGAGCCCCTCGGTCGGCTCCGCCGCGCTCCGGCCCGGGTCAGGCGTGCCAGGCGGCGGAGAGGCGGGCGTAGTGACCGCCCCGGCGAGCCAGCTCCTGCGGCGGTCCGTCCTCGACGACCTCGCCGTCCTCGAGGACGAGGACGCGGTCGGCGACCTCGGCCTGCGTGAGGCGGTGGGCGATGGTGAGGGTGGTACGCCCGGTGGTCACCGTGGTGGCCGCCCGCTCGAGCGCCCGGGCGCCGGCCGAGCCGGCCTCCGCGGTGGCCTCGTCCAGCACGACGACCAGCGGGTCGGCGAGCTCGACGCGTACCAGCGCGAGGTGCTGCGCCTGCGCCGGCGTCAGCGGGGTCCCGCCGTCCCCGACGCCGAGGTCGAGGGGGTCGGTGTCCGCGGGCGCCAGGGCGCGCACCCACCCGGCCGCGCCGAGCCGCTCCAGCGCGGCCCACAGTCGCGCGTCGTCCGCCGTCGCGTCGGCGAGCGTGAGGTTGTCGCGCACCGAGCCGGAGAAGACGTGCACCTCCTGGGTGACCACGACGACCGGGCTCGCGCCGTCGCGGGCCGCGCGGACCACGTCGCCGACCGGCCGGCCGTCGAGGAGGACCTCGCCGTCGGTGGGTCGGATCCGGCCCGCCACGACCTGGCCGAGCGTGGACTTGCCGGCGCCGCTCGCCCCGACGACCGCGACCCGCTGGCCGGGCTCGACGGTGATCGTGACGTCCGCCAGCGCGGGCCGCCCGGCTGCGTACCGGTGCCCCACGCCGGAGAGCGAGAGCCGTCCGCACGGCGAGGCGTCGCCCCGCGCCTCGGTCTGCGGCGCCGTCGCGGGCGTCATCCCGGCCACCCCCGCGACGCGGGTCATGGACGCGCCGGCGGACTGCACCTCGTCGAAGATCATCAGGATGATGCCGATCGGGTTGAACAGGCGGTGGAAGAACAGGGCGGCGGTGGTGACGGCGCCGACCGTGACCGGCGCCCCGAGGTCGCCGCGCACCAGGAAGAACCCGGTGCCGAGCACCAGCAGCAGGCCGATCAGCTCGGAGCGGTTGGTGCGCTGCCCGAAGCGGGTCAGCAGGTTCCACACCCGCAGGGTCAGGCTGGCGGAGCGCCACGACGCCGCGGCGACGCGGGCGGCGTGGCGCTCGCCGAGGCGCTGCGCGCGCAGGGTCGCGTGGCCGTGCACGGCCGTCAGCAGGGCCTGGGCGCGCTCGCCGTTGGCGACCCGCTCGGCGCGGTAGTAGGGGCCGGAGCGCGGCAGGTACCACCGCAGGCCGAGCGCGTAGAACGGCAGCGTCGCCAGGCCCGCGAGCCCGAGGCGCCAGTCGAGCACGAAGAAGCCGGCGGCCGTGAACGCGATGGCCACGACCGAGCGGATCAGCATGGGCACGACGGTGGTCACCGACTCGGCGAGCACCCGGACGTCGTCGCCGACCCGCGAGAGCAGGTCGCCCTCGCCCGCCGCCTCGACGACGTCGTGGTCCAGCCCCAGCGCGTTCTCCAGCACCTGCTCGCGCAGGCCCGCCAGGGCCGGCTCCGCGGCCCGGGCCAGGAACGTGACGCTCGCGGCCGAGGCCAGCGTCTCCACGACGGCCGCCAGCGCGATCGCGCCCGCCGACCACCACACGAGCCGTGCCACGCCGGAGGCGTCCTCGACGAGCGCGTCGACCACGAGACCGAGCGCGAACGGGGCGACGAGGCCGGTGAACCCCGACAGCGCGAACATCACGGCCGCCACGACGAGCGGTCCGCGGTGGCCGTCGAAGGCGCGCCACGCCCGCCGTGCGGCCTCGCGGGGGGTCGCGACCGGCAGGAGGGTACGCACGGCAGCGGCCTCGTCGGCAGGCACCGGAGCGGTCTCGCTCGTCATCGCAGCACCGTCTCCCGGTAGGCGGTCCCGGCCAGCAGCTCGCCGTGGGTGCCGGACGCGACGACCCGGCCGCCGCGCAGGTGCAGCACGCGGTCGGCGGCCGCCAGCAGCGCGGGGCTGGTGGTCAGCAGCAGCGTGGACCGGTCGCGGCGCAGGGACGCCAGGCCGGCGCCGATCCGCTGCTCGGTCACGGCGTCCACCGCGGTGGTGGGCTCGTCGAGCACCAGCACCGGCGGGTCGGCAGCGAGCGCGCGGGCCAGGGCGACGCGCTGCTGCTGGCCGCCGGACATGCTCGTCCCGTGCGCCGCCACCCGGGTGTCCAGTCCGGCCTCGCTGATCGCGACCACGTCGTCGGCGGCGGAGGCGGCGAGCACGGCGTCGCGCCGCGCCGCGGCCAGGGCCGCGGCGGGGTCGATGTTCTCGGCCAGGCTGCCCTCGAAGACCTCGACCCGGTGGGGGGCGACGAGGACGTGGGAGTGCCGGGCGTCGAGCGTCAGCTCGTGCAGCGGAACGCCGCCGAGGGTGACGCGACCGGCCTCGGGCTCGCACTCCGCGCGCAACAGCTCCAGCAGCGCCCGGCTGACGGCGGGGTCGTCGACGACGACGCCGACCAGCTCGCCGGGCGCGACGGCGAGGGTGAGGTCGCGCAGCGGCCCGTGGTGCACCTCGTCGAGCGCGAGCGCCGTGTCCGCGGGGGCGTCGTGGTCGCCGGAGCACTCGAGGCGGGGCGTACCCAGGAAGTCCGCCACCCGCTGCGCGCTCGCGCTCGAGGCCGCCCACGCCGCGACCAGCGCGGCGCACATCATCAGCGGCTCGGCCAGGAACTGCGCCAGGCCCACCACCATCACGAGCTCGCCGATGGTGAGGTGCCCGCCCGCGGCCCGCAGACCGGCGACGAGGGTGACCACGGCCAGGAAGAGCATGGCGGCGCCGGACGTCGTGCCGACCAGCAGTCCCTCGGAGCGGGCGGTGGCGACGCCCGCCCGGGCCGCGTCGGCGCTGGCGGTGCGGTAGCGGCGCAGGGCGGCCGCCTGGCCGCCGACGCCCTGCAGGGGCCGCAGCCCGGCGACGAGGTCGGTGGCGAGGCCCGAGGCGCGCGCGATCCGGCCCTGCGCCTCGGCGGTGCGCCGCGTCAGCCCGGGGGCCAGGGCGCGCGAGACCAGCAGCACCAGCGGGGTGCCGACCGCGACCAGCAGGCCGAGCACGGGGTCGATCCAGACCAGCAGGCCCACGGCCACGGCCAGGCCGCAGACGCCGGCGCAGGCCTGGGCGACGTGGCGCACGACCGTCGTCGCGACGTCGGCGTCGGCGGTGGCGATGGAGAGGACCTCGCCGGGCAGCACGCCCGTGCGCGCGCCCGCGGGGGCCAGCACGTGGTCGGCCACGTCGGTGCGGATCCGGTGGTTCTCGGTGTGCATGGCCACCCACGCGATGCGGGACCCGAAGCGGTACGAGTAGCTCAGCGTCGCGAACAGCAGCATCAGCCCGAGCGCCGAGAGGACCAGCGCCGTGACGTCGCCGGTGGCCACCGCGCGGTCGATGATCAGCCCGATCGCGACGGGCACCAGCGCCTCGCAGACCTGCCACGTCGAGATGAGGGCGAACGAGGCGACGAGGCGTCGGCGGTGCCGCCGCAGCGTGCGCCGCAGCACCGCGCGCCCGTCGGCCGGCGGGCCGTCGTCGATCGGAGGGGGTGCGTCGTCCGGGTCCGGGAGGAGGGAGGCGAGCCAGCGACGCATGTTAGGAGACCCTAAGGCAGCAGGGGCGGGGGAGGGGAAACGCCGTGTCCGCGGGGGCGGTTGGGCCCCGTCGGGTGGGGTAGGACGCGGCGGGTGGGGGCAGCGGGAGCAGTGCGGGGAGCGGGGTCGTGAGCGGGCGTACGCCTCGGGTCCTCGCCGCGGTCGGCCTGCTGGCCCTGGGGGTGTGGGGCGTCGGACCGCAGCCGCTGTGGGAGGTGCTGCCCGCGGGGACGCCCGTGCCGACCACCGTCGTGGTCTCCGGCCCCGCGCCGGACGCGTTGCGAGGCGCGGTGGTGGAGCTGCTCGACGGCGAGGCGCCCCTGCCCTCCGTGCTGCCGCTGCTCACCGAGCGGCTGGAGCCGCGGTCGGCGGACGTCCGCCGCTTCCAGGTCGCCGGGGAGACGTGTCACGTCGAGGGCGACCCGGTGCTGACCGTGCTGCGGGGGTCGGTGCTCGCGCTGACCTTCGGCGACGAGGTGCGCACGAGCGCACCGCCGCGTTGCGCGGCCCCCGACGTCCGCGCCTTCGTGCTGGACGTGCCGGCGTCCGCGCTCGAGCGGGACTACGGCCCGCCCCCGCGCCGTGAGCGGGCCGACGTCCCCGGTGCGCTCGACGCCGAGCTGCTGGTGGACGCGCCGCTGGCCGACGAGCTCTACGCCCCGACGATCCACGTCACGGCACCGATGGCCCCGGGCGAGGCGCCGTACGCCGTCGTCGGCCCCGTGCTGCTGCCGGAGCCCGATGCCGACGAGCGGCGCTTCCAGGTCGTGGCCGACGTGTGCGGCCGGACGGGGCCGCCGGTGTTCGTCAGGGGACCCGACGTCAGCGGACCCGACGTCGGCGACCCGGACCTCGGTCCGGACGGCGTGGTCGCCGTGGTGCCGAACGACGGCCGGGAGTGCGCGGTGCCGGAGCGCGCCGTCCTGGTCGTCGACGTCCGGGACTGAGGCGCTCAGAGGCCGTTGCGGCTGAAGTGCTGGTAGTCCTTCGAGCGCTGCCACGCCCCGCCCCACTCCCACCCGATCGCGGCGAAGGCGTCCACCACGGCGTCGTCGGCCAGCACCATCCCGGGCCGCACCACGCCGCGGTCGGTGTAGCTCGTCGCCAGCTCCGGGATCACCACGCGGGCCGACCCGGTGCCCTTGTCGTAGGGGTTCTGGAACGGGTTCACGTCGAGCGCCGTGCCGTAGGCGTGTTGCGAGAACCGGCCGCCGCCCGTCGTGGCGCGGCACACGAACGACTCGGTGTTGTTGCCGTCGCCGGTCGGCTCGGCGTCCAGCTCGGCCGCCGTCGTCACCCGCATCTCCTCGATCGGGAACCGCGCGGCGTAGAGCGCCGCGAAGACCTCGACCAGGTCGTCGGCGACGTCGGTGGCGACCAGCAGCTCCCCGGTGTGCCGCGCGTCGTCGAACCCGACGAACGCGACCCGCACCCAGGCCAGGTCCCGCGCGGCCACCGGGCACCCCTCGCGCCACGTGGAGCGCTCGACGACGTCGGCGGGCGCCGGGGCGGTCACCTCGGACGCGTACCCGTCGCCCGGCAGGGCGGGGAGCGCGTCGGGCGAGGTGAGGCGACGCGGGTCGAGCTCCGTCGGCGTGGGCTGCGGCGCCGCGGTCCCGTCGGCGCGCGCCGGCAGCGGGCGGGTGCCGAGCCAGGGCGGCGCGACGGTGCCGGGCTCGGGCTCCGGTGTCGGCTCGGGGGTGGCGGTGGTCGTCGCGGTCGGGGCGGGTACGCCCGGGCTCGCGGTCGTCGTCGACCCGCCCGGGGTCTCCGCGGGGTCGGAGGCACCGGGCGTACCGCTGCAGCCCGCGAGGACCGCTGCCACGACGAGCCCGGCGACGCCGAGCACGCGGCGGGGCGGGCGGCGGCGGTCCATGGGACGACGGTAGGCGACGGCGGTCGCGCGCCTACCCGCCCGTCGAGCGCCGCACGACGAGCTGCGGCGAGAGCACGATGTGCTCCACCGCGGCGCCCGGGTCGCTGATGACGTCGAGCAGGCGGCCGGTGGCGGCCACGCCCATCTCGGTCGCGGGCTGGCGCACGGAGGTGAGGGGGATCGCGGCGGCGGCGGCGAACTCGATGTCGTCGTAGCCGACGAGGGCGATGTCGTCCGGCACGCGCACGCCCGCGAGGGTCAGCGTCTGGAGCACGCCGAGGGCGACCAGGTCGTTGGCCGCGAAGACGGCGTCGGGGCGGCGGGCGGCCGGCATCTCGAGCAGCTGGAGTCCGCCGGCGCGGCCGGCCTCGACGTCGAGGCTGGCCGCGTCGAGGTGGACGATCTCGCCCGACCCGTGCTCCTCCACGCACTGGCGCGCGGCGCCGAGACGGTGCTTGATCTGGCTGAGCCGCTCGGGACCGCCGACGAAGGCGATCCGGCGTCGGCCGACGTCGAGCAGGTGCTGGGTCGCGAGGCGCCCGCCGAGGGTGTCGTCGACCGAGACCGACGAGAACTCGCGGGCCCCGGTCTTGCGGTCGACCACGACGATGGCCGTGCCGCGGTCGCGCAGGCGCCGCAGCCGGTCGAGCACCTGGCCGGCGGGGGTGACGAGCACTCCGGAGAGGCGCTGCTCGGCGAAGAGGTCGAGGTACGCCTGCTCCCGCTCGTGCGACTGACCGCTGTGGGCGAGCACGAGGGGGCGCCCGACCTCGGCCAGCGTCGCCTCGACGCCCTGCGCGACGCTGGTGAAGAAGGGGTTCGCGATGTCGAGCACGATCATGCCGATCGACTCGTTCGTGCCGCGGCGCAGCTGCCGGGCCGCGATGTTGGGGACGAACCCGAGCTCCTCGATCGCGGCGAGGATCTTGTCCCGCGTCGTCGGCGAGACCTTCTCCGGATGGTTGAGCGCGTTGGAGACCGTGCCGGGCGAGACGCCGGCGTGCCGTGCGACGTCGCGGACCTGCACCTCGGGCATGTCGCGGACGTTAACACGATTTAACGGAACCGGTTGACAGTCTCGTGAGCCCCGTCATAGCGTGCGTGACGCCGCTCATATTGAAACGATTTAAGCGGTCCCGAGGAGGAAGCAGGTCCGATGTCCGACCCCCTGAAGAAGTCGGCCCCCGTGCTGGAGATGGCCGACGTGCGCAAGTCGTTCGGCCCCGTCGCCGCGCTGCGCTCCGGCACGCTCAGCGTGACGGCCGGGTCGATCCACGCGCTCGTCGGCGAGAACGGCGCCGGCAAGTCCACGCTGGTCAAGATCGTCGCCGGCGTGCACCGCCGCGACGCCGGCACGCTGCGCTTCGAGGGCGCGGACGTCGACTTCTCCTCGACGGCCGAGTCGAAGGCCGCGGGCATCGCCGTGATCTACCAGGAGCCGACGCTCTTCCCCGACCTCTCGGTCACCGAGAACATCTTCATGGGCCGCCAGCCCCTCGGTCGCGGCCGCCGGATCGACCGCGCGGCCATGCTCGCCGAGACCCGCGCGATCTTCGAGCGGCTCGGCGTCGACATCGACCCGCGTCGCCCGGCCCTGGGCCTCTCGATCGCCGACCAGCAGATCATCGAGATCGCGAAGGCCATCTCGCTCGACGCCCGCCTGCTCATCATGGACGAGCCGACCGCCGCCCTCTCCGGCGTCGAGGTCGAGCGCCTCTTCGCGGTCGCCCGCAGCCTGCGCGACGAGGGCCGCGGTCTGGTCTTCATCTCGCACCGCTTCGAGGAGGTCTTCGACCTCTGCGACACCGTCACGGTGATGCGCGACGGTGCGTACGTCGCGACCACCCCGATCGCGTCCACCACCCCGGACGCGGTCGTCGAGATGATGGTCGGCCGCGAGATCGGTGACCTGTTCCCCAAGCAGGAGACCGAGGTCGGCGACATCGTGCTCAAGGTCGACGGCCTGCGCTCGGCCGGCACCTTCCGCGACGTGTCCTTCGAGGTCCGCTCGGGCGAGATCGTCGCCCTGGCCGGGCTCGTCGGCGCCGGTCGCAGCGAGATCGCGCGGGCGGTCTTCGGCGTCGACGCCTACGACTCGGGCCAGGTCACCATGGCGGGCAAGCCGGTGCGCCCGGGCAAGCCGCGCGCCGCGATCGCGGCCGGCATGGCCTTCGTCCCCGAGGACCGCCGCCGCCAGGGCCTGGTCGTGGACAACTCGGTCGCCCACAACGTCGCCAGCGTGATCCGCACCCGCCTCAGCCGTCTCGGCCTGCTGACCACGGCGTCCGAGAACAAGGCCGTCGGACCGTGGGCCGGGCGCCTCGAGGTGAAGACCAACGCCCTCGACATGCCGGCGACCACGATGAGCGGCGGCAACCAGCAGAAGGTCGTCATCGCGAAGTGGCTGGCCACCTCGCCGAAGCTGCTGATCATCGACGAGCCCACCCGCGGCATCGACGTCGGCACGAAGTCCGAGGTCCACCGGCTGCTCTCCGACCTCGCGGCGCAGGGCCTCGCGATCCTGATGATCTCCTCCGAGCTGCCCGAGGTGCTGGGCATGGCCGACCGCGTCCTCGTGGTCCGCGAGGGCGAGATCACCGCCGAGCTCGCGCGCGCCGAGGCCACCCCCGAGTCCGTGATGAAGGCCGCGACCGCCGGTCGCGAGGCCCTCGCCCCCGAGCTCCCCGACGTACTCATGAAGGAGGTCAGCGCATGAGCGCGACCCTGACCCGGCCGCAGGCGGGCCCCGGCCGCGGCGCCGCGGTGCGCGGCGTCCTGGCCGGCGCCGTGCGGTCCCGCGAGATCGCGGTCGCCGTCGTGCTGATCCTGGTGGTCGTCGCGGCCACCCTGCGCAACGACAGCTTCGTGTTCTCGAGCGACGGCTGGCGCGACCTGCTGCTGACGCCCTCGATCCTCCTGCTGCTCGCGGCCGGCCAGATGCTCGTCATCATCACGCGCAGCGTCGACCTCTCGGTCGGGTCGACGATGGCGCTGACGGCCTACCTCACCGGCCGCCTGTTCATCGACCAGCCCGGCATCCCGATCCCGGTCGTGGTGCTCGCGGGCATCGCGCTCGGCGCGGTGCTCGGCGTGGTCAACGGGGTGCTGGTGGCGTACGCGGGGGTGCCCGCGCTCGTCATCACGCTCGGCACGATGTACATCTACCGCGGCATCATGCTCACCTGGGCCGGCAGCGACCGGATCACCGCCGACCAGATGCCCCGCGAGTTCCTCGCGCTCGGCACCCAGCAGGTCCTCACGATCCCGGTGCTGACCATCCTGGCCGTCGCCGTGGTCGCGGTGGTCGGCTACTACCTGCACACGGCCCGCTCGGGCCGCGAGCTGTACGCCATCGGCTCCGACCCCGCGGCCGCCCGGCTCTACGGGCTCAAGGTCCCGACCCGCGTGCTCACCGCGTTCGTGCTCTGCGGCGCGCTCGCCGGTCTGGCCGGCGTGCTGCACGCCGCCCGCTACGGCTCCGTGACCTCCTCGGTCGGCAACGGCATCGAGCTGCAGGCCGTCGGCGCCGCGGTCATCGGCGGCGTCGCGATCTTCGGCGGCAGCGGCTCCGTGTGGGGCGCGGCCATCGGCGCGGTCCTGCTGGTCACGATCAACCGGGCGCTCCCGATCCTCGGCATCCCCGAGTTCTGGCAGCGCGCCGTCGTCGGCGCCCTCATCCTCGGCGCCGTCGTCCTCGACCGGGTGCTCGCCCTACGGCGCGCCCGACGCCTCGACGAAGAGAGGGAGCACTGATGTCCGCGCTCAAGCCGACCCCGGCCACCGCCGGCTCCGGGGGCCCGAGCGGCAGCGGCGGCGACGCGCGCTCCGAGCGGATCTACGCGGCGTACGCCCGCCCCGCCTGGCAGCGGTGGCTGTTCACCCGCGAGACGGCCGTCATCGCGCTGCTCGTCGGCGTGCTGGTGTGGGCCAACGTCGAGGTGCCCAACTTCGACGGCCCGCTGACGCTGTACTACCTGTTCCTCGACCTCATGCCGATCCTGCTGATCGCGCTGCCGATGACGCTCATCATCATCACCGGCGAGATCGACCTGTCGGTGGCGAGCACCGTCGTGCTCACCAGCGCGATGACCGGCGTGCTCTGCATCGACCTGGGCTGGTCGTTCGGGGCCGCGGCCCTGGCCGCGATCGCGCTCGGCGCGGTGGCGGGGGCGTTCAACGGCTTCCTGGTCGGCTACGTCGGGCTCCCGTCGCTGGCGGTCACCATCGGCACGCTCGCGCTCTACCGCGGCATCGCCGTCGGCCTGCTCGGCACGGAGGCCAAGACCGGCTTCCCCGACGAGTGGACCGACCGGGTCAAGGAGCGGATCGGCGAGTCGAGCTACCCGCAGGTGCTGATCGTCTTCGGCGTGCTCGCCGTGCTGTTCGTGCTGCTGCTGCACTTCTCCAGCTTCGGGCGCGGCGTCTACGAGATCGGTCTCAACGACGAGGCCGCGCGCTTCAGTGGCGTCGACGTGGCCCGCACCAAGCTGCTGCTCTTCGTGCTTGCCGGCGCCGTCTCCGGCCTGGCGGGCGTCTACTACACGCTGCGCTACGACCTGGCCCGCGGCGACTCCGCGTCCGGCCTGGAGCTGCAGGTGATCGCGGCCGTGCTGCTCGGCGGCGTGTCGATCTTCGGCGGCCGCGGCGCCCTGCACGGCGTCGTCGCCGGCGTGCTCCTCATCGGTGTCATCACCAGCGCCATGCGGCTGCAGGGAGAGACCGAGAACGTCACCACGATCGTGATCGGGCTCCTGCTCGTCGCCTCGGTCGTGACCCCCAGTCTCCTCGCGTGGGCCTCGGGACGCCTGCCCTCACGAGGCAGGGGGAAGAGCGGCCCCGGCCGCTCCGACCCCGCCTGATCCACCCGTCACTCCTGGCTCCCCCACCCCGAAAGGCAGAACGATGAAGTTCAACACCCGGCGCGGCACCGTGCTCGTCGCCCTCACCCTGGCCGCGAGCACCGCGCTGACCGCCTGCGGCGGTGGCGACGGAGACGGCGACGGGGGCGGCGGCAACGGCTCCTCGAGCATCACCTTCCTCCCGAAGAACCTGGGCAACCCCTACTTCGACGCCTCCAGCACCGGTGGCGAGCGCGCCGCCGAGGAGTTCGGCGGCAGCTTCGAGGAGGTCGGCCCGACCAACGCGACGCCCGACGCGCAGGTCCCGTTCATCAACACGGCCGCCCAGCAGGGCGTCGGCGCGCTCGTCGTCTCGGCGAACGACCCGACCGCCCTCGGCGACGCCCTCGAGGAGGCGCGCGACGCCGGCGTCAAGGTCGTCACGTTCGACTCCGACGTGGACCCCGAGTACCGCGACGTGTTCGTGAACCAGGCCTCGCCCGAGGGCATCGCCGAGTCGCAGATCGACATCATCGCCGAGCAGATCGGCGAGGAGGGCGAGATCGCGATCCTCTCCGCCGCCGCCAACGCGACGAACCAGAACACCTGGATCGAGCTGATGGAGGAGTACGCCGCCGAGACGTACCCCGACATCGAGATCGTCGAGACCACCTACGGCGACGACGACGACCAGACCTCGTTCGACAAGACCGCCGCCCTGCTGCAGTCGCACCCCGACCTCAAGGGCATCGTCTCGCCGACCACCGTCGGCATCGCCGCGGCCGCGCGCTACCTCTCGACGTCGCAGTACAAGGGCCAGGTCGCGCTGACCGGTCTCGGAACGCCGAACCAGATGCGTGAGTTCGTCGAGGACGGCACCGTCACCGCGTTCGCGCTGTGGAACCCGGAGGAGCTCGGCTACCTCGCCGCCTACGCCGCCCACGCGCTCGTCGAGGGCGACATCACCGGCGAGGAGGGCGACACCTTCGAGGCCGGCGACCTGGGCGAGTACACGGTCGGCGCCGACGGCGAGATCCTGCTCGGCGACCCCACCGTGTTCAACGCGGACAACATCGGCGACTTCGACTTCTGAGTCGCCCGGCGCCCCGGCCCGGCCCGTCCGGGCCGGGGCACCACCCCCGCACGACCCCGCACCACCCCGGCACACCCCGGCAGCACCCGCCCCACCCGACGTACGCGTGACGACGCCGGCCACTACGATTAAAACGATTCAATCCCGTTCTCGAGGAGAGCCCCCGTCATGCAACGCGTCTGCTTCCAGCTGCAGGTCAGGCCGGACCGGCTGGAGGAGTACCGCGAGCGGCACGCCGCCGTCTGGCCCGACATGCTCGCCGCGCTCGCGGCCTCCGGCTGGCACAACTACTCGCTGTTCGTCCGCCCCGACGGCCTGCTGATCGGCTACGTCGAGGTCGACACGACCATCGAGGAGGCCCAGGCCGCGATGGCCGCCACCGAGGTCAACGCCCGCTGGCAGGCCGAGATGGGCGAGTTCTTCGTCGACCTCGACGGCGCCGCGCCCGACACCGGCTTCGTGCGCCTCGAGGAGGTCTTCCACCTCGAGGACCAGCTCGCCGCAGCCGCCGCCACCGACCCGACCACCCCGACCACCCGCCGTACCGAGGGAGAGCCCGCATGACCAGCTTCGCCGACATCACGCCCACGCTGGAGCGTCTGGCGATCGAGGTCCCCTCCTGGGCCTACGGCAACTCCGGCACCCGCTTCAAGGTCTTCGGCACGCCGGGCACCCCGCGGACGGTGGAGGAGAAGATCGCCGACGCCGCGACCGTCCACCGCTTCACCGGCCTCGCGCCCGCCGTCGCGCTGCACATCCCGTGGGACCTCGTGGACGACTGGGCCGCGCTGCGCCGCTACGCCGAGGACCTCGGCATCGCGCTCGGCACCATCAACTCGAACACGTTCCAGGACGACGACTACAAGCTCGGCGCCCTCACGCACACCGACCCGAAGATCCGCCAGAAGGCGGTCGACCACCACTTCGAGTGCATCGACGTGATGGACGCGACCGGGTCGCGCGACCTCAAGATCTGGCTGGCCGAGGGCTCGAACTACCCGGGCCAGGCCGACATGCGCGGCCGCCAGGACCGCCTCGCCGAGAGCCTGCAGAAGATCTACGACCGCATCGGCGACGAGCAGCGCCTCGTGCTCGAGTACAAGTTCTTCGAGCCGGCCTTCTACCACACCGACGTCCCCGACTGGGGCACCTCGTACGTCCAGGTGGCCGCCCTCGGCGAGCGCGCGATGGTCTGCCTGGACACCGGCCACCACGCGCCGGGCACCAACATCGAGTTCATCGTGGCGCAGCTGCTGCGGCTCGGGAAGCTGGGCTCGTTCGACTTCAACAGCCGCTTCTACGCCGACGACGACCTCATCGTCGGCTCGGCCGACCCGTTCCAGCTGTTCCGGATCCTCGTCGAGGTCATCCGCGGCGGCGGCCTGGACGCGGACTCCGACGTCGCGCTGATGCTCGACCAGTGCCACAACATCGAGAAGAAGATCCCCGGCCAGATCCGCTCCGTGCTCAACGTGCAGGAGATGACGGCCCGGGCCCTGCTGCTCGACCGCGAGGCGCTCACCGCCGCGCAGGAGTCGGGCGACGTGCTCGAGGCCCACGAGATCTTCATGGACGCCTTCTCCACCGACGTGCGCGGCGACCTCGCCGCGTGGCGCGAGAGCCGCGGCCTCCCGGCGCACCCGATGAAGGCGTTCGCGGCCAGCGGCTACCAGGACGGCATCGAGGCCGCCCGTGTCGGCGGCACCCAGGCCGGCTGGAGCTGACGGGCGTACGCCCTCGCCCCTGCACCGCAGACGACACCGCGCACCACGCAGACCACACCCACCTCAGACCCAGAGGAAGCACCCGAGATGACGGATCTCACCACTCCCCAGCAGCTGATCGCCCGGTCCAACCGGCTGGGCTCGGACCCGAAGAACACCAACTACGCCGGCGGCAACACCTCCGCCAAGGGCACCGAGACCGACCCCGTGACCGGCCGTCCCGTCGAGCTGCTGTGGGTCAAGGGCTCGGGCGGCGACCTCGGCACGCTGAAGGAGTCGGGCCTCGCGGTGCTGCGCCTGGACCGGATGCGTGCGCTCGTCGACGTCTACCCGGGCATCGAGCGCGAGGACGAGATGGTCGCCGCGTTCGACTACTGCCTGCACGGCAAGGGTGGCGCGGCGCCGTCGATCGACACGGCCATGCACGGCCTCGTCGACGCCGCGCACGTCGACCACCTGCACCCCGACTCGGGCATCGCGGTCGCCACGGCGGCCGACGGCGAGGCGCTGACCTCGAAGATCTTTGGCGACAAGGTCGTGTGGGTGCCGTGGCGCCGCCCCGGCTTCCAGCTGGGCCTCGACATCGCCGCCATCAAGGAGCGCAACCCGCAGGCGGTCGGCTGCATCCTCGGCGGCCACGGCATCACCGCGTGGGGCGACACCTCCGAGGAGGCCGAGCAGCACTCGCTGTGGATCATCGACACGGCCGCGGAGTACATCGCCGCGAACAGCAAGGCCGAGCCCTTCGGGCCCGCCCTGGAGGGGTACGCCCCGCTGCCGGCCGACGAGCGCCGCGCCAAGGCCGCCGCGCTGGCCGGCACGATCCGCGGCATCGCCAGCAAGGACGCGCTGGCCGCCGGTCGCGGCATGGTCGGGCACTTCACCGACTCCGACGTGGTCCTCGACTTCCTCGCCGCGGCCGAGCACCCGCGCCTCGCGGCGCTCGGCACCTCCTGCCCCGACCACTTCCTGCGCACCAAGGTGAAGCCGCTGGTCCTCGACCTGCCGGCCTCCGCCTCGGTCGAGGAGTCCGTCGCGCGGCTCAAGGAGCTGCACGAGGAGTACCGCGCCGACTACCAGGGCTACTACGACCGCAACGCGACGCCGGACTCCCCGGCGATCCGCGGCGCGGACCCGCTCATCGTGCTGGTGCCGGGCGTCGGCATGTTCTCGTTCGGCAAGGACAAGCAGACCGCCCGCGTGGCCGGCGAGTTCTACGTCAACGCCATCAACGTGATGCGCGGCGCCGAGGGCCTCTCGACGTACGCCCCCATCGACGAGGCGGAGAAGTTCCGCATCGAGTACTGGGCGCTCGAGGAGGCCAAGCTCCAGCGGATGCCGAAGCCCAAGCCGCTCGCCGGGCGCGTCGCGCTCGTCACCGGCGCCGCGGGCGGCATCGGCAAGGCCACCGCGAAGAAGCTGGCCGGCGAGGGCGCGGTCGTCGTGGTCGCCGACCTGAGCCTGGAGAAGGCGCAGGCCGCCGCGGCCGAGATCGGCGGCGCGGACGTGGCGCTCGGCGTCGCGGCCGACGTCTCCGACGAGGCGGCCGTCCAGGCCGCGATCGACGCCTGCGTGCTCGCGTTCGGCGGCGTCGACCTCGTCGTCAACAACGCCGGGCTCTCGCTGAGCAAGTCGCTGCTCGACACCACGGGCGAGGACTTCGACCTGCAGCACCGCGTGATGGCCAAGGGCTCGTTCCTGGTCTCCAAGGCGGCCGCGAAGGTGATGATCGACCAGGAGATGGGCGGCGACATCATCTACATCTCCTCGAAGAACTCGGTCTTCGCCGGGCCGAACAACATCGCGTACTCCGCCACCAAGGCCAACCAGGCCCACCAGGTGCGGCTGCTCGCCGCCGAGCTCGGCGCCCACGGCGTCAAGGTCAACGGCGTGAACCCGGACGGCGTCGTGCAGGGCTCCGGCATCTTCGCGTCGGGCTGGGGCGCCAACCGCGCCGCGGTCTACGGCGTCGAGGAGAAGGACCTGGGCAAGTTCTACGCCCAGCGCACCATCCTCAAGAAGGAGGTGCTGCCGGAGCACATCGCCAACGCGGTGTTCGTGCTCTGCGGCCCGGAGATGACGCACACCACCGGCCTCCACGTCCCCGTGGACGCCGGCGTCGCCGCCGCCTTCCTCCGCTGACCCCCCTTCGCGCCGAGTTGCGGGTTGTGCCGCGCTGGGCGCGTCGAGTTGCGGGTTGTGCCGCCGCCGGCGCGGCACAACCCGCAACTCGATGCTCGGGACGCGGCGAAACCCGCAACTCGACGCAGCAGTACGCAGCAGTACGCAGCAGTACGCAGCAGTACGCAGCAGTACGCGCAAGCAGCAGCCGCAAGCAGCACCCACCGACCGACTCCGAGAGGTACGCCCCGTGAACCGCGACCTGCCCACCCCGCGCCCCGGTGACCTCCGGGTCGCGGCCGTCGACCTCGGCGCCACGAGCGGCCGGGTCATGGTGGCGGTCGTGGGTCCGGGGCGCCTCGAGCTCGCCGAGGTGCACCGCTTCCCGAACGGCGGGGTGCCGGTCGGCGACGCCCTCTACTGGGACGTCCTCGGCATCCACCGCGAGGTGCTCGCGGCGCTGCGCACGATCGCCGCGACCGGACCGCTCGACGCGGTCGGGATCGACTCGTGGGCGGTCGACTACGGCCTCCTCGGGCGCGACGGGCTGCTGCTCGGCAACCCCCGCAGCCACCGCGACCGCCGCACCGACGGCGTGCCGGAGCAGGTCTGGGGCACCGTCGGCGCCGACGAGCTGTTCGCCCGCACCGGCCTGCAGCACCTGCCCTTCAACACCGTCTTCCAGCTCGCCGCCGAGCGGGGTACGCCGGCCCTCGCCGCCGCACGCACCCTCCTGCTCCTGCCCGACCTGCTCGGCTACTGGCTGACCGGCGAGATCGGCGCCGAGCGCACGAACGCCTCGACCACCGGGCTCTACGACGCGACGACCCGCACGTGGGCCCGCGACCTCGCCGAGCGTCTCGACCTGCCGGCGGAGGTGCTCCCGCCGCTGCGCGACGCCGGCAGCCTGGTGGGACCGCTGCTGCCCGCGGTGGCCGAGGCGATCGGGCGTACGCCCACCGACCCGCCCGTGCCGGTGGTCGCCGTCGGGTCCCACGACACCGCCTCCGCGGTCGTCGGCGTCCCGGCGCAGGGGCAGGGGAGCGGCAGCCGGTTCGCGTACATCTCCTCGGGCACCTGGTCGCTCGTGGGCCTGGAGCTCGACGCCCCGGTGCTGAGCGAGGAGGCCCGCGCCGCGAACTTCACGAACGAGGCGGGCGTGGACTCCACGGTGCGCTACCTCAAGAACGTGATGGGCCTGTGGGTGCTCTCCGAGTCGGTGCGCACCTGGCAGGCGCAGGGTCTCGAGATCGACCTGCCCGTGCTGCTCGCCGCGGCCGCCGAGGCCGAGCCGCTGCGCACCGTCGTCGACATCGACGACGCGTCCCTGCTGCCGCCCGGCGACATGCCGGCCCGCATCGCCGCGCTGGCCGAGGCCGCGGGCGAGCCCGTGCCCGACTCGCCGGTCGCGACCGCCCGCTGCATCGTCGACTCCCTCGCCGTGGCCTACCGCCGCCACCTGCGGGCCGCGGCCCGCACGGCCGGCGAGGAGTTCGACGTCGTCCACGTCGTCGGCGGCGGCACCCACAACACGTTGCTGTGCCAGCTGAGCGCCGACGCGCTCGGCGTGCCCGTCCTCGCCGGTCCCGGCGAGGCGGCGGCGCTCGGCAACGTGCTGGTCCAGGCCCGCGCCCTCGGCGCGGACCTCCCCGATCTCGCGGCCATGCGCGCGCTGGTCCGCGACACGCACGAGCTGCGGCGCTACGAGCCGCGGTCTCTGCTCGACTGGGACGCCGCCGAGCGGCGCCTGGTCACCGGCCGACCCACGACCGTGGGCTGACCTCGACCGGCCGCCCGCGGCCACGCCTCTCGGAGCAACCGTATGGACAACGTCACCGTCCCCCTCGCCGGTACGCCCGGCGCCCCCGGCCCCTCGGCCGCCCGTCTCGGTCGTCGGCAGCTGCTCGCCGCCGCGGCCGCCTCCGTCGGCGCGGTCGGCATCGCCGGCCTCGCCGGACCCGCGGCCGCCGCCCCCGGCGCCGCGCTCCCGTCGGCGACGCCGGTCTCGCCCGGCATCCCCGCCGAGCTGGCCCGCCGGCTCGCGGCGCCCGGCCTCACCACCGCCGCCGGCTTCCGCTGGTGGTGGCCCCACGGCGCCGTCGACCCGGCGCAGATCACCCGCGAGGTGCAGCAGATCGCGACCGCCGGCTTCGGCGCCGTCGAGATCGCCGACGTCACCCACAGCCTGCGGGCGCGCGGCATCGAGATCGACGTGCGCACCCAGGGCTGGGGCACCGCGCCCTGGATCGCGGGCGTGAAGGCGGCGCTGCGCGAGGCCGTACGCCGCGGCGTGCGCGTCGACGTCACCGTCGGGCCCTCGTGGCCGGCGGCCGTGCCGACCATCACCCCGGACTCGCCGGAGGCGTGCACCGAGCTGGTGCACGGCCTGGCCGAGGTGGCCGCCGGCGCGACCTTCGACGGTGCGCTCCCGGCGCCCGTGGAGGCGCCCGTCCCGCAGGCTACCCGCAGCACGCTCGTGCGGGTGCTCGCCGCCCGCGTCGTCACCCCGGGCACGGCCCGCACCGAGACCGTGCTCGACGTCGCGACGGTCGTCGACCTCACCGACGACGTCGTCGACGGCACGCTCACCTGGACCGCGCCCGCGACCCCGGCCGGCACCTGGGTGCTGCTGCCGATGTGGTCGCGCGGCTCGGGCCAGGAGCCCGAGGCGGGCCCGCACACCGACCCCCGCAGCTGGGTCGTCGACCACTTCTCCGCCGCGGGCGCGCAGCAGGTCATCGACCTGTGGGAGGAGCGGATCCTCGACGACGAGCTGCGCGGCCTGCTGCGCCAGGCCGGCGGCTACCTGTTCGAGGACTCGCTCGAGGTCGAGACCGAGGTGACCATCTGGACGCCCGCGTTCCTCGAGGAGTTCGAGACCCGCCGCGGCTACGACCTGGTTCCCTACCTGCCGGCGATCCTCGACCTGCACGAGCGCTACCAGTTCGCGTTCGACGCGACCACGACCACGCGGGTGCGCGACGACGTCAACCAGACGCTGTCCGACCTCTACCGCGACAACCACCTCCTGCCGATGCAGCGCTTCGCCCGCACGCTCGACATGGGCATCCGGATCCAGCCCTACGGCCTGGAGACCGACACCGTCGAGCACAGCGCGGTCGTCGACGTGCCGGAGACCGAGTCGCTGGGGTTCAAGAACCTCGACGACTACCGCGTGATGGCCGGCGGTCGCGACCTCGGTGGCCGCACGGTGCTCTCCTGCGAGGCGGCCTGCTACAACGGCGCCGCCTACAGCACCACCTGGGAGCGGGCGCTGTCGACGATCAACTCGATCTACGCCGCCGGCGTGAACATGGCGGTGCTGCACGGCTTCGCGCACGCGAGCGCCCCGGGCGTGACCTGGCCGGGCTTCGCCGCCTTCTCGCCCTACTACAACGGCGCGATCGGCTTCGGCGAGGCGTGGGGCCCGCGCACCCCGCTGTGGCAGCACATGCCGGGCATCGCGGCGTACATGGCGCGCACCCAGCTGGTCCTGCAGAGCGGTGTGCCGAAGTACGACATCGTCTTCCTGCGCCAGAAGGGCTGGGCCTCGACGGGCATCGGGGCGCCGTGGGCGACCAACGACGGCATCCCGCTCGGCTGGACGCACTCGTTCGCGACGCCGGCGCTGCTCGAGCTGCCGCTGGCGACGGTGCGCGGTGGCCGGCTGGCGCCGGACGGCCCGGCGTACAAGGCGATGATCGTGACGCCCGACCAGTTCCGCGGCAACCGCCCGACCATCGAGCTGTCCGCCGCGCAGCGCCTGCAGGCGCTGGCCGAGGCCGGCCTCAAGGTCGTGCTGGTCGGTGACTGGACCCAGGCCGAGCCGGTCGGCGTCGAGTCGGCCGAGGTGATCGCGCAGGTGCGCGCCGCGATGGCGGCGGTGGCCGCCCGCTCGACGACCCGCACGGTCGCCGCGGCGACCGACATCCCGACGGCGCTGGCCGCGCTGGGCGTGAGCCCGGACGTCAGCCACGAGCGCTCGACCGTGATGTCGGTACGCCGGGTGCTCGCGGAGGGCGGCGGCACGGACCTCTACTACCTCGCCAACGCGAAGCACGCGGAGAACCGGCGCCTGACGCGGGTCACCCAGGACGTGTGGCTGACCGCCTCCCGCGCGGACGCTGTGCCCTACCGCCTCGACGCCTGGAGCGGCTCGGTGACGCCGGTGCCGCTGCACGAGCGCTCGGGCGGCCGGATCAAGGTGCGCGTCGACCTGCAGCCCGGCCAGTCGACGGTGATCATCCTCGCCGCGCCCGGCCGCCAGGACCGCCCGGTCTCGGTCGTCGCCACGACGGCCGACCAGGTCAGCGGCAACGACCAGCGCCTCGTGGTCCGCACCGCGACCGCGGGTCGGCACACGGTGACGCTGGCCGGCGGGCGTACCCGCTCGACCACCGTGGCCTCCGTGCGCGCCCCGCTCACCCTGAGCACGTGGGACCTCGTCGTCGAGGACTGGACGCCCGGGCGCACCGTCACCGAGACCGTCCGCACGCCGCGGCGCACCCGGCTCACCGAGCTGAAGCCGTGGTCGCAGATCGCGGGCTTCGAGGACGTCTCGGGCATCGGCCGCTACACGGCGTCGGTCAACCTGGGCACCCGCTGGCCGGCGGGCACGGGGGCGTACCTCGAGCTCGGCGCCGTGGAGGACACGTTCCGCGTCACGGTCAACGGCACGCTGCTGCCGCCGTGCGACCCGCTCGTCACGACCGTCGACCTGGGGCGGCGGCTGCGGGTGGGGGCGAACACGATCGTGGTCGAGGTGGCGACGCCGCTGCTCAACCGCCTGCGGACGGTGACGCCGGAGGTGTACGCCGTGGCCACCCGGCAGAGCTACGGCCTGATCGGGCCCGTGCGGCTGGTGCCGTACGTGGAGCAGGAGGTGCGCTGAGCCCTCGGCGGACGATCCCGGCGAAGGGCTCCCGCTGTGGTCTGACCACATGCTACGGTGTGGTCAGACCACAGAGGAGCCCGCGATGACCGAGATCGACACGCCCCGTGCGTGGCGGACGGTGCTCGACCACGTCGAGACCGACCTCCTCGACGGGCGGCTGCGGCCGGGCGACCGGCTGCCGGGGGAGCGCGAGCTCGCCGCGCGTCTCGGGGTCGGCCGCTCCAGCGTCCGCGAGGCGCTGCGGGTGCTCGAGGTGATGGGTCTCGTGCGCACCGCCACCGGGTCGGGGCCCTCGTCCGGGGCGATCATCGTGGCCCGCCCGGGTGGCGGCATGTCGACCCTGCTGCGGCTGCAGACCGCCGCGCAGGCGTTCCGCATCGACGACGTCGTCTCCACCCGCGTCGTGCTGGAGACCGCGGTCGTCGGCACGCTGGCCGGCGGCGAGCACGACCTCGCCGCCGCCCGCGAGGTGCTCGACGCGATGGGTGACGAGCACCTCGCGCCGGCCGACTTCCTGGCCCTCGACGCCCGCTTCCACCTCGCGCTCGCCGAGGCGAGCGGCAACGCCGTCCTCGTCGCCGTGATGGCCGGCCTGCGCACCGCGATCGAGGCGTACGTCCAGCAGGGCGCCCGCGCCATCGACGACTGGCCCGCCACCGCCGCGCGGCTGCGCGCGGAGCACGGCCAGATCGTGGCCGCCGTCGAGGCGGGCGACGTCGCTCGCGCCGAGCGGTGCGTGCGCCACCACATCGACGGCTACTTCCAGCAGATCCGGCGCTAGCCCACCCCAGCACCGCAGCCAGCACCGCACCCACGCCCGCACCACCCGAGAGGACCGCACCATGGTCAAGCGCCAGTTCCCCAACCCGGCGGAGATCTTCGAGCTCCTGCGCTTCAAGCGTCCCGAGCTCAACCCCCGCCGGCGCCGCCTCGCCAAGGCGCTGACCATCGACGACCTGCGCGTGATCGCGAAGCGCCGCACGCCGCGGGCCGCGTTCGACTACACCGACGGCGCCGCCGAGGGCGAGCTGTCGATCATCCGCGCCCGCCAGGCCTTCCAGGACGTCGAGTTCCACCCCGACGTGCTGCGTCCGGCCACCGACGTCGACACCTCCCTGGAGGTGCTGGGCGGTCGCAGCGCGCTGCCCTTCGGCATCGCGCCGACGGGCTTCACCCGCCTCATGCAGACCGAGGGTGAGATCGCCGGCGCGGGCGCGGCGGCCGCCGCGGGCATCCCGTTCACGCTCTCCACGCTCGGCACGACCTCCATCGAGGACGTGAAGGCGGCCAACCCGCACGGCCGCAACTGGTTCCAGCTCTACGTCATGCGCAACCGCGAGACGTCGTACGAGCTGACCCGCCGCGCCGCGGCCGCCGGCTACGACACCCTCTTCTTCACGGTGGACACCCCGGTGGCCGGCGCGCGCCTGCGCGACAAGCGCAACGGCTTCTCGATCCCGCCCCAGATCACGCTGCGAACTGTCCTCGACGCCGCCGTGCGGCCGTGGTGGTGGATCGACTTCGTGACCACCCCCAAGCTCGAGTTCGCCTCGCTCAGCTCGACCGGCGGCACGGTCGGCGAGCTGCTGGACTCGGCGATGGACCCGACGATCAGCTACGAGGACCTCGAGGTCATCCGGGGGCTGTGGCCCGGCAAGATCGTCATCAAGGGCGTGCAGAACGTGGCCGACGCGGTCCGCCTCGTCGACCACGGCGTCGACGGGATCGTGCTGTCGAACCACGGCGGGCGCCAGCTCGACCGTGCTCCGGTGCCCTTCCACCTGCTGCCGTCGGTGGCGCGGGAGGTCGGCAAGGACACGACGGTCATGGTCGACACGGGGATCATGAACGGCGCCGACGTCGTCGCCTCCGTCGCCCTGGGCGCCGACTTCACGCTGATCGGTCGCGCGTACCTCTACGGCCTCATGGCCGGCGGCCGCGCGGGCGTCGACCGCACCATCGCGATCCTGCGCGACGAGGTCGAGCGCACGATGAAGCTGCTGGGCGTGCAGACCCTCGACGAGCTCGAGCCGCGCCACGTCACGCAGCTCGCGCGGCTCGCGCCGCGCCCCCTGGACTGAGGGATGTGCACGGGCGTCGCCGCATCCCACCCCTCCGGGGGATGGACGCGGCGGCGCCACGCGTGCATGCCCGGTGGATGACCTAGGTTTCACCCCGTGACCACCCCCTTGCCGAGCGTCGAGCTCCGTGCGGCCTACGACGCCAAGGACTGGGCGTCGACGTCGCTCGGTCGCCGCGAGGACTGGCCGGTGGAGCTGCAGCACGCCCTCGACACGATCCTGCACACCGAGTTCGCCGCGGTGGTGCTGTGGGGCGACGAGCTGCGGCTGATCTACAACGACGCGTACGTCCAGCTGATCGGCGACAAGCACCCGGCAGCCCTCGGCGAGCCCTGCAAGGAGGTCTTCTGGGAGGCCTGGGAGCAGATCGAGCCGCTCTTCGACCAGGTCCGGGGCGCCGGGCGCGCGACCATGGTCGAGGACCTCCTGCTGCCGCTGCACCGCCACGGCTTCCTCGAGGACTGCTACTTCGACTTCTCCTACTCACCGCTGCACGACGCGCAGGGCGAGGTGGTCGGCGTCCTCGACATCACGGTCGAGACGACGCACCGCGTGCTGGCCCAGCGGAGGCTGGCGCTGCTGGCCCGGCTGACCGCCTCGCTCGGCATCGTCGAGTCCCGCGACGAGCTGCGGGTCGTCGCCCACGACGTGCTGGGCCGCTTCCCCGACGACGTCCTCGGCGCCGAGCTGCGCTTCGCGGGCGAGACCGCGGCCACCTGGGTCGGCACGCCCGACGACGGTCTCCCGGACACCGACGAGCACGGTCGCGGCGCCGTGGTGCGCCAGGACCTGCGCGACCCCGCGACCGGCGAGGTGCTGGCCACGCTGGGCGTCCGGGTCAGCGACCGGTTGCCGTACGACGAGGAGTACCGCGACCTGCTCGGCCTCGTCGCCGCGACCCTCACCCAGGCGCTCTCCCGGCTGCAGCTGCGCGAGGTGGAGCGCCGCCGCACCGACGAGGAGCGGGACCTGCTGGTGACCCTGCAGAACTCGCTGCTCCTGCCGCCGCAGTCGACGCCGACGCTGAGGGTCGCCGCTCGCTACGTGCCGGCGGCCGACGTCGCGCAGATCGGCGGCGACTGGTACGACGCGTTCGACCAGGGCGACGGCACCCTCGTGCTCACCGTCGGCGACATCGCCGGCCACGACAGCGCCGCGGCGGCGACGATGGCCCAGGCCCTCAACCTCATCCGCGGTGTCGCGTACGCATTGTGGGAGCGGCCCGGCCGCGTCCTCGAGGTGCTCGACCGGGCGCTGCAGCGGCTGACCGAGCCCGCGGTCGCGACGGCGCTGGTCGCGCGGGTCGACCCGCCGGCGGCCGCCGACGGGTCGGAGGCCGCGAGCGGCATGCGTACGCTCCGCTGGTCGCGCGCCGGGCACCCGCCGCCGGTGGTGCTCGCCCCCGACGGCACCACCAGCCTGCTCGACGCCGGCGGCGACCTGCTGCTGGGCGTCGACCCGGACACGGTGCGGGGCGAGGAGAGCGTGGAGCTGGCTCCCGGCTCGACGGTCGTCTTCTACACCGACGGGCTCGTGGAGCGCCGCGGCGAGCTCCTCGACGTCGGCACCGCGGCGCTCGTCGCGCGGCTCGCGGGGGGTCAGCACCTCGACCCCGAGGCGCTGTGCGACCACCTGCTGGACGGTCTGGTGACCGAGCAGGAGGACGACGTCGCGCTGATGGTCCTGCGGGTCTGAGTCGACCCGTGACCCGGCCCGCCCGGCGCCCCGGTCGGTCGGGGGCGCCGGGCGGGGATCAGGACGCGTCCTCGATGCGGCTCTCGAGGGCGATGAACTCCTCGTCGGTGAGGATCCGCGAGCGGATCAGGAACCGGACGCCCTCGGGCGCCTCGAGGGAGAAGCCGGCGCCACGGCCCTTCACCACGTCGATGGTGAGGTGCGTGTGCTTCCAGTACTGGAACTGCGAGCGCGACATCCACACGGGCACGCCCCGGTCGAGACCGACGTCGAGGTCGCCCAGGTGGACGTCCGCGTCGCCGGTGATGAAGTCGCCGTCGGGGTAGCACATCGGTGCCGACCCGTCGCAGCAGCCGCCGGACTGGTGGAACATCACCGGGCCGTGCATCTCGGTGAGGCGGCGGATCAGGTCGGCCGCCGCCTCGGTGACCGAGACCCGCACCGGCTCGGGCGGCAGCGGCGAGTCCTCCGTGACGCCCAGGGGGCCGTCGGGGAGGTCGCTCGTCGTGCCGGCCGAACCGGTGTCGGGCGTCGTCATCAGAAGAAGCCGAGCGCGTCGGGGCTGTACGACACGAGCAGGTTCTTCGTCTGCTGGTAGTGGTCCAGCATCATCTTGTGGTTCTCGCGGCCGATGCCCGACTGCTTGTAGCCACCGAACGCGGCGTGGGCGGGGTACGCGTGGTAGTTGTTCGTCCACACGCGGCCGGCCTGGATCTCCTTGCCGGCGCGGAACGCCTGCGACCCGTCGCGCGACCACACGCCGGCACCGAGGCCGTACAGCGTGTCGTTCGCGATCTTCAGCGCGTCGGCCTCGTCGTCGAAGCCCGTCAGCGAGACGACGGGCCCGAAGATCTCCTCCTGGAAGATCCGCATCGAGTTGTCGCCCTCGAAGATCGTCGGCTGCACGTAGTAGCCCTCGGAGAGGTCGCCGTCGAGCACCTGGCGCTCACCGCCGGTGAGGATCTTGGCGCCCTCCTGCTTGCCGATGTCGATGTAGGACAGGATCTTCTCGAGCTGGTCGTTCGACGCCTGGGCGCCGATCATCGTGGTGTCGTCGAGCGGGTTGCCCTGCTTGATCGCCTCGACCCGCTTGACCGAGTCGGCCACGAAGTCGCTGTAGATCGAGCGCTGCACCAGCGCGCGGCTCGGGCAGGTGCAGACCTCGCCCTGGTTGAGCGCGAACATCGCGAAGCCCTCGAGCGCCTTGTCGTAGAAGGCGTCGCGCTGCGAGGCGACCGACTCGAAGAAGATGTTCGGGCTCTTGCCGCCCAGCTCCAGGGTGACCGGGATCAGGTTCTGCGAGGCGTACTGCATGATCAGCCGGCCGGTCGTGGTCTCGCCGGTGAAGGCGATCTTCGCGATCCGCGGGTTCGAGGCCAGCGGCTTGCCCGCCTCGACGCCGAAGCCGTTGACGACGTTGACGACGCCCTTGGGCAGCAGGTCGCCGATGAGCTCGAACAGCTTCAGGATCGACCACGGCGTCTGCTCGGCCGGCTTCAGCACGACCGCGTTGCCGGCCGCCAGGGCCGGGGCGAGCTTCCACACGCCCATGAGGATCGGGAAGTTCCACGGGATGATCTGGCCGACGACGCCGAGGGGCTCGTGGAAGTGGTACGCGATCGTGGTGCTGTCGATCTCGCTGATGCCACCCTCCTGCGCACGCAGGGCGCCGGCGAAGTAGCGGAAGTGGTCGACGGCGAGGGGCAGGTCGGCGGCGAGCGTCTCGCGCACCGCCTTGCCGTTGTCCCAGGTCTCGGCGACGGCGAGCGAGGCGAGGTTCTCCTCGATCCGGTCCGCGATCTTGTTGAGGATGTTGGCGCGCTCCGCGGCGGACGTCTTGCCCCAGGCGGGGGCGGCGGCGTGGGCGGCGTCGAGCGCGGCCTCGATGTCCTCCGACGTGCCTCGCGCGATCTCGGTGAACGCCTTGCCCGTCACGGGCGAGATGTTCTCGAAGTAGTTGCCCTTGATCGGGTCGACCCACTCGCCACCGATGTAGTGGCCGTAGCGGGCTTCGACGGTGACCAGCGAGTCGGGCTGGCCGGGCGCGGCGTAGACGGTCATCTGATGTTCTCTCCTCGCTGAGTGGGGCAGTCGGCGTGCGGCGTGACGGTGTGACTGCGCTCACACGCTAGGCGCGGGGACGTTGCAGGCTCGTTGCGACTCGTGGAGGCGTCCGGCTCAGACGCCGAGCTCGCGGTCGAGGCGCGCGAGCTGGCCGTCGATGAGCGGCAGCATGGGCGAGGTGGTGCCCACCGCGCGCCGCTGCGCCTGCCACATCTCGTAGTCGTCGGAGCCCCACGTCGAGCGCGTCCACTGCGACATCAGGTCGGCCTCGCGCGAGCGCAGCACCGCCTCGCGCAGCTGCGACTCGAGGCTCTCGCGCAGGCGTGCCACGCCGGGCGCGGTGGAGCGGGGCAGGACGGGACCGCCGTACGCCCGCATCGCGGCCCGCACGTCGCCGGCGGCGAGCAGCGCCTCGACGCTCAGCCAGTCGCCGGTGACCTGCGCGGTGAGGCGATAGGGCCGCGAGGCCAGGAGGTCGCCGCCGAGGAGGTGCCGCAGCCGGTTGAGCTCGGCCCGCAGCGTCGAGGAGCCCGCGCCGTCCTCCGCGTACAGCAGCACCGCCAGCTCGTCGCCGGTCAGGCCCTGCGGGGAGCTGGCCAACAGCAGCAGGATCTCGCTGTGGCGCGGCGAGAGCCGCAGCGTCTGCGGCGTTCCGCCGTTCTCCAGGGTGAGCAGCGCGTCCGAGCGGCCGAGGCCCTCGAGCACGAGGCGCTCGCCGGTGGCGTGGGTGACGGGTCGGGAGCCCTGCCGGCTGAGCAGGTCGCGGGCGAGCTCGAGCTCCGCCATCCGGGCTGCCGCCCGGATCATCGCCATCGTCTGCGGCACGACGATCTGGTCGCCGCCGGTGATGTCGAGGACGCCGAGGAGGGCCTGGGTGCCCGGGTCGTGGATGGGGGTCGCGGCGCACGACCAGCCCTGCACGGAGGAGCGGAAGTGCTCGTCGCGCACGATGCTGACCGGCTGGTCGAGGGCGAGCGCGAGGCCGGGCGCGTTGGTGCCCGCGAGCCGCTCGTCCCAGTTCGACCCCTCGACGAACCCGATGGCCTCGCAGCGGCGCAGCGTGGTGGGCGTACCGCAGACCCACAGCAGGTTGCCGTCCGCGTCCGAGACCGCCATGACCGCGTCGCAGTCGCGCGCCGCGTTGCCCAGCACGTCGTCGAGCAGGGGGAAGACCCGGTTGAGCGGGTGCGCGGCGCGGCGGTCGCGCAGGTCGTCGGCAGGCAGGGTGATGGGTGCCGACGTCTCGTCGGGGCGCACCCCCGCGGAGGCCGAGCGGTGCCACGAGTCGACGACCGCCGAGCGCATGCCGCCGTCGCCGCGCTGCGGGAGGAGATGGGTTCTGCTCACGTCTCGGCCGCCCCTCGGATCCGCTCCGGCGGCGTCGTCGCCTCGCCCGGGCCCGCTCGCACGCGCCCGGTGACCGGAGTCACACGGACCATGATGCTCCGGGCGGGACGTTGCGGCAACGTTGCGGGCCGTGCGACCCGAGGACAGGTGCCACCGCTCGCCCGTCGGCCGGCCGCGGACCCGATTCGATCCGCCGCCGCCGGTCCGCTAAGGTTCCCCGCGGTGGCGTGTCCGAGCGGCCTAAGGAGAACGCCTCGAAAGCGTTTGTGGGTGCAAGCCCACCGAGGGTTCAAATCCCTCCGCCACCGCCAGCACGAGAGCCCCGCCCGATCCCGGGCGGGGCTCTCGTCTTTCCGGGGGCGGCCCGCTCTGGCACCATCGCGTCATGGACCCCCAGACGCTGACGTTCGCCGACTCGATCACGGTGCAGGCCCCGCCCGAGGCCGTGTACGCCGCGGTCTCCGACGTGACCCGGACCGGGGAGTGGTCGCCGGTGTGCCGCGCCTGCTGGTGGCACGAGGGCGAGGAAGGCCCGCGCGTGGGCGCCCGGTTCACCGGGCGCAACGAGACGCCCGATCGCACCTGGGAGACCACCTCCGAGGTGGTCGCGGCCGAGCCTGGCCGTCGCTTCGCGTGGTCGGTGGGGCCGGGCCTGGTCACCTGGACGTACGACCTCGAGGCCACCGGCCCCGACGGCTCGCAGACCCGCCTGACCCAGTCGTGGGAGTGGCCGCCCAACGGGCAGGCGTTCGCCGCCGAGAAGTTCCCCGACCAGCCCGCCGTCGAGCAGCGCCACCGGGCGGCGCGCGAGGGCATCCCGGTGACCCTCGCCGCGATCAAGCGCGTGGTCGAGGGCGCCTGACCCGCCGAGAAAACGCGGACGCGGTCGCAGAGAACGCGGACCCGGGCACGTCCCAGGCGCGTCCCGGTCCGCGTTTTTTCGCGGTCGGTCCGCGTTTTCTCGGTTCCCGCGGCGGGGTACGCCCGGCACGCGCCCGACACGCCGGTACGCGCCCGCCGCACCGCCCCGGACGCACCGCCGCCCCGGTCCGCGGGGTGCGGGCCGGGGCGGCGGTGGGTGGTGCAGGTGCTGCGGGTCAGCGGGTCCGGTGGTGGTCCCGGTCGCTCGTGCGGTCGCCGTTGACGGGGGAGTCCTCGGCGTTGATGGCCGGGAACTCCCCGGTCTGGCTGAGCCGCTCGTCGACGCGCGAGTCGACCTGGTCACCGAAGTGGTCGTCGAAGTTGTCGACCAGGTCGGAGGTGACCGACTCGGTGACGGCGACGGTCACGGAGTCGCTGAGCTCCTCGGCGAGCACCCGGCGGCGCGCCTTGAGGTTGAGGCGCCGGATCTCGCGGTACTCCGACTTGAACGCCTTGTACATGGCGAAGCACATCGCGATCATGATCACGCTGAACGGCAGGGCCGTCAGGATGGCGCCGGTCTGGAGCGCGCCGAGACCGCCGGCGAGGAGCAGGCCGATGGCGACGAGGCCCTCGACGGTGCACCACATCACGCGGCTCCACTTCGGCGGGTCGGTGTCGCCGCCGGAGGCGAGCATGTCGACCACGAGCGAGCCCGAGTCGGACGAAGTGACGAAGAAGATCGTCACCAGCACGATCGCGAGCCCGGCGAGGAGCGCACCGCCGGGCAGGTCGCCCACCAGGTTGAAGAGGACGGCGTCGGCCGTGACCGAGCCGTCGTCGGCGACGAGCCCGCCGGAACCGAAGATCTCGCGGTAGATGGCGGAACCGCCGAGGATCGAGAACCAGATCACCGAGACGGTGGTCGGCACCAGCAGCACACCGGCGACGAACTCGCGGATCGTGCGGCCGCGCGAGATGCGGGCGATGAAGACGCCGACGAACGGGGCCCACGACATCCACCAGCCCCAGTAGAACGTGGACCACGAGCCCTGCCAGGCCTGACCGTCCGCGCCGAAGAACGCGGTCGTGTCGAAGCTGTTCGGCACGATCGAGAAGAGGTAGCCGCCGATGTTCTCGACGATGTCGCGCAGGATGAACAGGGTGGGGCCGAGGGCCAGGATGCACAGGGCGAAGACGCCGGCCATCCCGAGGTTGATGTTCGACAGCCACTTGATGCCGACGTCGAGGCCGGAGACCACCGAGATGGTGGCGACGATCGAGATGGCGACGATGAGCGCCACCAGCACCGGGTCGGTCGCCTCCTCGATCCAGCCGAGGTAGACCATGCCGGCGGAGATCTGCGAGACGCCGAGGCCGAGGGAGGTCGCCACACCGGCGATCGTGCCGACGATGGCGACGACGTCGATCGCGTCACCGAGACCGCCCTTGACGCGGTCGCCGAGCAGCGGCTCGAGGGTCCAGCGCAGCGAGACCGACCGGCCCTTGCGGTGGATGGCGTACGCCAGCGCGAGACCGACGACGACGTAGATCGCCCAGGCGTGCAGACCCCAGTGCAGGAACGTCTGGTTCATCGCCTCCTGCGCCAGCTCGACCTCGTCGCCCTCGACGCCCGGCTTGGGGGAGGAGAAGAAGGAGAGCGGCTCCGCGGCACCCCAGAACACGAGGCCGATGCCCATGCCCGCGGCGAACAACATCGAGAACCACGTGAGGAAGCCGTACTCGGCCTCCTCGTCGTCCGGTCCGAGACGAATGTCACCGAAGCGGCCGACGGCGACCCAGATGGCGAAGATCACGAACGCGGTCACGAGGAGCGTGTAGTACCAGCCGAAGCCGCCGATCACCGTCTCCTGCGCGGAGGTGAGGGCATCGCCCACGCGGTCGGGGAAGGCGATGCTGAGCGAGACGACGATTGCCAGGAAGGCCAGCGCCGGGAAGAAGACGGTGGGCCGGATGCTGCCCTTGCGCCCTCCGGACGGGTCGTTCTTCGTCGGGGGACTGCTGCTCTCGGGTGCGGCTGTACTCATGGCCTCGGCCTCTCCAGATCGGGTCGTGCTGCGGCAAAACGACGTCCACCACACCGGTAATGGCGCCCGAGCGCAAACCGAGCCAGGAGGGGACCAGTCGGCCGTACCCACCTGAGGGGGCTCTACACGACTGGTCTGGACCAGTACGCCCGCCGGTCGGGGTGGTTCGGTCGCGGGTCGGCGCGACCCCCTGGGGGGCCGCGCTAGCGTGACGGGATGGGAATCATCGGTTTCATCATCGTCGGCCTCATCGCCGGATTCATCGCTCGCCTGGTCGTGCCGGGCAAGGACAGCATGGGCATCCTCGGCACCATCCTGCTCGGGATGGTGGGCTCCTTCGTGGGTGGTCTCCTCGGCTCGCTGATCAGCGGTGACGGCATCGACCTCGGCCCCTCCGGCATCATCGGGTCGATCGTCGGCGCCATCGTCGCGCTGATCGTCTTCAACGCCGTGACGGGTCGCAAGCGCGTCTCGTGAGGGTCGGTGGGCGAGGATGGACGCCATGACGTGGTTCTCCTCGCCCACCGCCACCACGGCCGCGCTCGGCGAGGTCGGCTACCTGGCCGACGCGGCGACCGCGACCACGGCGTACCTCGCCGGCGCGCTCGAGAAGCCCCTGCTGATCGAGGGTCCTGCCGGCGTGGGGAAGACCGAGCTCGCCAAGTCCGTGGCGGCCGCCACGGGCTCCTCGCTGGTGCGCCTGCAGTGCTACGAGGGCCTCGACGAGGCCCGTGCGCTCTACGAGTGGAACTACTCCAAGCAGCTGCTGCGGATCCAGGCCGCCCGCGGCGACGACGGCTCCGGCCCCGGGTGGGACGAGACCCACGACGACATCTTCGGTGAGGAGTTCCTCCTCACCCGGCCGCTGCTGACGGCCATCCGGCGCGACGAGCCCACCGTGCTGCTGATCGACGAGGTCGACAAGACCGACGTCGAGGTCGAAGCCCTGCTGCTCGAGGTGCTGAGCGACTTCCAGGTCACCATCCCCGAGCTCGGCACCGTGACGGCCACCCGGCGCCCCTTCGTGGTGCTGACCTCCAACGCCGCCCGGGAGCTCTCCGAGGCGCTCAAGCGCCGCTGCCTCTACCTGCACCTCGACTACCCCGACGCCGACCGCGAGCGCGAGATCGTCACCTCCCGGGTGCCCGAGCTCGACGACCGCGTCGCCCGCCAGCTCGTCGACCTCGTGGTGCGGCTGCGCGAGCTCGAGCTGAAGAAGGCGCCCTCGATCGCCGAGTCGATCGACTGGGCCCGCACCCTCGTGGCGCTCGAGGTGGGCACCCTCGACCAGGCGGCCGTCACCGCCACCCTCGGGGCGGTGCTCAAGCACGCCACCGACATCGAGCGCGCGACGCGCGAGCTGAAGCTGGCCTGACGTCGTGGCGACCGGCGGCCTGCTGACCCGGCACCTCGCGCTCGTCGAGGCGCTGCGGGGCGCGGGCCTGCCCGTCTCCCTGGCGGAGGGGCTCGACGCCGTCGGCGCCGTGGGCCGGGTCGGGTGGGCCGACCGCGAGACGGTGCGGGCCGCGTACGCCGCCACCCTGGTCAAGCGGGCCGGTCACCGCACGACCTTCGACACCCTCTTCGACGTCTACTTCCCGCCGCTGGTGGGCGAGGGGCTGCGCACCCTCGACCCGACCGTCGACGACCCGACCGCCGGGCGGGCCACCGATCCCGGCCGCGACAGCGCGGCCGAGCTGCAGTCCGCTCGCGACGACCTGGTCGCGACGCTGACGGAGCTGCTGCAGGACGGCCAGGAGGGCCGGGACGGCCTCCCGGGCGACTCCGCCGACGCGCTGCGCCGGCTGGCGACCGAGGTGGTCGGCCGCTTCGGCGCGATGCCGGGCCGCCAGCCGGGCCAGACGGCGTTCTCGGCGTACCAGACGCTGCGCCGCCTCGCTCCCGCCGAGCTCACCGACCGCCTGGTCGCGGGCCTGCTGGGCGACCTCGACGAGGCGGCCATGGAGCCCGGCGCCCGCGAGCGCACCCAGCGACGCGCCGCCCGCGGCATCGGCCGGTTCACGGGTCTCGTCGAGGACGACGCCCGCCGTCGGATCGCGGAGCGCAAGTCGCCGGCGTACGTCGCGGAGGTGGCCGTGCGCCCCAGCATCGACCGCGTGGCCTTCACGGCGGCGCGGCGCGAGGACCTCGAGGAGATGCGTCGCCAGGTCGGTCCGCTCGCGCGGCGCCTCGCGACCCGCCTCGCGAAGCAGCGCCACGCGCAGGGCCGCGGGCCGCTCGACTTCCGCCGCACCGTGCGCGCGTCGATGTCGACCGGCGGCGTCCCGGTGCAGCTGCGCCGACGGCCGCGGCGACCCCACCGCACGGACCTCGTCGTGCTCTGCGACGTGTCGGGGTCCGTGGCGCACTTCGCTCAGTTCACGCTGCTGCTGACCTACGCGCTGCGCGAGCACTTCGGCCGGCTGCGGGCCTTCACGTTCGTCGACCGCACCACCGAGGTCACCGACCTGCTGCGGCCCGGCCGCGACCCGGTCGAGGTGATGGAGAGCCTGTCGAGCAGCATCCGCCACGCCGCGCTGACGGGCCGCACCAGCTACGGCGGCGCGTTCCGCAGCTTCCGGGAGCAGTACGCCGACGCGCTCGGCCCCGCGTCCTCCCTGCTCGTGCTCGGGGACGCCCGCAGCAACTTCACCGACCTGGCGCTCGCCGACCTGCGGGCGATGACCGACGGCATCCGGGCGTCGTGGTGGCTCAACCCGGAGCACCCGCGGCAGTGGGACACCGGCGACTCGGCCGCCTCGCGCTACGCGGCCGTGGTGCCGATGGTCGAGTGCCGCAACCTCACCCAGCTCGAGGAGTTCGTGCAGCGCGTGCTCTGAGCTGCCGGCCCGGCACGTGGGTGGGACGGCGGGGTGGTCCGACCACGACGGGCCCTGGCATACTCGCTGGTCGGCACACTGGACAGGCCAATGAGCCAACGCCCCGAGAGGAACTCCGTGACCCAGGACCCCGCCCCGGCCACCACTCCCGCCAGCGCGACGGGGGGACCTCTCAGCGACATCGTGGTCGTGGACCTGTCCCGCGCGCTCGCCGGCCCGCACGCCACCCAGATGCTCGGCGACCTCGGCGCCCGGGTGATCAAGGTCGAGGCGCCGGGCAACGGTGACGACACCCGCGGCTGGGGCCCGCCGTTCGTCGGCGAGGAGGGCGAGCGCCAGTCGACGTACTTCCTCTCGACCAACCGCAACAAGGAGTCCGTCGCGCTCGACCTCAAGGACGAGGGCGACAAGGCCGTCCTGCTCGGTCTCGTCGACCGCGCCGACGTGCTCGTGGAGAACTTCCGCACCGGCGTGCTCGAGCGCCTCGGCCTCGGCATCGAGGAGCTGACGGCCCGCAACCCGCGCCTCGTCGTCCTCTCCATCACCGGCTTCGGCCACGACGGCCCCGAGGGCGGCCGCGCCGGCTACGACCAGATCGCCCAGGGCGAGGCCGGCCTGATGTCGCTGACCGGCTCGGGTCCGGACGACCCGCAGCGCGTCGGCGTGCCGATCGCGGACCTGCTGTCGGGGATGTACGGGGCCTACGGCGTGCTCGCCGCGCTCCACGAGCGGGCCACCACCGGCGTCGGGCGCGTCGTGCGTACCTCCCTGCTGGCCGCGGTCGTCGGCGTCCACGCCTTCCAGGGCACCCGCTGGACCATCGCCGGCGAGGTCGGCCGCGCCCAGGGCAACCACCACCCGTCGATCGCTCCCTACGGCCTGTTCCGCTGCCGCGACGGCGCCGTGCAGATCGCGCTGGGCAGCGAGAGCCTGTGGCGCCGCTTCTGCGCCGGCTTCGAGCTCGACCCGGACGCCGAGGGCCTGGCGACCAACCAGGAGCGCGTCGGCGTGCGCGAGCGCGTCATCGAGGTCGTGGAGGAGGTCTTCTCGACCTGGGACTCCGAGCCGCTGCTGGCCCGCCTGGCCGAGGTCGGCGTGCCCGCCGGCAAGGTGCGCACCCTCGACGAGGTGTACGCCTGGGACCAGACGCTCAGCCAGGGCCTGCTCGTCGACGTCGAGCACCCGACCCTCGGCAAGCTGTCCCTGCCGGGCCCGCCGCTGCGCTTCTTCGAGGGCGACGGCACCGAGGTGACCCGCACGCAGCACCAGGCCCCGCCGCTGCTCGACGCCGACGCCGCCGCGGTGCGCGCGTGGGCGCTGGGCGAGGACGCCTGACCCGCGACACCCGAACGACCGCCGACGGCGGGCGTCCCCACCCGGGGGCGCCCGCCGTCGGCGTTCCCGGGGCGGGCGTACGCGGCGGGTCAGCCCCCGAGCAGGCCCTGACAGGCGGTCGCGGCGAGCACCGCGTCACCGGCCACGATCGCCTCGGCCACGGTGTCGAGCCGGGCGCGCAGGTCGGCGCCGTCGGAGGGCGCCGGAGCGTTCGCGGCGAGCACGTCGTCGAGGTCGGAGAGCAGGGGAGCGGCCGAGAGCCGTCGGATGCAGCGCCACGTGTGGTCGAAGTCCCGCGGGCGGCCGTCGGGCGCGAGCATCGCGACGCGCAGGGAGGAGTCCGGGTTCGTCGCGGCGGCGCGGGCGAGGCCCGCGAGCACGGCCTCGCGCGCGACGAGCACCTCGGAGCGCGGGCGCTCGGCCACCCGCTGGTGCCAGCCGCCGTCGTCCTCGTCCGGCTCGCGGACCAGGGCGCCGACGCCGTGGCGTACCTCGATCCGGCCCCGGGTCTCCAGCGAGGCCAGCGCCCGCGACAGCGTGGCCCTGCTGACGCCCAGCTCGGCGGCGAGCTGGCGCTCCGGCGGGAGCCGGTCGCCACCCACCAGGCCCTGGGCCTCGATGAAGTCGGAGATGTGCGCGGCCAGGCTCTCGTAGAGCCGCTCGCGACGCAGCGGCGGCAGGCGACGAGGACCCTCTCCGGACATGCCTGGCATCGTAGCCCGTCGTGGACATGTTGCCAGGTGGCTCAGCCACTGACATGATCGCCGGGTTCGAGCATGACCTGCGTCACAACCGAGAGGGACTCTGGTGTCCACCGAACTGATCTCGTTGGCGGTCCTCGTGGTCGTCTTCCTCATCGCGACCGTCCGCGGCGTCAACATGGGTGCCCTGGCGCTCGTGGCGGCGTTCGTGGTCGGCCTCAGCGTCTTCGACCTCGACGCGGACGGCGTGCTGGGTGGCTTCCCGAGCGACCTCTTCGTCATCCTCGTCGGCGTCACCTACCTCTTCGCCCTGGCGAAGAACAACGGCACGGTCGACTGGATCGTGCACGCGGCGGTACGCGCGGTGGGCGGCCGGGTGGCCCTCGTGCCCTGGGCGATGTTCCTCGTCTGCGCGACCGTGACCGCGATCGGGGCCGTCAGCCCGGCCGCCGTCGCCATCGTCGCGCCGGTGGCCATGGGCTTCGCGCTGCGCTACCAGATCCACCCCGTGATGATGGGCATGATGGTCGTGCAGGGCGCGACCGCCGGCAGCTTCTCGCCGATCGGCATCTTCGGCAGCATCACCAACGGCGTGGTGGAGCAGAACGACCTGCCCGGCAACCAGGCGGTCCTGTTCGCCACGACCTTCGGCGCCGCCGCGCTGATCGCCGCGATCACCTACATCGCCTTCGGCGGCCGGGCCCTGATCGCCCGCGGCAAGGAGACCGACACCGTCACCGCCATGGGCTCCGAGGCCGAGGCCGCGAGCCACGCCGCGACCCGCTCGAGCACCCCCGGCACGCCGCACTCGGCGGTCGAGGCCCACCGCAGCCGCGCCCCGCAGGAGGAGCCGGCCGGCGTCGAGACCCTCGACGCGCCGCGCATCGTCACCCTGCTCGGCCTCGTTGCCCTCATGGTCGGCGCCCTGGGTTTCGACCTCGACGTCGGCTTCACCGCCCTGACGATCGCGGTCGTCCTCACGCTCGTCTTCCCCGAGTCCGCCAAGGGCGCGGTCGAGAAGATCAGCTGGGGCACCGTGCTGCTGATCGGCGGCATCGTCACCTACGTCAACATGCTCCAGGGCCAGGGCGTCGTCGACTGGCTGGGCGAGCAGGTCGCCGAGGTCGGCGCCCCGCTCGTGGCCGCGCTGCTGCTCTGCTTCATCGCCGCCGTCGTCTCCGCCTTCGCCTCGACGACCGGCATCATCGGCGCGCTCATCCCGCTCGCCGTGCCGTTCCTGCTGACCGGCCAGGTCAGCGCGGTCGGCCTGATCGCCGCCCTCGCCATCTCCAGCTCGGTCGTCGACTGCAGCCCGTTCTCCACGAACGGCGCCCTCGTGGTCGCCAACGCCGACGCCAAGGAGCGCGAGATGGTCTTCAAGCGGCTCATGCAGTGGGGCATGTCGATCGTCGTGATCGCGCCGATCGTCGCCTGGGTGATCCTCGTGGTGCCGACCGCCTGACACCGGCTCGGCGGGGACGGGCCGCCGGGCTGGACCCGGCTTCGACCCGGACCGGCTCGGCCCGGCCCAGCCCCGAAGAAAACGCGGACCGCCGCACGGAGAACGCGGACGGAGCATCGCCTCGGCGGTGCCTCCGTCCGCGTTCTCTCGTCCCCGGTCCGCGTTTTCTTCTGCGCGCTCCGTCGCGGCGCCGCTCAGGCCTGCGCGGCGACCCGCTCCACGGCCTCGGCGAGGTCGGCGGCGTCGGTGACCTCGACACCCGGCTGCGGCCCGGCGGTGTCGACGACGTGCCCGTCGCGCACGAGCCGCACGGTCGCGAGCCCGGCCTCGAGCGCGCCGCGCACGTCACGGCCCGACGCGGCGACGTGCACGAGCCGGTCGGGGGCCGCGGCGGCCGCGGCGGCGGCGTACAGCTCCGGGCTCGGCTTGTAGGCCCCCAGCCGCTGCGAGGTCAGCACGAGGTCGGGGTCGACGAGGGGGTACGCCCGCGTGCGGCGCGCGAGGGCGTCGTCGACGTTGGACAGGATGCCCACCCGGTGGTCCCGGACGACGGACGCGACGCCGGCCTCGACGTCGGGCCACAGCGGCCAGTCGGCGACCGACTCCTCGATCCGGGCGAGGTCGGCGTCGACGTCGCCGGAGCCGCTGAGGCCGAGGTCGGCGTACGCGCGCACCAGGGCCTCGCGGGACAGGTCGTGGAACGTGGTGGGCGGCGTCGCCGTGCGCTGGAGGGCCTTGTTGTGGCCGTCCCAGGCGGCGTACAGCTCCTCGCCGTCCTGCGCCCACCCCCGCTCGCGCGCGATCTCGGCGAGCAGGGCGGACGCGCCGCGGCGGCTGTCGGTCAGGGCGCTGAAGAGGTCGAAGGTGACGATCACCCGCCCGACGGTAGCCGGGCGGGTGACGGCGTGCTGCGGCGAGCGCCGTGGCTCAGTCGCGGTGCCGGTTCGGCTCCTCGTGGTCCGGGACGGCGTCCGGGCCGGCGGGACCCTCGTCGGGCTGCCCGCTCTCGGAGTCGGGGTAGCCGGCGGTGGCCTGGTCGGGCGCGATCGGGGTGTCGGCGTCGGCCGGGTCCATGCCGCTGACCTCGGAGACCTGGCCCTCGGACTGCTGGTCGTCGTCGCGCTTGCCCTGCTCGCTCATGCGTCCTCCTCGGGTCGTCGCCGCGGGGTCACGGCCCGTCCCATGGTGACCGCACGCACCAAGACCCCCCGCCCGTCATGATGGGCGCGCGGGCGCCGGGTCCGCACCGGACGGGGGTGCAGTCGTGCGCGACGACGGGGAGCGGCAGGGGCCCGCGACGCGGGTGCGCCTCGCCCTGCTCGCGCTGCTGTGCGCCGCCGTCGCCTGGGTCGTCGCGGCCGGTGTCGTCACGGACGACGGGCCCCGGGACGCCCCGGTCGTCCTCGTCGGCCCCGACGTCGTGACCGCCGCCGTCGCTGCGGAGGTCGAGGCGCTGCCCGGCGACGCGTTCGTCGTCGGCGGCACAGACGACCCGCAGCGCGCCCGCGACATGCTCGCCGCCGGGGAGGTCGTGGGGGCGCTGGTCGTCGACCTCGCCGGCACCGAGGACACCCTGCTGCTCGCCCCCGACCACGCCCCGGTGCGCGACCGTGCCGTCGTCGAGCGGGTGCGCGCGGTGGAGACCGCCCGGGACCGCACCGTCGCGGTCGAGCGCACCGGCGACGCCCTGCGGGGCGCTCCGCCGGCCGCGACCACGTTCGCCGCCGCTGTGGTGGGACTGCTGGTCGTGGTGGTCGTCTCGATGGTGTGGGGGCCGGTGGCGCGCACCCTGCGCCGTGGCCTGACGCGCACCGCCGGGCTCGCGGTCGCCGGCGTCCTGACCGGCCTGGTCGCGGCGGCGGTCGCCGCCTGGCCGGCCGGCGACGTGGACCCCGGCGTCGGCGCCGGCGTCCGGATCGGCGCCGTCACCGCGGGAACGGTCCTCGTCGCCGGTCTCGTGGCCCTGGCCTGCGAGGCCCTGGCCGGGCTGCGCGGCCTGCTGGTGGCCGCCGTCCTGCTGCTCGCGGTGCCGCTGCCGCTGGTGCTCGCCGGCGACACCTGGCTGCTGGCCGAGCCGTGGCGCACGGTGGCGGGCTGGTCCGTCGTGGGCGCGGCGGCCGACGCGCACGCCGCGCTCACGGCGCACTCCGGCGGCCCCGGGTGGCGGGCGGCGGTCGTGCTGCTGGGTACGCCGGCGCTCGCCGTCGGCGTGCTGCTCGCCTCGCGCGCCGTGGCGGCGCGCACGCCGGGGGACGGCCCGGACCCGGACGCGGGACCCCGTGCCCTGCCGACCCCGGTGTCGTGGCGGCGGCAGATGGCCGTGCTGGCCACGACCCTGGTGCTCGCGACCACCGCGGTCCTGACCGTCGGGCTCCCGGGGGCGCCCACCCCGACACCGCCGCGGGTCAGCCTCGCGGCGACCTCCGACTGCGTCGACGCCGGCCCCGTCGGCAGCGTCGACGACCTCAACCGGGTGGCGGAGCTGCGGGGCGACGCCGCCTTCCAGGGCGGCGACGTCGGCGCCAGCGCCCGGCTGCAGGACGGGCGCACGGTGTGGATGTTCGGCGACACCCTGCGGGCCGCCGACTTCCCCGGCGACCGGTTCGTGCGCAACTCGATGCTGCTGGTCGACCCGTCCTGCCTGCGCGTGGTCGTGCCGCGCTCGGGCGGGGCGGTGGTGCCGGACCGTGACGAGGAGGTCGGCTACTGGCCGATGTCGGTGGCGGTGCAGGAGCAGCCGGGCTACGACCTCGTCGAGGTCACCGCCCAGCGCGTGCGCACCGTGGACGAGGGCGACCCCTTCGGCTTCGAGAACGTCGGGCCCGCCGTGGCCACCTTCGTCGTGCCCGTCGGCGGGGTGCCGCAGCTGGTCGAGGTCACCGACCTCGGGCCCGACGAGCCGGACCCGACGGTGCCGATGTGGGGCGCGGCGACGGCGGTCGTGGACGGCTGGCTGCACCTCTACGGCACCGCGCGTCCCGTCGACCCCGCCCCCGGCACGGGCTTCTCGCTGCGCGTCGCGCGGGTCCGGCCCGCCGACGTCGCCGACCAGCGGGCCTGGACGTACTGGGACGGCAGCGGCTGGAGCCCGGAGTCCTCGGCCGCCGTCGAGCTGATCGGCGCGGCGGAGGGGACCTCGCAGACCCTGAGCGTCTTCGAGCGCGACGGCACCTGGTACGCGGTGTCCAAGCGCGGCGAGGTGCTCGGCAGCGACCTCGTGGTGTGGACGGCGCCGGCGCCGGGCGGGCCGTTCACCGCGCAGCCGCCCGTCGCCGCCCTGCCCTCCGACGTCGCGGACGGGCTGCTGCGCTACATGCCGCTGGCGCACCCCGACCTGCTGCCCTCGGACGGCTCGGTCGTGGTGTCCTACAGCCGCAACAGCACCGACGTCGACGCCGTGCTGGACGACCCCCTGCTCTACCGGCCGCGGTTCCTCACGGTCCCGCTGCCGCAGCCCCAGGGGTGACGGCCAGGTGTGGTGCCCGGCCGTGCTCGGTCGGTCTCAGCCGGCGGCGAGGTAGCCCAGCTCGACCAGCCGGTCGATCTCGGCCCGGAGCGCGGGGTGCGTGGAGGTGTCGGCCGCGCGACCGCCGGCCACGTACATGTCCGTCGCCCCGCTGCGCCGCGCCGTCTCGCCGTCGAAGACGACCGTGACCCGGTTGGGGACGCCCTGGTTGATGAGCGAGCCGAGCAGTGCGACGGGGTCCGTGCGGTCCTCGAGCGAGAGCACGCGGGTGGTCTCCGGCACGACCGGCACCTGCGCGGACGGGGCGCCCGCCGTGACGACCTGGTCGACGGTGAACCGCGACGAGGGCGCGGCGGCGGCGACCTCGGTCGCCGTCAGGCCGCCGTGGGCGGCGCCCACGAGCATCACGCGGGCGTCGGTGGTGTCGCCCACCGCCTCCTCGAGGGCCGCGACCAGCTGCGCGCCGTAGCGACCCGTGTCGCCGTCCACCAGGCGCAGCCGCCCGCCGCCGCGGGTGGCCCCCGGCAGGTACGCGATGTAGCGGCCGTCCGCGACGCGCTGCACGCGCACCCGCTGCTGGACGCTCGAGAGGGTCGACATGAGCTCCGCGATGCTGCGGGGCGCCGCGGCGTCCTCGTCGTCGGCCCCGCCGGTCGGCTCGGGCTCGGTGACGGCGTCGCCGGTCAGTCCGACCGCGACGTCGCGCAGCGCGGCGCCGGCGTCGTTGGCGAAGTCGCCCGCGCCGACGGCCTCGAGACCGGCGCGGCCGGCGTCGGTGCCGCGGTCACCGGCCAGGAAGCTGGCGGTGAGCAGGGAGCGCATCTGCAGGCTCTCGAGGAGACCGCCGCCGCCCGAGGTGACGTGGTGCAGCAGGTCGGGGTTCTGCTCGGCGAGCTCGCCCAGGTAGGTCGCGAGGCCGTCGCGGTCCATCGAGTCGGTCTCGATCAGGCCGGCGGAGACGATCGCGCCGCCCAGCGCCACCTCGGGTGCCAGGTAGCCGATCGCGCGCCCGGCGATGGAGCCGAGGGTGCGGTACGCGACGTCCTGCAGCTCGTCGATCCAGCGGTAGGTCAGCACGGTGGCCCGCACGACCAGGGCGTCGGCGTCCAGCTCGATCGAGCGGCTCAGGAGGCCGTTCTTCCCGGTCGTCGCGGCCCGGATCTCGGTCTCGGCGGCCTCGTACGTCCGCGGTGACAGCGGCGCGGACGGCTCGACGTCCTCGTCGCGCAGGATCTGCTCGCCGAGGCGGGCGCGGGCCCGCAGCTCCGAGCCGGTCGCGTCGAAGAGGTCGGCCAGCGCCAGCATCTGGTCGTACTTCTCCTGCTGCGCGGCCGCCGCGGCGCGGGCCGCCTGCTCGGCGTCCTCGGGCGTCGCCGGCGCCGGGGCGACCGGGGTGCCGGCGCTCCCGTGCGTACCCGCGGTGTCCTCGGGTCGGTCGTCGAACTCTGCGGCGGGGTTGCTCATGCGGTCACCTCGGCGAGGACGGGGGCGAGCGTGGTGGCGAAGTCGAAGGGCTCGACGCGCCGCACCTCGACGCGCAGGTCGTCTCCGGTGCGGTGGGGACGCAGCGAGTGCCAGCCGTCGGCCAGAAGCACCCAGGAGATGACGCCGATCGTCGTGGTCGGCCCGCCGACGTCGGCGAGCATGGCGCGGATGCGTCCGTGCGTCTCGCGGTGCACCGCCTCGACGACGGTGCGGATCTCCGAGGTGCTCAGACGGTGCCCGTCGCCGTCGACGACGGTCCCGTCGTAGGTGGCCACGACCGCGTCGAGCAGGTCGCCACGGTGGGTGCGCAGCGCCTCCCCGGCCGCGTCCAGCAGCTCGTAGGGCAGGTCGACGAGCTCGGGCACGGACGACGGCGACAGGGCCACGTCCTCCGGGATGCTCGGCACCCGGCGGAGCTCGTCGGCCCAGTCGTCGGTGGAGAACCACGCCAGCTCGAAGACCACGCCGTCGACGGTCGCCAGCGTCGCGACCGCCTCGTCGCGCTGCCGGTGCCACGCCTTGCCCCGCACGTCACCCGCGGCGACGTCGATGTCGACGCCCACGCTGGGGCTCGCGAGCAGGCCGAGCGCGCCGAGCAGCCCGGGGTCCACGCCGTCGGGCGTGACCAGGCCGCGCCGCGCCAGCGACTCGAGCGGGTCGTGCAGGGTCGCGAGCGCCTCGCCGTACGCCGCGGCGGAGGGCTCCGCGGGGCGCACGCCCAGGCGGTCGGCGAGCGGGTCCGCCGCCGCGGGCGGCTCGCCGCCCTCGACCCCGACCGCGTCGTCGAGCACGAACGGCAGGGGAGCGTCCCCGGCGCTCGAGGCGCAGTAGCGCAGCTCGGGCAGGGTCAGCGTCGCCCGGCGGGGCAGCCCGTCGAGCAGGTGCAGGGGATTCGGTGCCGGGGCACCGAGGTCGATGGTCGTCATGCAGAGCTCCCGTCAGCTTCCGAGATCACAGTCCGGGGAGGGTCACGGTCAGCCAGTCCTTGTGCCCGGACGGCGGAGGGGCGAAGTCGACGAGCTGCTGGTCGTCGGGGTCGAGGGTGCGGGTCACACCCGCGGCGTCGTCGTAGGAGGACAGCTCGGCCTGGCGGCCGCGGGCGTCGGCGACGAGGGAGGCGACCTTGCGCTCCACGTCGGCGATCGCCTCGGTCAGGTCCGCGACCGACGTGCCGTGCGTGGCCAGGGCCTCGCTGGCGGTCTCGTGCTGGCCGGCGGCGTCGCGCAGTCGGGCGGCGCGGTCGCGCATCCGCAGCCGCAGGTCGTTGGCGGCGCGCCCGGGCCAGTCGACGCTCTCGGCGCCGGCCACGAGCCGGTCCGCCAGGGTGCGGAGGTCCACGGCCTGCTCGTGCAGCTCCGTCGACCTCCTGCGGATCACGTCCGCGTCGCCGTACATCGCTCTCGCCGCTCCTTGGTTGGTCACGTCTCGCCGTCCCGTCCGGCCCGCGCCCCCCGTGGCTGGTCCGCGTTCGGGCTTGCCCCGGCCCGTGGAGGCCGAAACGTCGCCTCGGGCGAAACCTCCGCGGCCCCCTACGATGAGCGGGTGCGCATCCTCGTCGCCGGCGGTGCCGGCTACATCGGCTCCCACACCGTCGTCGCGCTCGTCGAGCGCGGTCACGAGGTGGTGGTCGCCGACGACCTGTCCAACGCGAAGCGGGCGGTCGTCGATCGCGTCGCCGAGATCACCGGGGTGCAGGTGCCCCTGGAGGTCGTCGACCTGACCGACGCCGAGCGCACCGACGACCTGTTCGCGGGGGCCGGCTTCGAGGCCGTCGTCCACTTCGCCGGGCGCAAGGCCGTCGGCGAGAGCACGCGGGTGCCGCTGTCCTACTACCGCACCAACCTCGACTCCACGTTCTCGCTGCTGGAGGCCATGGCCCGCCACGACGTGCGTCGCCTGGTCTTCTCGTCCTCGGCCACCGTCTACGGCGACGGGGCGCCGGTGCCCTACCCGGAGACGTACCCGCACCTGTCCGCCGCGAGCCCCTACGGGCGCACGAAGGTGATGATCGAGCGGATCCTGACCGACGTGGCGACCGCGTCGCCGGACCTGCGGGTCGCGATGC
>NZ_JAVYII010000004.1:202205-464884 GCF_032378595.1 Nocardioides imazamoxiresistens
GCGGCTCGAGATCTACGGCGACGACTACGACACCCCCGACGGCACCTGCCAGCGCGACTACATCCACGTCGACGACCTGGCCGCCGGGCACCTCGCCGCGCTCGAGCACCTCGACGCGATGAGCGAGCCCGTGCGGGCCTTCAACCTCGGCGGCGGCCGGGGCACGAGCGTGGCCGAGGTGGTCGCGGCCTTCCGCGCCGCCTCCGGTCGACCGGTCCCCGCCGTCGCGGTGGACCGCCGCCCCGGCGACCTCCCGGCGTACTGGGCCGACACCTCCCGTGCGGCCAACGAGCTCGGGTGGCGTGCCACCCGCTCGATCGAGGACATGGTCGCCGACGTGTGGCGCTGGCAGTCCGGGAACCCGGACGGCTACCCGGACGACGCCGCCTGAGCCCGGTGGCCGGACGGCGCGGCCGGCGGGTCACCCGCGCGTGATCCGGTACGCCCGCCGCGCCACCTCCTCTCCCGGACCCCCGTCCGAGCCCCCTTCCGAGCCCGGGCCCAGCGACTCCAGGCGCTGGCGCAGGGTCGGGTCGCCGGACGCGTCCACGGCGGCCGCGCCGGCCGCGTACCGCTCCAGCGCGTGCGCCTCGGCCAGCGACCCGCCGCCCGCGTCGAAGCGCACGGTGACGTGCGACAGCCGGTCGGGGTTGGGCTGGCCGTCGAGGCGCGCGACGAGGTCCGACTCGTTCTCGAGCGACGTGACCTCGACGCCCGGCGGCACCTCGGGCATGAGCGCGACCGGCGAGCCGAGGGTCACGACGTGCTCGACGGCGAACTCGCCGGAGGCCGCGATCTGCACCCCCGCCATGCCGCCCTGCGAGTGCCCGACGATCGTCACCGGCGCGTCGGGCGGGATGCCGGCGTCGCGCATCGCCTCCAGGATCCCCTCGGTGTAGACGGTCGGACGGCCGGCCATCGACGCCAGGTTGGTCCCGAGGTCGCGCGCCACGGTGCTGTGCTCGTCGGGGGAGGTCACGAGGTCGTCGGTGCCGGGCAGGAGCACGACGTAGGAGGCGTCCGCGCCGCTACCGGTGCGCTGCACCTCGATCGTCCCGTCGCGGCCGGGACCGCTCGCGCCCGCCACCCGCTCGAGCTCCTCGACCAGCCCGGCCAGCCCGCCGGCGCGGCGGCCCACGACGGGCGCGTCGGCCGGGGCCGCCGGGACGACGACGGGTCGGCCGGGCGTGAACCACAGCGCCAGGGCCCCGGCCGCGGCGGCGATCGTGGGCAGCGCCCAGCGGCCGTGGCCCGCCGACGGCAGGCCGTCGGAGTCCCAGAGCCCCTCGAGCACGCCACCGCCGGTGCCGACGAGCACCTCGAAGTGGTCGGGGTTCTCCAGGGCCCACGCCTCGAGCCGGGCGGCGCCGCCGCCGTCGCCGCCGTCCGAGGCCGAGAGCCGGTCCAGCAGCGGGCCGAGGTCGCCGCCGGGCTCCGGCAGCAGGTCGCCGTTGCCGGTCAGCCGCAGCCCGACGCCCGTGGGGTGCGCCACGAGGTAGCCGAGGCGGTGCTGCAGGTGGTCGACGAACGAGGTCACCAGCTCGTCGGCGGTGCGGAACGCGAGGGAGGAGGTCCGCACGGAGTCGGCCTGCAGCGTCCACCGGGCCGCCGTCGCCAGCAGCCCGCCCGGTCCGGCGGCGAGCGCCGCCAGCTGCGCCTCCACCGACGCGAACGACCGCGGCGCGTAGGGCGCGGAGCACAGCAGGTCGTCGTCGAGCAGCGTCAGCCCCACGTCGCGGCTGCGCCCGGCCAGCAGCGCGGCGGCAGCGTCGTACGCCATCGCCAGACGCTCCACCGCGACGTACTGCGCCTGCAGGCCACCCACGCCGCCGTCGACCTCGAGGTCGCCCGGCGTCACGGGCGCGACCGGCTCCGGAGCCCCCGGCGCGCTCACGCCAGCTCCGGCAGGTCGAGGTCCAGCCACGCGAGGTCGCCGACGCCGGGGACGTGGATGCGCTCGATCCGCTCCCGCAGCTCGGCGGCTGCCTCCTCCGCGTCGTCGCCGCCGAGGAGGCCGCCCAGGTCGCCGGCGAGCTCGCCGACCGCCCCGACGGCGTCGCCCAGTGCCCCGGGCACGTGCTCCCCGACGGTCTCCAGCAGCTCGCCCGCCGTGGACAGCGTCGCCCCCGCGGCGTCGACGACGGTGGCGCCGACGGAGGCGGCCAGCGCCAGGAACCGTTCCCGCACGGCCGCGATCGCCGCCAGCGTCCGCGCCACCTCCAGCGCGTGCGACTCCAACGCCGCGGCCACCTCGTCGTGCTCGTCCGCGCGGGCCCGGGTCATGGCCCCGACCTCGTGGGTGGCCGCCCGCGCCGCTTCCGCGGCGAGCCCGTGCCACGGCGTCGACTCGACCGCCACGCCGAGCGCCGTCGCCTCGGAGCGCAGCGTCCCGCCCGCGGCCCGGTACGCCTGCGCCAGCGCCCGCAGGGCCTCCACGTCCGGCAGCATGCCTCCCCCTCTCCGGGGCGCGGCGCGCCCACGGCCACCTCGGTGCCCGGGCGCGAGGGCACCGGAAACGGCGGTGGAACGGGGTGGGGACGACCACGTCGCGACGGCGTCCTGGGGACGACCGACGGGCCGGGGACCCTCCCGGCGCAACTAGGATCAGCCCCGACCCCACCGAGCGACGGGAGCCCCGTGTCCTTCGACGTGCACGATCTCGACCGCTTCCTGCTGGTGGGGTCGGCCGTCACGCTGCTGGCGATCCTGGCGGTGCGGTTGTCGTCGCGGGCGGGCCTGCCCAGCCTCGTCCTCTACCTGCTGATGGGTGTCGCGCTCGGCAGCTCGGGCCTCGGCATCGAGTTCACCGACGCCTCCCTCGCCCACGCGCTCGGCTTCGGAGCCCTCGTGCTCATCCTGGCCGAGGGCGGGTTGACCACGGACTGGCGCGAGATCCGCCCGAGCATGCGGCTGGGCCTCGCGCTGGCCACGGTCGGGGTGGTGGTCTCGGTCGGGGTGGTGGCCCTCGCGGCGCACTACCTGCTCGGCCTGCCCTGGCAGATCGCGGTGCTCCTGGGCGCCGCGACGTCCGCCACGGACGCGGCGGCCGTGTTCTCCGTGCTGAGGATCGTGCCGCTGCCGCGCCGGATCACCGGCGCGCTCGAGGCGGAGTCCGGGCTCAACGACGCCCCCACGGTCGTGCTCGTGACCCTCGTCAGCACGGGTGCCGCGCTCGAGCACGGTGTGCCCCTGCTGGTGCTGGAGGTCGTCTACGAGCTCGTCGCGGGTGTCGTGATCGGGTTCGTGGTCGGCGCCCTCGGCGCCGCCGCCATGCGCCGCGCGGCCCTGCCCTCGTCCGGTCTCTACCCGCTCGCCGCCGTGTTCTGGGCGGTGCTGGCGTACGCCGTGGGCGCGACCGTGCACGTGTCCGGCTTCGCCGCCGTCTACGTCGCGGCGCTCGTGCTCGGCAACGCCGACCTCCCGCACCGCGCCGCCACGCGCTCGTTCGTCGAGGGCGTCGCCTGGCTCTCCCAGATCGCCCTGTTCGTGATGCTGGGCCTGCTGCTGACGCCCTCGCGGATCACCTGGGAGATCATCGGGATCGCCCTCGCCGCCGGACTGGTGCTGACCGTCGTGGCGCGTCCGGTGTCGGTGCTGGTCAGCTCGGCCCTCCAACCGACGCCGCCCCGCGACCTGCTGTTCCTGTCGTGGGCGGGCCTGCGCGGCGCGGTGCCCATCGTGTTCACCACCATCCCGCTCGCCGCGGGGGTGCCGGGGGCCGAGCAGCTCTTCGACGTCGTCTTCGTGCTGGTCGTCGTCTACACGCTGCTGACCGGGCCGACCCTCCCGTGGGTCGCCCGTCGGCTCGGGCTGAGCGAGGCCGCCGAGCCCCGCGACCTCGACGTCGAGGCCGCGCCGCTGGAGCGGGTGGCGGCCGACCTGCTCCAGGTGCACGTGCCGGAGGCATCGCGCCTGCACGGCGTCGAGGTGGGCGAGCTGCGCCTGCCGCTGGGGGCGTCGGTCTCGTTGGTCGTGCGCGGCGGCGAGGTGCTCGTGCCGGACGCGACCACCGTCCTGCGTCGCGGCGACGACCTCGTGGTGGTGACGCCGCGCGCCGAGCGCGCCGCCACCGAGGAGCGGCTGGCGCTGGTCTCACGCTACGGCCGGCTCGCGCGCTGGCGCCGCGAGCCGGGCTGAGGGCAGGGCCGAGCGGTGGCCCCCGCGTACGCCCCCGGTCAGGGCGTACGCACTCCGGTCACGGCAGCTCGGCCTCCGGCGGACCGCAGACGCTCTCGTCCGCGTTGACCGTCACGCTCTGCTGCGCCTGGCCGGTCGGCCCGTTCCAGCTCGGGCCGAGGTAGATGGCGATGCCGTCCACCTCGGGGTCCGCGACGACGACCGCCGGGTCCCCGATCGTGCCGCGGACCAGCTGGACCGCGGCCGACTCCGTGTTCCGGGCGCGGATCTCGACGCGGTCGACCTGCATGCCCTCCGGGGCGTTGCCGGCCCGGCCGGCCACGAAGCCGGACTGCGTCAGGGTCGTCATCGTCTGCTGCGCCAGCTGCGAGCGGCCGCTGGCGTTGTAGACGCTGACCGCCACGTCCGCCGGGGTGAGCGCGTCGCCGGCCGTGAAGTCGCGGACGGTGCAGATGTCCGTGCTCTGCGAGCCGAGGTTCGCCTCCGGCAGCGGAGCCGTCGTCCGGGACCAGCCCCACACGAAGAAGAACAGCAGCACCGCGACGAGCACGGCGACCGTGATGTTCGACCGCGCGCGCCGGCTCAGACCCTCCCGGGGCGGCGCGGCCGCGGCGCTCGTCGCGGCGGCCGGGGTCGCGGGCTTGGCTCCAGGCTTGGCTCCCGGCTTGCTCGCCCCACCGGGCTTCGCCGCGGACCGGTCCGCCGGCATCGTCTGGGACTGGCGCGTGGGGCGCGTGCCCCGTGGACCCGTGCCGGCGGCCGGGCCGGCCTCACCGCGCGGCCGGTCGGACGCACCCGGCTTCCGGATCGGGCGGGTCGCCTCCTCGCCGCCCTGGCCCGGGCGGGCGGGCAGCGGCTTGCCCTGGCCGCCCGGCTTGCCGGGCTTCCTCGGGCCGGTGCCGCCGGTGCCGCTCACGACTCCACCACGATCACGCGGGCGTGCAGGACGTTGCGCTGCTGGAGCGCCGCGCGCAGCGCGCGGTGCAGGCCGTCCTCGAGGTACATCTCGCCGTGCCACATCACCACGTGGGCGAACAGGTCGCCGAAGAACGTCGAGTCCTCGTCGAGCAGCGCGGCGAGCTGCAGGGTGTCCTTGGTGGTCACCAGCTGGTCGAGCCGCACCTGGCGCGGCGGCACCGCGGCCCAGTCGCCGGCGTCGAGACCGTGGGCGGGGTAGGGCCGCCCGCTGCCGACGCGCTTGAAGATCACGGAGGCGATCATACGGAGCGCAGGGCGCTCCCCGACCGGGCGCCGGGGCTCGGCGCGTCGGCCGGGTGCGGTAGCGGTCCGGACGGGAACGCTCGCGACCCCCTCACAGGTCGGCCGGGGCCGACCAGCCGAGCTGCACGACCTCGGTGCCGCGGTCGCGGGTGACCAGGCGGCCGCGGCCGGGCGGCGCCTTCTGCGGCTTGACCTTGCCGAGCAGGAAGCCCTCCTCCGGCGAGCCCGACAGCACGATGCCGGGCATCGCGAGGTCGCGCATCGACTGGATGACGGGCTCGTACAGCGCCCGAGACGCACCGCCGGCGCGCCGTGCGACGACCATGTGCAGCCCCACGTCGCGGGCCTGGGCCATCAGCGGCTGCAGCGGCTGTGCCGGCGAGTTCTGACCCGTCGCGACGAGGTCGTAGTCGTCGATCACGATGAACACCTCGGCGCCGGTCCACCAGGAGCGGTTGCGCAACTGCTCCGGCGTCACGTCGGGTCCCGGGATCCGGTTCTCGAGGTACTTGGCCAGGTCCCGCAGCAGCGGCGTCGCCTGCGCGGCGCTGGTCAGGTAGTTGAGCTGGTACTCCTCCGGCACCTCGCCCAGCAGCGAGCGCCGGTAGTCGACGACCACGATCTGCGCCTGCTTGTTGGTGCGCGTGCGCATCACCTCGCGCACGTAGCTGCGCAGCAGGGCGCTCTTGCCCGAGCGCCCGTCGCCGAAGACCAGCAGGTGCGGCTCCGCGTCGACGTCGATCCCGACCGGCGCGAGGTCCTTCTCGTTGACCCCGAGCAGGATCCGGCCGCTGCCGGCGAGCGTGGTGTGCTCGTCGAGGCGCAGCCGCTCGGCCTGCTCGACCACGGTGGCGTGGTCGATGAGCTCGGGCAGCAGGCGCAGCTTCGGGCCGGTCGGCCCCGTCCAGGCCTCGCGCATGCGTCGCACCAGGTCCTCGACGCCCTCGCCGAGGGTGGAGGCGTCGGGGTCGCCGTCGACGCGGGGGAGCGCACCGAGGTAGTGCAGCTTGCCGGCGACCAGGCCGCGACCGGGGCGGCCGGTCGGCACGAGGGCGGCGATCTTACGGTCGATCTCGGAGTCGACGGGGTCGCCGAGCCGCAGCTCGAGGCGCGTGCCGAACACGTCGCGCATCGCGGAGCGGAAGTCCGCCCAGCGGCCGGCGGCGACCACGAGGTGCAGGCCGAAGGTGAGGCTGCGCCCCGCCAGCTGCTGCAGCTCCATCTCCAGGTCGTCGAAGTCGCTGCGCAGCGTGCTCCAGCCGTCGACGACGAGGAAGATGTCGCCGTAGCCGTCGTCGGCGCGGCCCTCGCGGCGGCGCCGGCGGTAGGTCTCGATCGAGTCGATGCCCTGCGCGCGGAAGTACGCCTCGCGCTTCTCCACGATGCCCTTGACCTCGGCGACGACGCGGCGCACCACGTCGGGCTCCGCGCGCGTACCGACGCCGGACACGTGCGGCATGTCGGCCATCGGCGCGAAGGTGCCGCCCCCGAAGTCGAGCACGTAGAACTGCGACTCCAGCGGCGTCGTCGTCAGCGCCGTGCTCGTCACGATCGTGCGCAGCAGGGTGCTCTTGCCCGAGCGCGGGCCGCCGACCACCGCGACGTGGCCGGTCGCGCCGTTCATGTTGACCGTCATCGTGTCGCGCCGCTGCTCGCGGGGCCGGTCGACCGTGCCGAGCGGCACGACCAGACCGCCGTGGCGCCGCCACGCGGGGGAGACCAGACCGAGCTCGGGCACGACCCGCAGGTCGTCCATGAGCGCGTCGAGGGTGTCGGGCACGTCGAGCGGCGGCAGCCACACCTGGTGGGCCTCCGGCCCCTGGCCCTGCATCCGCTCGACCGCGATGTCGAGCAGCGACGGCTGCTCGCCGGACGAGCCGCGCTCGGGCGCCACCGCCTCCTCGACGGGCTCGGGGGCCTCGAGCGACTGCACCTCCGAGATCGTGAAGGGGAGGATGCCGCGCACGTTGCCGCCCTCGTCGCGGCGCACGTGCGTCCGCGCGGTCGGCGGCGGCCCGGAGACGTAGGCCGCCTTGAAGCGCAGCAGCGTCGACTGGTCGGGCTTGAGGTAGCCGAGCCCGGGCACGGCCGGCAGCTCGTACGCGTCCGGGACGCCGAGCACGGCGCGGGACTCGGCGGCCGAGAAGGTGCGCAGACCGATCCGGTAGGACAGGTGCGACTCGAGACCGCGCAGGCGGCCCTCCTCCAGGCGCTGCGAGGCGAGCAGCAGGTGCAGGCCCAGCGACCGGCCGAGCCGGCCGATCGCGACGAAGAGGTCGATGAACTCGGGCTTGGCCGAGAGCATCTCGGAGAACTCGTCGACGACCACGAAGAGCGACGGCATCGGGGCCAGCGGCTCCCCGGAGGCCCGGGCGCGCTCGTAGTCGCGGATGGACGCGTAGTTGCCGGCCTCGCGCAGCAGCTCCTGGCGCCGCACCATCTCGCCCGACAGGGCGTCCTGCATGCGGTCGACCAGCGTGAGCTCCTGGCTCAGGTTGGTGATCACCGCGGAGACGTGCGGCATCTGGGACATCCCGGCGAAGGTCGCGCCGCCCTTGAAGTCGACGAGCACCATGTTGAGCTGCTCCGACGAGTGCGTCATCGCCAGGCCGAGCACCAGCGTGCGCAGGAACTCCGACTTGCCGGAGCCCGTCGCGCCGATCACCAGGCCGTGGGGGCCCATGCCCTGCTGGGCGGACTCCTTGATGTCGAGGTGCACCAGGCCGCCGTCGCCGATGCCCACCGGCACCCGCAGCCGGTCACGGGCGGGGCGGGGCCGCCACACGTTCGCGGGCTCGTAGCGGTGCACGTCGCCCAGGCCGAGCAGGTCCATGAAGTCGGTCGGCCCGGTCTCCACCGAGCCGCTGTCCGAGGTGTCGCCGGAGGTCACGGTGTGCAGCGGCGTCAACCGCCGGGCGAGCGCCTCGGCGGTCGCGACGGTGCACTGGTCGGCCGTGCCGACGACGGCCTCGGCACGCAGGCGTACCGCCTCGACGCGCAGGCGGCCCTGCTCGTCCTCGCCCTTGAGCTCCAGGCGCAGCCGGGTGGCGTCCTCCAGCTCGTCCCAGCGCGAGGGCAGGTCGAGCACGGTGACGCCGTGCAGCCCGTCGGGCGGGATCACGTGGTTGCCGGGCGGCAGGCGGCCGCCGTCGACGACCAGCACGACGTGCGGCGTCGCGGGGCGCTCGTCCGCGCCGAAGCGCGGACGCTCGGAGAGGTCGGGGGGCAGCAGGCCCGCCAGGTCGTCGATCGACGTGGTGACCATCCGCTTGGGGCCGACCGCGTCGGTCTCCTGCGCGCTCTGGGCGTGGGGGAGCCACTTCAGCCAGTCCCAGTGCTCCAGGTTGGCCTCGGAGCTGAGCACCGCGACGACGAGGTGCTCGGGGTTGTGGAAGGTGACGGCGCTGGTCAGCAGCGCGCGGGCCAGGGAGCGGGCCTGCTCGCGGGGACCGCAGATCTCGAGGCGGTCGAAGGCCGTGAGGTCGACGGAGGCCGGCAGGTCGGGCTGGACGCGGTGGACGACGAGCAGGCGGTGCAGCGCCGAGGCGGCGGCCGGGTCGACCTGGTCGATCGGGGCGCTCGCCGGCGGGACGAGGTCGATCGAGAGCGGCTGCGGGCACACGCCCCAGCGCGCGTGCAGGAACAGCTCGTCGGCGCTGGTGCGCTCCCACAGCCGGGTGCGCTCCTCCGCGATGGCGGGCAGCGCCTCGGGGGCGGGGTGGTGCCAGGTCAGGGCGCGGCGCTGGCGGTCGGCGGAGTCGCGGGCGGCCTTGCGGATCCCGGAGAGGTAGCGCAGGTACTCCGTGCGCGAGCCCGTGACCTGCTGGTTGCGCTGCTTGCGCTGCCGGTCGATCTGCACCGCGACGAAGCCGAGCGTCGCGAAGAGGAACATGCCCGCCGCGAGCATGCTGCGCGTACCGGTGCTGCCGCCCTGGCTGCTGAGCGAGGCGATCACCACGATCGAGCCGATGCTGCCGAGCATCGGGATGGCGTTCATCAGCACGCCGCCGGCGCCCTCGTGCTCCTGGATCTGCGGAGGGGGCTGCAGGGTGATCTGCCCGGAGGGCGGCTCGGGCGCGTCGACCCGGTGACTGCTGCGCAGGGTGGTGCTCACGTGCCCCCTTGTGCTCGACGGTCGGGTGTCCGAAACCCGTCCCGCTCACGGCGGGGCCGATGATAGGTGGGCGTTCCGACGACGGGCTACCCTCCTGCCACGACAGCGTCGAGCGGCCGAGGGGGATCCGATGACCGGCACGGTCGAGCCCGCCGAGGCCCTGCCCGCCACGTCCGCGGCGACCGGAGGACCCGGCGGCCCGGCGAGCGGGATGCTCGCCGTCAGCGTGCACGGCGTCGCGGGGGTCCTCGACCTGCTCGTGCCCGAGGGGGCGACGCCGGCGGACGTGCTGAAGGAGTACGCGCGCCAGACCGGCACCCCGCCCGCCGCCCGGCTCTTCGACGGACGCGGCCGCGAGGTGCGCGCCGACCTGCTCCTGGGGATCGCCGGTGTCACCACCGGCTCCGTGCTCGTCACCGCGCCCGCCGTGCCTCCGCCGGTCTCGCCGGCGGAGGCCGCCGAGGCGGCCCGCCGCGGGGCCGAGCGCCCCACCACGACGGCCAGCCTCCTCGTCCTCGCCGGCCTCTGCGCGCTGCTGGCGGGGGTGTACGCCACCGCTGCCGCCGGCGTCGACCGCGACGTCGTCGCCGGGGCCCTCGTCGCCGCGGCGCTGCTCGCCGTCCTGCCCGTCGGCCGGCTCGTCGCCCGCCGGGCCGCCGTGGCGCCCGTGTTCGGCGCCGCCGCCGGACTCACCGTCGCCTGGGACGACGGCTCCGCCCGCCTGCCGATGGTGGTCGGGATCGCCGGCGCCGCGGCCGCGCTGACCGCCGCGGTCGGCGCCGCGCTGGGCGACGCCGGGCGCGAGGTGCTGCGCGTGTGGATGTGGGCCGGCTCGGCGGTCTTCGTGGTCGCCGGGGCGGGGGCCGTCCTGGGTCTCGACGAGCGCGTCGTGTGGGCGACGCTCCTGCTCGGCGCCATGCTGGCGGGCCGGGTCGTGCCCTCGTTCGCCGTGGACGTGCCCGACCAGGCGCTGGTCGACTTCGACCGGCTGGCCGTGTCGGCCTGGTCGGCGCGCGAGGGCGACCGCAAGAGCCCGCGGGCGCGCACGATCGTGCTGCGCGAGTCGGTCGAGCAGGTGGTCGACCACGGGTCCCGCACGGTCGCCGCGGCGGCCGCCGCCGTGCTCGTGGTCACCGTCGTCGCGGCGCCGCTGGTGCTGACCACCACCCACCTGCCGCTGGACCGGATCGGCTCCCCGCTGCTGGTCGCGCTCGTCGGCTGCACCCAGCTGCTCGTGGCGCGCAGCTACCGCCACGCGACGGCGCGGCTGCTGCTGCGCGTCGCGGGCCTGTGGTGCCTCGGCGCCGTGCTCGTCCTCGTGGTGGCCGAGCGGGACTGGCGCTCGCAGGTCGGCATCGCCGCCTTCGTCCTGGGGCTGGCCCTCGTGCCGGCGGCGGTCGCGGTCGGTCGGGGCTGGCGCTCCGTGTGGTGGGGCCGCCGCGCGGAGCTCGCGGAGGCGTTCGCCGTGGCCGCGTCGGTGCCCGCGTTCGTGGTGACCGTCGGCGTCTTTCGCAGGATCTGGGAAATCACGGGGTAGGTGTTTAGCGCTCAGGGCGTCGGGTACCACAGCCCCCGCTGCGGCACGCAGGCAACCCGCCCGGCGGCAGCGCTTCCGTTTTCCACGTACATGTCCTCGGGCCGAGCAGCACGGGGAAGAGGAGTGACGACATGTCAGAGAACCTGCAGGTAGGCGAGGGAACACTCGTCAACGCGGCGGAGCGCGTCTCGGGCGCCCGGGCCGACGTGACCCAGCGCTGCAACCAGCTCGCGACCGACATCCAGGGCATGGCCGCCCAGTGGCGGGGCCAGGGTGGAACCGCGTTCCAGAACCTCCAGAACCAGTGGCAGGAGCGTCAGCGCATCGTCCTCGACGCGCTCGGCGACCTGGAGAACGCCCTGCGTGGCACGCAGAGCACCACGACCGCCGCGGACGAGGCGGAGGCCGCCGCGTACGTGTCCAAGTTCCCGGCGCTCGACGCCTGATCCCGGACATCCGGACCCGGAAGGAATTGTCATGAGCGGAATCATCGTCAACTACGCGGCCCTCGAGGGCGCGATCCAGAACCTGCAGTCCACGGCGCGCGGCATCGACGGGCGTCTCAACGAGCTCGAGAGCGAGCTCGCCCCCCTGCGCAGCGACTGGAGCGGTGAGGCGCAGGGCGCCTACACCATCGCCAAGCAGCGCTGGGACGGCGCGATGCTGGAGATGACCCAGTTCCTCGAGTCGACCGCCACCACGGTGCGTGCCTCGTCCGAGAACTTCCAGTCGACCGACCGCCGCGAGGCCGGCAACTACGGCGTCTGATCGCACCACCGAGCCGCCCCCGGACACCGCGACGCGGTGCCGGGGGCGGCTCGCGGTCTGCCGACGGAGGTTCGTCGGCGCCGCTCGATAGCATGCGGGGCGCTCGCTGGCGGGCGCGGTTCGGGCCGGTGCCCACGACAGGGCCCACGGAGGGAGACGCTGCATGACCCAGACCCAGGTCGGTGCCTCGGGACTCGTGCGCGTCACGATCGCCTCCGGGCGTCGCCGCGTCGACCTCGTCCTCCCGGCCGCCGTGCCGGTCGCGGAGCTCGTGCCCGAGCTGGCCCGCAGCGTCGGCCTCCTCGACGGCGCGACCGTCTACGGGGGGTACGCGGTGGTCACCCAGGACGGTCGTGTCCTGGCCCACGACGCGGGTCTGACCATCCAGGGCGTCGAGGACGGCAGCCTGCTCACCGTCAGCGCCGGCGTGGACCAGACGCCCCCGCGGGTCTACGACGACGTCGTCGAGGCGATGACGGACGTCGTGGAGAAGGAGCTGCGGCCCTGGGAGCCGGCGGCCGGGCGACGCACCGCGCTGGGCGCCTCCGCGCTGCTGCTGCTGGTGGGGGCGTACTCGTTGCTCCTGCAGACCGACCAGACCCTCGGTGCCGTCGGCGCCGGCGTGGTCGCGGTGCTGCTGTCCGCGGCGGCCATCGTGCTCTCCCGCGTGCAGCGCGAGCGCCAGGCCGCCGTGGTGCTCGGCACCGTGGCGGCGGTCTACGGCGGGGTCGCCGGAGCGCTCGTCGGCCGCGACGAGGTGCTGCTGGGCCTCGGCGGGACCTACGTCGGGGCCGGGGTGGTGCTCGCCGCGCTCGTCGTCGTGGTCGGCATCGAGGACGGCCGGCCGCTGCTCGTGCCGCCGATCTTCGTCGGCGGCGTGCTGGCCGTGTGCGGCTGGCTCTTCGACGTCACGGACCTCTCGCCGGCCTCCGTCCTCGCCTCGCTGCTCGTGCTCGTCGTGGTGGCCGGCAGCGTCTTCCCCTGGCTCGCCCTCAGCGCGACCGCGACCCGGGTCGACCAGCTGGCCTCCATCGAGGACATCGAGGCCACGCCGGGCGACATCGACGCGGACAAGGTGCTCGCCGACGCGCGCGCCGCACACGAGATCCTCGTCGGCCTGACCGTCGCCGTCGGCGTGCTCCTGGTGCTGGTGGCGCCGCTGGCCGTCTCGCTGGGCGCGGTGGGCACGGTCCTCGTGCTCCTGTGCTCGGCGATCATCATGCTGCGCACGCGGCAGTACCGGACGGGCACCGAGGTGCTCGCCGGGCTGGTCTCCGGCATCGCCGCCCTGCTCGTCATCGGCCTCTCGGTCCTGGTCCTGCACCCCGACTGGCGGCCGGTGGCCGCGGTGGGGCTCGCGGTCGCCGGCGGGCTGGTCCTGGTCGGCACCCTCGTGCCGGGGTCGACCTCCATCCGACGCGCCCGCGTCGGCGACGTGGTCGAGACGATCGCCCTCGTCGCGCTGTTCCCCGTGCTGGCCGTCGCGGTCAACCTCTTCGGACGGTTCGGGGGCTGAGCGGGTGGCCACCAAGCGCGACCTGGTCGAGGCGTACTCGTTCTCGCGGCGACGCCTCGTCACCGCCTTCGTCAGCGGCGCCCCCGGCGGACGCGAGGTGGAGCCGAGCCGGCCGGGCCGGGCGCTGGCCGGCGGGATTGCCCTGACCGTCCTGGTGCTCGCCGCCGGCGCGGTGCTGGGCTTCCTCAAGCCGCGTCCCGACGCGGGCTGGGCCGACCGCGGCGGCTTCGTCGTCGCCGAGGGGACGGTGCAGCTCTACCTGGTGCAGAACGACGAGGGCGACGACGACCCGGTGCTGATCCCGGTCGTCAACACGGTCTCCGCGCGGCTCATCGTCGGTGAGGACCTCGACCCGGTGACGGTGCCGCAGTCGGAGATCGACCGCTACGAGGTCATCGAGGGCATCGGCATCCCGAACGCCCCGGTCACCACCCCCAGCGACAGCGCGCTGGTCGAGGACGGCTGGACGTCGTGCACGGCGCCGGGCGCCGGCGTGCGCACCGCCGTCACCTCGACGCCGCAGGTCGACCTCGTCACCGAGCAGTCGGCGTTCGTGCGCTCGGGGGAGTCGTACTACGTCGTGACCCCCGGCCAGCCGGCCGCCGCGACCGGCGAGGTCCGCTACTTCCGGATGAAGCTGCCCTCCGACCCCGAGGACCTCAACCGCGTCCTCACCAACCTGCGGGGGCCCGGCCTCGAGGACGTGGTCGAGGTCCCGAGCCGTTGGCTCGACATGCTGCCGGCGGGCCCCGCCCTCAACGCGGCCGCCTTCGACTTCGGCGGCGCGTCCTTCTCGGGCCAGGTGCCGGGCCTGACGGACGCCGAGGGGCAGCCGCTGGCGGCCGGCACCCTGGTGACCTACCAGGGGGAGGACGCGGTCGTCGGGTCGGACGGGTACTGGCCGCTCTCGGAGTTCGCGAGCGCGGTGTACGCGGCGCTGCCCGGCCGCGCCGCGCCCGTCGAGGTCGACGAGCTCCCCGGCACCCGCGGGTCGAACCCGTACCCCGACGACGTCTGGCCCGGCGCGGTGCCGGCGGCGCTGGGTGGCGGGGTCACCGCGGACCTCTGCGCAGTGCTGCAGACCCATGCCGACGAGCCGCCCACCGTGGTCCTGGGCGTGCGGCCCACCCCGGAGGTGGCGGCCGGTGACCTGGCGCCCGACACCCACGTCGGCTACGTCGAGCGCGCTCGTGGCTCGGTCGTGCGCGTCGGCGGCTTCACCGCGACGGCCGCCGAGGACGCGTTCCTCATCGACCCCCAGGGCATCCGGTACGCGCTGCCCGGCGACTCGCTGCAGCGTCTCGGCTACGGCCGCGACCAGGCCCGGGTCGTGCCCACCGCCTGGGTCGAGACGTTCTCCTGCGGCGTCACGCTCACCCGCGACGAGGCGCTGAAGACCCTGAGCGCCGAGCGCCAGGCCCAGCAGTCGTGCGGTTCGGCCGAGGCCGACGCGACCGAGGCGACCGACGGGACCGACGGGGCCGGCGAGGGCTCCGGATGAGGTCGCGCACCCTCGGTGCTCTCGCGGGTGCTCTCGCGGTCGCGGCGACCGCGGTCGTGCCGGTGGGAGCGCACGCGTCGGGCACCGCCCCGCAGCCGGCGCTGACGGCCGTCCCGTGCCCGCCGGACAACCAGCCCGACGCCGAGGCCCTCGACACCCCGGGGGCCTCGCCCCTCGCGACCGAGCTCGACTTCACGACCCTGCACGCCGACTACCCCGCCGCCACCGACGTCGGCGTCGCGGTGCTCGGCACCGGCGTCGTGCCGAGCGCGCGGCTCGCGGTCGAGGGGTCCGGCACCTTCGGCTCGCCGGCGCCCACGGCGCAGGTCGAGTCGCTGCACGGGACCCAGGTGGCGGGCATCGTCGCGGGCACGGCGGCCGACGGGGAGCCGGCTCCGGGCGTGGCGCCCGGGGCCCGGATCTTCTCGGTCCAGGTCGCCGACGTCCGCACCGGCGAGGCGCCGGAGGGCGGGGGCGGCCCGCAGCTGGTCGAGCCCACGGCCCAGTCCGTGGAGGCGGGGCTCGCCTGGGTGGCGCAGAACGCGGCGAACCTCGGCATCCGGGTGGCGACCGTGTCGGTCGGCGTCGCCGACGCCGGGGACGGTGCGCTGGAGACCCAGGTCGCGGCGCTGGCCGACCAGGGCGTGCTGGTCGTCGCCGCCCAGGGCGAGGCGGTCCCCCCGGAGGAGCCGTACGGACCGGGCAACCCGCCGCCGGACATCTCGACCGACGAGCCCCCGTCCTTCCCGGCCGGCTTCGAGCAGCCGCACGTGCTCGCGGTCGGCGCGCTGCCGCGGCTCGGGTCCGACGCGGCGGGCACGAACGTGCCGTCCTACCGCACCGACGTGGTGGCCCCCAGCGGCGCCATCACCTTCGACGGGCTGGGCGGCACGTGCGAGGTCGACGGCTCGTCGGGCTACGCGGCCGCCGTGGTCAGCGGTGTGGCGGCCCTGATGTTCGCCAGCAACCCCGGCTGGACGCCCGCGCAGGTGCGGACCCGGATCATCGAGACGGCGGGCGGCGTCACGGACGCACCCAACGCGTACTCCGGGGCCGGGAGCGTGCAGCCCGTCGAGGCCCTCAGCCGGGTGCTGGACGTGCAGCCGGACGGCACGCTCGTCGAGTCGAGCGGGGTGCCGCGGGAGTCCGTGCAGGCCCAGGCCCCCCGGCTGCCCGAGGACCCGCTGGACCGGTCGCGCACGGAGTTCCTGTGGTGGGGCCTGCTCGCCGGCGCCGGCGTGGTGCTCGCGCTGGTGCTGCGTCCCGCGCTGCGGCGCGCCGGGCGCGGGACCCGGTAGACCGGTCTCAGTAGATCCGCAGGATGGGCTGGTCGCGGATCGTCTGCTCGTCGAGCTTGAAGGCGTCGCTGGCCGCGACGCCGGCGCGGACGGCCGCGCGGCCGGGCTCGGGGTCGCCCCAGGTGCCGTAGAGCTTCTGGCCGGTCAGGCAGATCACCTGCAGCCCGTCGTCGAGCACCGTCTCCCACACGGCGGCGGCCGTGCCGGGGGTGTGGGCCGAGCGGTAGTCGTCGAAGCAGACGATGCCGCCCTCGCGCAGCAGCAGCCGCGCGGACTCGGCGTCCTCGCGGACGTGGTCGTACATGTGCGAGGCGTCGACGTGCACGAAGCGGCACGTGTCGGCCTCGACGTGCTCGCGCACCACGCTGGACAGGCCGCGGACGACGACCGGGAGCTCCGGGTGGAACTTCAGGTAGTTCTCCTCGAACGTCTTCTGCGTCAGCGAGCGGTAGGTCGTGCGCTCCGAGGCGGGGATCGACGCCTCGTCGGTGACGTCGTCGAAGAGGTCGACGACCGTGAAGCGCTCGCCCTCGGCGAGGTGCTGGCCGACGTACACCGCGCTCTTGCCCATGAACACGCCGAGCTCGACCACGTCGCCGGCGGGCTCGGTGGCCCGCTGGTGGTCGAGCAGCCACGTGAAGGTCGCCTGGTCGCTCGCGGGGAACCAGCCGCGGATGTCGTCGAGCCGAGGCTCGCGGGGCTGCTCCGGCTCGGCCGGCACGACCGGCTCGGTCGGCGCCGCTGCGGGCGGGGGGCTGGCCGGGGTCGGCTTCGCCGTCTCCTGGCCCCGGACGGCACGGCGAAGGTTCCTCAGCAGTGGCTTCACGGCGCCGACCCTACCGAGGCGCCACCGGACGCGCGAGAGCCCCCGTCGGCTGGTGCCGGCGGGGGCTCTCGTGTTCCGTCTGGCGGAGGTAGGGGGATTCGAACCCCCGAGGGCGTTAACCCAACACGGATTCCAGCCGTGCGCCATAGGCCACTAGGCGATACCTCCGCGGAGGAGGTTAGCGGCTGGCGTCGGGGCGGTGAAATCGGGCAGGGGCGCGGCGCCGACTTTCGTCCCGTCGCGGGGCTCGCCTACACTCGCCCCCAACCCCCCGTGTGGCGGCACCTCGCCCAACTCCCCCAGGGCCGGAAGGCAGCAAGGGTAAGTGAGCTCTGCCGGGTGCACGGGGGGCCTTTGCGTCTCCGGGGCCCGTCAGGGCCTCGCGCCTACCGTGAACGCATGACCACGCCCTCCGCCCCCGCAGCAGTCGCTCCCGTCCGCCCGGCCGGGACCCGCCCGCTGGCCTGGGTGGTCCTGGGGGCCTCGGTGCTGCAGGTGGCGGCGCCGGCCGTATCGATCGGGGTCTCGGGCGACACCCCGGGAGCGGGCTCCGCGCCGGACCTCCTCGTCTCCCCGGCCGGGTGGGCCTTCGGGATCTGGGGCGTCATCTACCTGCTGGCGATCGCGCAGGCCGTGGGTGCGCTGGTGGCCGGCCCGGGCGGTCTGCCGCGCCGGCTCCAGCTGGACCAGGTGCTGCTCTACGCCTCCGGAGCCCTCTGGATCGCGATGTCCGCCCTCGGCTCGAGCCTCGCCACCGCGGCCGCGCTGGCCCTGATGCTCGCCGCCGCCGTCGACGGCGTCCTGGTCGTGGCGCGCTCGGGCCTGGTGCCCCGGTGGCTCGCGCGGCTCTCCCGCGCGGCCGTGGGCCTGTACGCCGGCTGGGTCACCGCGGCCTTCTTCCTCAACCTGGGCACCGCCCTGGTGGAGGTCGGCGCGTTCGACGTGGGCGGCCTCGGCTGGCAGCTGGTGCTGCTCGCGGGAGCGGCCGTGGTGCTGGCGGCGCTGGCGTACGCCACCCGCGTCGTGGCCTACGTGGTGGCCGGGATCTGGGCCCTCGGCGGGATCACCGCGACGGGCCTCGGCAACGACGACCCGGGCGTGTGGGGTCTCGCGGTGGCCGCCGCGGCGGTGATCGGCGCCGCGCTGGTCGCGGGGATCGCGGCCGGCCGGGCCGGTCGGTCCGGGAGCCCGGTGCGGCCGGGTCGCGCCGCGCGACCGAGCTGACCGGACTGTCAGAACCTCTGGCTAGGGTGCTTCTCGTGGAATCACCCCTTGCTCTGTACCGGCGCTACCGCCCGGAGACGTTCGCCGAGGTCATCGGCCAGGATCACGTCACCGAGCCGCTGCGCGCCGCGCTGGCGAGCAACCGCGTGAACCACGCGTACCTGTTCTCCGGGCCCCGCGGGTGCGGCAAGACCACCAGCGCCCGGATCCTCGCGCGGGCCCTGAACTGCGAGCAGGCGCCGATCGCCGACCCGTGCGGCGAGTGCCGGTCCTGCCGTGACCTGGCCCGCGGCGGTCCGGGCTCGATCGACGTCATCGAGATCGACGCGGCGTCGCACGGTGGTGTCGACGACGCCCGCGACCTGCGCGAGAAGGCGTTCTTCGCGCCGGTGCAGAGCCGCTACAAGGTCTACGTCATCGACGAGGCCCACATGGTGACCACGCAGGGCTTCAACGCGCTGCTGAAGCTGGTCGAGGAGCCCCCGCCCCACCTGCGCTTCATCTTCGCGACCACGGAGCCCGAGAAGGTCATCCCGACCATCCGCTCGCGCACGCACCACTACCCGTTCCGGCTGATCCCGCCGCGGCTGCTGTCGTCCTACCTCTCCGAGCTCTGCCAGCGCGAAGGCGTGCCGCTCGAGCCGGCCGCGGTGCCGCTGGTCGTCCGTGCCGGCGGCGGGTCCGCCCGCGACACCCTCTCCGTGCTCGACCAGCTGATCGGCGGGTCGGGGTCGGACGGCGTGACGCACGCGCTGGCGACCGGGCTGCTGGGCTACACACCCGACTCGCTGCTGGACGAGATCGTCGACGCCTTCGCCGCGGCCGACGGCGGTGGCGTCTTCCGCGTGGTCGACAAGGTCATCGAGACGGGACAGGACCCGCGGCGGTTCACCGAGGACCTGCTGCGGCGGCTGCGCGACCTCGTGATCGTGGCGGCCGTGCCCGACGCGCCGACGACCGGTCTGCTCGACGTGTCCGACGACGCGGGGGAGCGGCTGACGTCCCAGGCGGCCCGCTTCGGCGGCGCGGAGCTGAGCCGTGCCGCAGACCTGGTCGCGACCGGTCTGACCGAGATGCGTGGCGCCACCTCGCCGCGCCTGCTGCTCGAGCTCATCTGCGCCCGCGTGCTGCTGCCCGGCGCCGACTCCACGACCGACGGCGTGATGGCGCGCCTCGACCGTCTGGAGCGACGCCTCTCCGTGCCCGGCGGGTCCCTGCCCGGCCCGGCGGCGCCTGCACCTGCACCGGCCTCCGCGCCGGCGCCTTCACCGGCCCCCGCCCCCGCGCCGGAGCGTCCCGCCGCGCCGCGCGTCGACGAGCGCCCGCAGCCGAGCACCGAGGCAGCGCCCGAGCCCGCCCCCGAGCCGACGCCCGAGCCGCAGCGACCGCCCGAGCCGACGCCCGAGCCGACGCCCGAGCCGGTCCAGCAGGCCGAGGACGACGGGTGGCCGGTGGTCGAGGTCGCCGGTGGCGGCGCCGCGCGCCGCGACGCACCGCAGCCCGAGCCGTCCCACGAACCGTCCCCCGCGCCGCAGCATGCGGCCGCCGAGCCGGCCGCTGCTCCGGCCGCGCCGGCGACGACCGGCGGCATGAGCCTGGCCGAGGTGCGTCGCCTCTGGCCCGACGTGGTCGACGCGACGAAGTCGATCCGCCGGGTGACCTGGATCCACCTGTCCCAGCACGCCCAGGTCGTGGCGTTCGACGGCAACGTCCTCACGCTGGGGTTCGCGAACGCCGGTGCGCGCCAGTCGTTCGAGTCGGGCGGCAGCATCGACATCGTGCGTCAGGCGGCGGCCCGCACGTTCGGCTTCGACTGGCGCATCGAGGCCATCGTCGACCCCGGTGCGGCGGGCGGGGCAGGACGCGCCCCCGAGCGGCGTCCCGAGCCGCCGGCGCCCCAGGGCCAGGAGTGGGGCCGGTCGAGCGACCAGCCCGGCAGCCAACAGGGCGGCCAACAGGGCGGCCAGGGTGGCCAGGGCGGTCAGCAGGCCGGTCAGGACCGCGGCCGCGACACCGGTGCCGGCGAGGACCGCCGGCCGGAACCGTCCGGACGGGCGGCCGAGCAGACCGAGCGACCGTCGCAGGGCGGCGACCGCGGACCCGAGACCCGCGGCGGGCGTGGCGCCGACGGCCCTTGGACGGCGACCGCCCCGCCCGACCGCGACGGCCCGCCGCCGGCGTACGACGGTCGCGACGAGCCGCCGAGCTGGGCCGACGAGGACCCGGACGCGGCCGCGTCGCCCGACGACCCCGACGACAACACCCCCGAGCTCGCGGGCACCGAGCTGCTCGAGCGCGAGCTCGGGGCCCGGGTGATCGAGCAGATCCGGCACGATTGACGGGGCACGACCTCTTGCTCGACCGCTTCTCCGACCGCACGACCGACCGCGACACCAGGAGTCCTCGATGACCCAGAACCCGTTCGACCCGGCCGCCGGCGGCGGCAACCCGCTCGGCGGCCTCGACATGGGGGCCCTGCTGCAGCAGGCCCAGGCCATGCAGGAGCAGCTCGTCAGCGCCCAGGCCGAGCTGGAGCAGACCGAGGTGGACGGTCGCAGCGGCGGCATCACCGTCACGGTCTCCGGCTCGGGCGAGCTCAAGGGCGTCACGATCCCGGTCGGCTCCTTCGACGGCGCCGACGCGGAGAGCGTGGCCGACCTCGGCGACCTCGTGGTGGCGGCGTACCGCGACGCGCGTGCCGAGGCCGACAAGCTGGCCGCGGAGAAGCTCGGCCCGCTCGCGGGTGGGCTCGGCGGGCTGGGCGGCGAGGGCTTCGGTGGCCCGGGCGAGGGCGGTCTGCCGGGGCTGCCCGGCGGCGGCAAGCTCGGTTTCTGAGCGGCTGCGCGGGTGTACGAGGGCGTCGTCCAGGACCTGATCGACGAGCTGGGCCGGCTGCCCGGCGTGGGTCCGAAGGGAGCGCAGCGGATCGCGTTCCACCTCCTCGCCGCCGACCCGGCGGACGTGCGCCGGCTCGCCGACGCGCTGCTCGAGGTCACCGTCAAGGTGAAGTTCTGCCGGATCTGCTTCAACGTCTCCTCCGAGGAGGAGTGCCGGATCTGCCGGGACCCGCGCCGCGACCCCTCGGTGATCTGCATCGTGGAGGAGTACAAGGACGTCGTCGCCATCGAGCGCACCCGCGAGTTCAAGGGCCGCTACCACGTGCTGGGCGGCGCGATCAGCCCGATCGACGGGATCGGGCCGGAGCAGCTGCACATCCGTGAGCTGATGGTGCGCCTCGGCGACGACGAGGTCACGGAGATCATCCTCGCCACCGACCCGAACCTCGAGGGGGAGGCGACGGCGACCTACCTGACCCGGATGCTCAAGCCGTTGGGGTTGCGCGTGACGCGACTTGCGAGTGGACTGCCGGTGGGAGGCGACCTCGAGTACGCCGACGAGGTCACCCTCGGCCGTGCCTTCGCAGGGAGGAGATCCGCTGATGACTGACGCTCCGGACCACGACGTCGCCGTGACACCCCTCGCCGCGACGCCCCTCGACGCCGACACCGAGGACCTCGCCCAGCAGATCGCCGACCAGGTGGAGAGCTTCCTGGTGGCGCTGCAGGCGATCGCCCGCGAGGAGGAGGCCGGGCCGGCCGTCTCGCTGCTCCTCCTCGAGGTCTCGCAGGTCCTGCTGGCCGGGGCGCGGCTGGGCGTCCAGCGCGACTTCGACCCCGCCGAGGAGTTCGAGCCCGACGCCGGCCCCGACCCGGACCTCGACGAGATGCGCCTGCGCCTCGCCCGCCTGCTGGACGGGGTCGACGAGTTCACCGAGGTCTTCGACCCGTACACGCTGGACGCCGAGGGCCGCCCGGAGCTGCTGGAGGCCAGCCTGTCGGACGACCTGACCTCGGTCGCCTCGGCACTGGCCCACGGCCTGCGCCACTTCCGGGCGGGACACGTCGCCGAGGCCCTGTGGTGGTGGCAGTTCTCCTACGTCGCGAGCTGGGGCGGCGAGGCGTCGGGCGCCCTGCGGGCGCTGCAGGCGATCGTCGCGCACGACCGGCTCGACGCGGACTTCGCCGGCGAGCTGGACCGCGTGGCGGCTGCGGACGTCCTGCTCGAGCGCGGCTGAGGGGTACGCACGGCGGCTGCGGCGGCCGCGCGCGGCGGGCGTACGCCCACCGGCCGGAATCACGTCGGAGGGCGGGGTGCGCCGCCGGTAGGATCGTCGGCGGTCCAGGAGCGGGACGTCGCGGTCGCGGCGTGCCCGCCTCGTACAGCGTGAAGGAAGTCCTCAGTGAGCATTGTCGTGCAGAAGTACGGCGGCTCGTCCGTGGCCGACGCGGCCGGCATCAAGCGGGTCGCCCAGCGCATCGTGGCGACGAAGAAGAAGGGCCACGACGTCGTCGTGGTCGTCTCCGCGATGGGCGACACCACCGACGAGCTGCGCGACCTCGCCGAGCAGGTCACCCCGATGCCGCCCCCGCGCGAGCTCGACATGCTGCTCACCGCCGGTGAGCGGATGTCGATGGCGCTGGTCGCGATGGCGATCCACTCGCTCGGCTACGAGGCCCGGTCGTTCACCGGCTCGCAGGCCGGCGTGATCACCGACTCGGCGCACGGCAAGGCCAAGATCATCGACATCACGCCGGGCCGCATCGAGCAGGCCATCGGCGAGGGCAGCATCGCCATCGTCGCCGGCTTCCAGGGCGTCAGCCAGGACACGAAGGACGTCACGACCCTCGGCCGCGGGGCCTCCGACACGACGGCCGTCGCGCTCGCGGCGGCGCTCGGCGCCGAGGTCTGCGAGATCTACTCCGACGTCGACGGCGTCTTCACGGCCGACCCCCGGATCGTGCCGAAGGCCCGCAAGCTCGACCGCGTCTCCACCGAGGAGATGCTCGAGATGGCGGCCAACGGCGCCAAGATCCTCCACCTGCGGTGCGTCGAGTACGGGCGCCGCCACACCATGCCCATCCACGTGCGCTCGACCTTCTCGCAGAAGGAGGGCACGTGGATCATCCCCGAGCAGCAGGGAGACCCCATGGAAGACGCGATCATCTCCGGCGTCGCCCACGACAAGAGCCAGGCCAAGATCACCGTCGTCGGCGTGCCCGACAAGGTGGGCGAGGCGGCCCGCATCTTCGAGACCCTCGCGACGACGGGTGCGAACCTCGACATGGTCGTGCAGAACGTGTCGGCGGCCGCCACGGGCCTGACCGACATCTCGTTCACGCTCGCCCGTGAGGACGGCCAGAGCGCCGTCACCGCGCTGGCGGCGCTGCAGGAGCAGGTCGGCTTCGACAAGCTCCTCTACGACGACCAGATCGGCAAGGTGTCGCTGATCGGCGCGGGGATGAAGTCGCACCCGGGCATCACGGCGACGTTCTTCGCCGCGCTCGCGTCGACCGGCGTCAACATCGAGATGATCTCCACCTCGGAGATCCGCATCTCGGTGGTCATCGACCAGACGCAGATCGAGGACGCCGTGCGCGCCGCGCACACCGCGTTCGACCTGGACGACGACGACCCCGACGGTGGCGCCGTGGTCTACGCCGGGACGGGGCGCTGACATGGGCATCCGTCTGGGAGTGGTCGGCGCGACCGGCCAGGTCGGCGTCGCGATGCGGCAGATCCTGCTCGAGCGGGGCTTCGAGGCCGACGAGGTCCGCTTCTTCGCCTCGGCCCGTTCCGCCGGCACGGTGCTGCCGTTCGGCGACCGGGAGATCACCGTCGAGGACGCGTCGGTCGCGGACCCCTCCGGCCTGGACATCGCGCTCTTCTCCGCCGGGGCGACGACCTCGCGCGCGCAGGCGCCGCGCTTCGTCGACGCCGGGGTGATCGTGGTCGACAACTCCAGCGCGTTCCGCAGGGACCCCGCGATCCCGCTCGTGGTCTCCGAGGTCAACCCGCACGCGGCGGCCGAGGTGATCGACGCGGGCCGCGGCATCATCGCGAACCCGAACTGCACCACGATGGCGGCGATGCCGGTGCTGAAGCCGCTGCACGACGAGGCCGGCCTGGTCCGGCTCGTCGCCTCGACCTACCAGGCCGTCTCCGGCTCCGGCGTCGCCGGCGTCGAGGAGCTCGCGAACGGCATCGCGGCGGCCGGCGACAAGGCGACTGAGCTCGCCTACGACGGCGAGGCCGTGGCGTTCGGCGAGCCGGGCGTCTACAAGAAGACGATCGCCTACAACGTGCTGCCCTTCGCCGGGAACCTCGTCGACGACGGTCTCAACGAGACCGACGAGGAGCAGAAGCTGCGCAACGAGTCGCGCAAGATCCTCGGCATCCCCGAGCTGCGCGTCTCGGGCATCTGCGTCCGCGTGCCGGTCTTCACGGGCCACTCGCTGGCGATCAACGCCGAGTTCGAGCGGCCGCTGTCGCCCGAGCGGGCGACCGAGCTGCTGGGCTCCGCGGCGGGCGTGCAGCTGGTCGACATCCCCACCCCGCTCGACGCGGCGGGCAAGGACCCCTCCTACGTCGGCCGCATCCGCGCCGACGAGGGCGTCGACGGCGGCCGGGGCCTGGCGCTCTTCGTGAGCAACGACAACCTCCGCAAGGGTGCCGCGCTCAACACGGTGCAGATCGCCGAGCTCGTCGCCGGCGCTCGCTGACGCCGACCGGTCCCCGGTCTCCCCGCGCCCCCGGGCGTGGGAGGCTGGGGACATGAGCCACGTCGACCTGATGGCGGGTCCCCCGCCCACCCGGCTGCCCGAGGACCCCGCGACCACCGAGCTGGAGACCACGGCCCCCGCCGACGTCGTGCGACGTCGACCCGCGTCACCTGCCGCCTGGGCGGCGCTGGCCCAGCAGGCCAAGGACGAGGGCGCCGACGACGTCACGGTCTACGCGTACGCGCGGGTGGGCTACCACCGTAGCCTCGACCTGCTGCGGCGCAACGGCTGGAAGGGCCACGGCCCGGTGCCGTTCGACCACGCGCCCAACCTGGGCTTCCTGCGCTCGCTGGCGCTGCTGGCCCTCGCCGCGCGCGCCATCGGCGAGACCGAGGAGTGGGAGCGCTGCCGCGACTTCCTGCGCGACTCCAGCCCCGCCGCGTACGACGCACTCCTCCCCGACGCCTGACCCTGCCGAGCCAGGGGGTCCGCGGCGCCGTCAGGCGCCGCGGACCAGGTCCGAGACGGTGTCGAGGCCGAGGGCGAGGATCAGCGTGGGCAGGCGCGGACCGCGCTCGGCCGCCACGAGCAGGCGGTAGAGCAGGCGGAAGAACGCCTTCTGGTCGGCCTTCACCTCGTCCGTCGGCTGGTCCTCCAGCGCGAGGCCACGGGCCAGCTTGGGCACCCCGTAGACGACCGTGGTGACGCGGTCGAGGTCCGGCGTCCCGGTGCTCCAGGCGCTCGGCAGGTGCTCCATGAACAGGTAGAGCCAGGTGCGCTCGGTCTCGTCCAGGGAGGCCAGCAGCTCGCGGTCCGGGGTGGTCCGCACGGTGGTGCGGTCCTCCTCGGGCACGAAGTCGGCCGTCCACGTGATCGAGCGCGTCAGGCGCGGCTCGAGATCGGCCACCGAGGTGTGCTCGTGGCCGAGGTCGCCGACCAGACGGCTGATCTGCGCGGCGCTGCCCGCGGTGACGTCCGCGATGGACGACAGGGTGCGGAACGGCACGACGACCGGGGGCGTCGGCAGCACGCCGGCGCTCGACGTGGCGGACGCCCGCTCCCACGCGAGCACGGCCGCGTCGCGCTTGGCCTCGGGGTTGCGGGCCTTGCGGCCCAGCGCGTCCCACTCGTCGTAGAGCCGCACGACCTCGGGGCCGAGGTCCACGGTGAAGGCCTGCTTGGGCTGGCGGCGGGCGTACAGCCAGCGCAGCACCGGCGCCTCGAGCACCCGCAGGGCGTCGGCCGCGGTCGGCACGCCGCCCTTGGACGACGACATCTTCGCCATCCCGGCCACGCCGACGAACGAGTAGCCGACGAACGCGGGCGCGCGCCCGTCGTACAGCTTCACGATGTCCTTGCCGACCGTGTACGAGGAGCCCGGCGTCGCGTGGTCCACGCCGCCCGGCTCGAAGTCGACGCCCTCGACCGACCAGCGCATCGGCCAGTCGACCTTCCAGACCAGCTTGCCCTCGTGCTGGGTGCGCACGTTCGTGACGTGGGAGTCGCCGCAGACGTCGCAGGTGTACGCGAGGTCGGTCGTGGCGTCGTCGTACGCCGTGAGGGTCACCGTGTCGCGCCCGCAGGTGCGGCAGAACGGCTTGTACGGGAACCGCGCGAGGTCGCCGGTCTGCGTCGGCTCGTCGTCCTCGGCCACCGAGTCCTCGAGGACGGCGGCCTCCTCGGCGGAGACGTCGTCGGCGACGGGCTTCTTGGTGCGGTGCCGGGCCAGGATCGTCTCGATGGCGTCGCGGCGCTCGAGCGCGTGGAGGACCTGCTCGGTGTACGCCCCGGCCGTGTAGCGCTCGGTCTGGTCCACCTCCTCCATCGTGGCGCCCATCTGCTCCAGGGCGTCGCGCAGCGGGGCCTTGAAGTGCTCGGCCCACGACGGGTGGCACTCCCACGGGTCGGGCACGGCCGACAGCGGCTTCCCGACGTGCGTGGACCAGCTCGGGTCGACGCCCGCCGGGACCTTGCGGAACCGGTCGAAGTCGTCCCAGCTGTGCAGGTGGCGCGCGGGCACCCCGCGCCGCTTCAGCTCCTCGGCCACGAAGTGCACGGTGAGGAACTCGCGGAGGTTGCCGAGGTGGATCGGGCCCGACGGGCTGATGCCGGAGGCGCAGGTCACGACCGTGCCGGCCGCGGTCAGCGTCGCGGCGACGTCGGGGTCGCGCGGGTCGCCGCCGGCGTGCCGGATCGCGTCGTCCGCCGCCCGGGTCACCCAGTCCGTCGGCTCGGGGGAGTCGCTGCGCTGTGCTGCCATGCCGGTGTCGTCGCCTGCTTCGTCTGAGGTGGGTGGAGGGCCGTGGGCAGGCTACCGGTCCCGGCCCGGACACGACGAAGGGCGCCGTATCCCCTCGGCACGGCGCCCTCGTCCGACGCCGACTCCCGTCCCCCGACAGGCGTCGCATCCCCCGCGGCGCGACGTCGGCGTCGCGGCACATCCTTCCACTGGCTGGATGCGGACACCTGGCGTGAAAGCGCCAGTGTCCGGAAGTTGCCACACAGCGAATATGCTGCGGCGCGTGGCGACCCGACGTACGACCCAGGCGGTGCTCACGGAGTTCGGGCTGACCCTCGAGGTCGAGGACCTGTACTGGCGTCTGCACGGACGCGACGGGCAGCTGGTCGCGGATGCCGCGTCCGCGCTCGGCTACTCGCCCGAGACCCTCGTGGCGACCCTCGCGCCGCTGGCCGAGCTCGGGGCGGTCGCGGTCGACGACGAGGGCCGGCTGCGGGTGCCGTCGCGCACCCTCGTGCTGGCGCGCCTGCTGGAGGACGAGGTCGCCCGCATCGAGGAGTCCTCGCGGCGGGTGCGGGAGCTGGCGGCGACCGTGCCCTACGTGGTGGCGCCGTCGCCGACGGTGCCGCAGGACGAGGAGCCGCTCGACGGCTTCCGCTCGCTCACCCTCTCGGCGCCCACGGCTCTCGCGCGGTGGATCGACGAGAGCACGGGCGACCTCCTCATCATGCGTCCGGACCAGTGGCGCTCGCCGATGCACCCGGCGCTGACCGCCGCGCTCGAGCGCGCCCACGAGGCCGGGCGGATCTGCCGCGCGCTCTACCCGGCGCGGGCCCTCGAGGAGGCGCCCGACGTGCTGCGGGCCCGGGCCCGGGCGGGGGAGCAGATCCGGGTGCTGGCCGACGTGCCGACCCGCCTGTTCGTCATCCCCACGACCCACGCCCTGGTGCCGCACATGCCGGGCTACGCGACCGACCGGCTGCTCGCCGTCAACGAGCGCGGCCTCGTCCTGCTGCTCGCCCGCTACTTCGAGCAGCTGTGGGAGAGGGCGCTCCCGGTGCCCGACCTCGACCTGCGCGGGTCGCGGGAGCGGGGGCGCCGGCTGCTGCTCTCGCAGCTGGCCTCCGGAGCGGCCGACGAGCAGATCGCCCGCACCCTGGGGGTCAGCGTCCGCACCGTGCGGCGCCGCATCTCCGAGCTGCTCATCGAGCTCGGTGCCGACTCCCGGTTCCAGGCCGGCGTCGAGGCCGCCCGCCGCGGCTGGATCTGACCGGCACCCGGAGCGGGAGCCGCCTCAGCCCAGCCGCGCCCGTCCGAGCGCGTCGGCCTCCTCGACCAGGTCGAGGAAGCCGCGGGCCATCACCTCCGGCGAGCGTCGGCGCGCGAAGGCCCGCGCACCCGCGACCGCTTCCTCGCTGCGGAACCAGTCGTCCTCGAGCAGGGCGGTGATCGTCGCGACCGCGTCGTCGGGGTCGAAGAAGCGCACCCAGGGCTCCTGGCCGAGGTCCTCGACCAGCGCCGGCTCGGACGGCAGGACGACGGGTACGCCGTACGTCGCGGCGAGGTGCGCGGCCCCCGAGTTCAGCACCTTCTGGTACGGCAGCACCGCCACGTCGGCCGCGGAGAACCACGTGGCGACCTCGGCGTCCTCGATGAACCGCAGCGCCGAGGTGACGCGCACCGGCCCCTCCTCGACCTCGCGCAGCACGGGGGCGAGCGCCGGCGCCGGCTTGCCCGCGAGCAGCAGCTCGACCGGGTTGGTGTCCTGCAGGCCGGTCGCGGCGGCGAAGAGCCGCTCGAGCCCCTTGTAGGGCCGCAGCTGGCCGAAGAAGAGCACCGCGCGGGAGTCCGGGTCGGCGCCGATCTCGGCGCGGGCCACGGCGGGGTCGACGGCCGCGCCGTAGACCCCGATGTAGCTGGAGTGCACCAGCAGCCGCGTCTTCGCGGGGTCGACGCGGTAGGCGTCGCCGATGATCGGCAGCGTCATGTCGGTCAGCAGGTGCACGAGGTCGGCGGCGTCGGCGAGCCCCTGGTGCAGGCGGATCGCGGCGGCCGGGAAGCGGGCGTCGTGGGGCAGCGCGTTGTGCACCGTCCAGATCACCCCGCGCCCGCGGCGGCGGGCACCCTCGAGGGCGCTCAGCAGCTCGTCGACGCGCCGCTCGGCGTCGGCGGCGTCCTTGGCCTGCTCGGTGACCGGGCTGGGCCAGTGCAGGTGCACGACCCCGCCGGCCCGCTCGTCGTTCAGCTCCTTGACCAGCGGGTGGTGCAGCACCGTGCCGGGCAGGTCGTAGCCGCACGCGCGCGCCTCGAGGTGCAGCATCGTCATGTACGGGTTGCTGTACCAGTTCGGGAACGTGTAGACGCGTCCCGCCGGCGTGGCCGGCTCGTCGCTGCGCGCCTCGGGGCGGTCGCGACCCACGAGCCGCAGCGGCCGGCGCCCCAGCACCTCGACGTCGTCGGGGGTCGCGACGTCCGCGTCGGCGTGCAGCGGCAGCGCCACCCGGCCGAAGTAGGGCCGCTCGATCTCCAGGTCGACCTCGACCGGGGTGCTCGAGGCGGGCACGACGACCTGCCAGCGCAGGCGGTCGTCGCGGTGCGCGTCGGGCGCCGCCCACGTGGCCACGGTGCGGTGGGTGCCGTCCGCGGAGCGCACCCGCGCCACGAAGCGGGCGTCGGACAGGTCGGCCCCGCCGGTGGCCAGGTCGCCGCGCAGCGTCGTGCCACGGGCGCCGGAGCGCACGTGGCGCACCCGGGCGCCGGGCAGCGGGAGGTCGGCGAGCACCGTCCGGAAGCCGGCCGCGACCGCGTCGCCCGGCAGGTCGCCGGCCAGCGGGGCGCGCACGACGCGGGCGTACGCCTCGCGCGGCAGCGCGTCGGCGAGCACCCGGGCACGGTCGAGCAGCGCGGCTGCGGTGCCCTCGCCGGGCAGCGCGGCGAGCGGGACGAGCACGCGGCTGACGAGCAGCTCGGCGGCCAGCACCGCCTCGACGTCGGCCTCGAGGTCCAGCAGCGCCACGGCGTCGAGGGCGGCCTTGGCGATGGCGCGCACCCGGGCGGGGTTGCGGGGGTTCGAGCCGCTGGGCGGACGCAGCAGCGGGGACACGGCGTCCGCGCCGTCGCCGGCCGCGCCGCCCGTGGCCACGAGCGAGGACCAGCGGCGGCTGACGCCGCGGTCGGCGAAGAAGCGCAGGGCGGCGGCCTGCAGCGGCAGCAGCCCGTCGGGGCGGTCGCCGAGTGCGGCCAGCATCGCGGCGGACAGCGTCTCCATCCGCTCCAGCAGGTCGTCGTCGGCGAAGTCGGTGACCCGCTCGGCGCGCGTCCACCACTGGCGCAGCGTGTGCTTGCCGACGTAGTGGCGCACCAGCGCGTCGTCGCCGTGCTCGACGACGATGTCGACGGTGCGTGCGGCCTCCTGCAGCCAGTCGCCCAGCGTGCGGGCGCGCAGGTAGTCGGCGCTGATCGTCTGCTCGTGGCGGCGGTGCTCGTAGGTCTCGACCGGCACGACCGAGGTCGAGGTGGCGTCGAGCTGCAGGCGCAGCGACAGCGCGATGTCCTCGCAGTGCACCCCGACGGGGAAGCGCATGCCGACCCGGTCGATGAGATCGCGGTGGATCAGCTTCGCCCACGCCGTGTGGTCGTCCAGCAGCGAGGGCATCTCGGTGAGCGTGTGGGTCGCGACCGGGCCCTCGAACTGCCGGCAGCGGTGCGTCCAGTAGCGCGAGCGGCGGCCGCGGGGGTACGTGTCGACCGCGAGGCCGGCGGCGATCTCGCTGTCCGTGCCGCTCAGCGCCCCGACCAGCAGCTCCAGGGTGGGCGGCGTGATGGTGTCGTCGCTGTCGAGGAAGTAGACGTACTCGCCGCGGGCCTGGTCGAGCCCGAAGTTGCGGGCCGCGCCGAGGCCGCCGTTCTCCGTCACGTGCACGACGAAGCGGGGATCGCGCTCCGCGAAGCCGCGGGCGATCGCCTCCGAGCCGTCGGGCGAGCCGTCGACGACCAGCACCGCCTCCCAGTGCGGGTAGGTCTGCGCCTCCACCGAGCTGAGGCACGCCGCCAGCCAGTCCTCGACCCCGTAGATCGGAACTATGATGCTGACGAGGGGCTGGAACGACGTGACAGTCATCGGGTCGGTCTTTCCTCCGTCGGATCGAGTGGTCGTCAAGTCTAGGAGTGCGAGTTCATGAGCCCCACCGGGGACGCCGCGGCAGCAGGCGCCACCGACACCCCGCGCGTCTCCGTGATCATGCCCGTCCGCGACGTGGGCGAGTGGATCGGGGAGACGATGGAGTCGATCCGGGGCCAGTCGATGGCCTCGTGGGAGCTCATCGTCGTCGACGACGGCTCGCAGGACGACACCCCCGACCAGGTCGCCGCGCTCGCGGCGACCGACCCGCGCGTACGCCTCGAGCGCAACCCCGGCGCGGGCGGCGCGACCGCCCGCAACCACGGCGTCTCGCTGGCGCGGGGCGACTTCCTCGCCTTCGCCGACGGCGACGACGTCGTGCCCCGCGACGCGTACCGGGTGCTGGTCGACCAGGCCGACGCGACGGGCGCCGAGATGGTCGTCGGCAACCACGTCGTCGTCGAGCCGCAGCGCCTGACCTCGCGCGACCAGAGCCTGCGCGTCTACGACCGTGTGCGCACGGGCCTGACGATCCGCGACGACCCGCGGCTGCTGCGCGACCGGGTCTGCTGGAACCGGGTGGTGCGCCGCTCCTCGTGGGAGGCGCTCGAGCTGGAGTTCGCCACCTCGCGCCGCTCCAACGACATCCTGGCGATGACGGAGGCGTACTGCGCGCTGGAGTTCGACGTCGTGCCGACGCCGGTCTACGCGTACCGCCGGCGCGTCGGCACCACCTCGATGACCAGCGGCAAGCACCAGCCGGGCGCCCTGCGCGACCACTTCACGCAGGAGCTCGCCTGCGTGGCGGCGGTGCGCCGCCTCGACGACGCGGGGGTGCTGAAGCAGTTCTACGCCGGCATCCTGCAGTTCGACATCTGGGCGCACGGCGTCGTGGCGCTCGAGCGCGACGAGCCGGAGTTCGACGAGGTCCGCCAGCTGCTGGTCGAGCTGGTCACGGGCGCCCCGGCCGCCTCGCTGCGAGGGCTGCCCGCGTTCCAGCGGCTCGTCTACCAGCTCGTCGTCCGCCGCGCCTGGGGCCTGGCGCGCGCCGTCGTCGGCGCCACGGGTCCGCACGCGGCCGAGCAGCTCACGCGCCCCGACGTGCTCGGCGTCGTGAGCGGCATCGCGCACTCCGACCGCGCGCTCGCGCAGCCGCTGGGCGAGGTGCTCGAGCGGGTGTTCCTGCAGCCGCTGGTCGAGACGCCGTACGCGTTGTCGGACGAGCAGGTGCGCGACCTCTTCGACCGTGCGCTGGCCTTCCGCGACGCCGCCGGGATCGCCGGCGCGCTGCGGGGCCCGGTGCGTCGACTCCTCGACGGCGTCTACCCGCACCCGGCGATGCTACGCGCGGCCGCCCGCGGCCTCGAGGCCCGCGAGGCGTCCTCGATGTCGGTCGAGCGTCGGCTGCGCAAGACCGTCCGCGCCTTCCGCAAGGACGGCCCGCGGGCCGGTCTCGGCGAGCTGGCCCGCACCGCGCGCCACGTGCGTCCGCGTCACCTCGTGGCCGCCGCCCGCCGCGTCGAGCGGCGCCAGCTCGAGGCGGGCGCGCGCAAGGGCGTGCGCACGGGCGTACGCGTGGCCCGCCGCGTCGTGCGGCGCTGACGGGCTCCAGCCGAGGCGACGAGGGGATGGCGGGCATGGACGTCGTGGTGCTGGGGGTCAGCGGGGCCGTCGGCGGCCTCCTGGCCGACCTGCTCGTGGCCCGTGGCGACACGGTGCGCGGGCTCGTGCGCACCGCCGAGCAGCAGGACGCCCTGCGGGCGCGCGGCGTCGAGACGGTCGTCGGCGACCTCGCGACCGCGGACGCCGACGCGCTGCGCGACCTGGTCGCCGGAGCCGACGCCGTCGTGTTCGCCGCCGGCTCCAACGGAGGCGCCGCCGCCGTCACGCGGGCGGTGGACGGCGAGGCCGTGACGACCACCCTGGAGGCGTGCCGCCGGGCCGGGGTGTCGCGGTTCCTGCTCGTCTCCGTGCTCCCCGAGTCCTGGCGCGAGCGGGACCTCGACGACGAGGTCGAGCTCTACTTCGCGGTGAAGAAGCAGGCCGACGTCGCGGTCACCCGCAGCGACCTCGACTGGGTGGTGCTGCGCCCGGCGCTGCTCACCGACGACCCGGGCACCGGGGCCGTCTCGCTGGGCCCGGCCGAGCTGCACGGACAGGTGCCACGCGCCGACGTGGCGGCGGTCGTGGCGGCCCTGCTCGCCGAGCCGCGCGTGCGGCGCCAGATCCTGGAGCTCGACGGCGGTGCGGTGCCGGTCGCGGACGCCGTGCGGGCGAACGTCCGCGGCGACTGAAGGGCGTACCGATCCTTCCGCCGTCGCCTCAGCGCAGGCGCGCGGCCACGGTCCGCAGGCCCTTGCGGGCCACACGCCGCGTGACGCGGCCGAGCGGACCGGCCCCGACGCGCACGTAGGTGCCGCCCGAGGGCGTCGACTCCACCACGTTGCCGGCGGCGCCGTCGCGCACCGTCACCGGAGCGGTGTGCGAGGTGCCCGCCGCGGCCAGGCGCAGCACGCCGGAGCCCGGGAGCACCGCGGGCACGGTGGCCGTCCAGGTGCGGCGGGTGCCGGGTCCCGCGACGGGAGCGCCGAGACGCACGGGCGCCGACGCCCGGTGCCCGGTGCCCACGCGCGCCTCGAGCTGCAGGCCCTCGACGCACGGGTGCACGGAGCCGCGCAGGAACCAGACCGGCCCGGCCTTGACGACCCGGTCGATGCGGACGTCCTCGCCGCCCAGGGTGAGCAGCACGGCGCCGGCCACGTCGCCGCCCGCGGCGGCGGTGAAGAGCGGGTCGAGGTGCGGAGCCACGAGCCGCGTCCCGTCCTCCTCGGAGGGCGGGACGACCTGGTCGAGGTCCAGCACGGGCCGCACCAGCGGCCAGGCGGTACCGGCCGTGGTGGTGCGCAGCTCGAGACGCAGGCGGTCCACGGCGTCGGTCGCGAGCGTCGCGACCAGCGGGTGGCCCCGCCCGAAGCGCTCGTCCAGCGCGAGGGCGGCCGCGACCAGCTCGCCGCTGCTCAGGTCCGGGGCGCGGCGCCCCGCGCCGTCGGGGTCCGCCGCGGCGGCGAGGGCCGCGGCGACGTGCCCGGACGCCAGCAGGGCGGGCACCCGGCGCTGCTCGGGCCGGCAGGCGAGCAGGGCCAGCACGGAGAGCCGGCCCACCATGTCGGCCGCCCGATCGGTCAGGTCGGCCAGGGCGGCCGGGTCGAGGCCGTCGGCGAGGCGAGGTCCGTCGGTGCCGCCGGTGCTACCGGTGTCGCCGAGGAGCGCGACGGCGCGGCGCAGCTGCGTCGGCAGGGTGCGGCGCACGACCACGTGGCTGTAGGCGCGGTGCACGTCGTCGTCGCGCTCGGACCACAGCGCCCGGTGGCTGTCGGCCTCGACGCCGACGTAGGCGGTGAGACGCGCGAGCGCCTCCGCGGGGTCGGCGAGCGGCGGCCGCTCCTGGTGGTGCAGGACGACGCGGTCGACGACGTCGATCGCGGTGGCCTTGCGCAGCGCGACCGCGAGCGGCTGCAGGGCCGTGGCGGTGTCGTCGTCGCGGAAGTACAGGTCGTGGTCGCGGTAGGCGTCGGTGTCGAAGAGGTACGCCCCGGCCCGTCGCACGTCGACGAGGTCGGGCACCTCGGCGAGCGTGGTGCGGCGCGGCTCGGTGTCGAAGAACGTCGGGCGGTGCTCGGTGACGGCGCCGGCCGCGCTCGTGACACGGGTGCGGCCGACCGCGATCTGCGAGCCGGTGGCGCGCAGCGACTGCTCCAGCGCGCGCCGCCCGTCGACGTCGACCGTGTCGTCGCCGTCGACGAACCCGAGGTAGGCCCCCCGGGCGTGGGCCACGCCGACGTTCATCGCCTCGCCCCGCGGGCGGGCGCCGGAGCCGACGACGCGGATCCGGTCGTCGTCGGCGGCGCGGGCCCGCACGAGCGCCTCCACCTCGGGGGCCTCGCCCTGGAGCACCACCACGACCTCGCGCTCGTCGTCGGTGCGGCCGTCGAGGACCGGGTCGGGGGCGCGGCCCAGGGCCGGTGCGAGGGCGGAGTCGAGGGTCGCGCCGACGCGGGGCGCGTCGGCGTCGGCGACGACCACGAGCGTGCTGGACGGCTCGCGCCACAGGAACGCGGGGAAGGCGTCGAGGAGGGGTGCGGGGTCCCAGTCGGGCGCGGGCACCGGGCCGAGGGCGTCGGCCGCGTCGAGGTCGGCGGCCAGCTCGAACGGGTCGCGTCCGGTGCCGCGGGCGTAGTCGTCGTACTTGAACCGGTCCTCCGCCTGCGGCTGGAGCGGCCGCGCGGGGACGCCGAGGGCGTCGGCGACGATCAGGCCGTGCAGGGAGGAGGCCACCACGAGCTCGGCGGAGGCGATCTCCCGCACGACGTCCATCGGCGGCAGGTAGGGGGAGACCGCGTCGGGGTGCTCGGCGTACGTCGGCCAGTCGTGCAGGTTGGGCACGATCACGCGGCGCCGCTTCTTCTCCCCGGCCCAGGCGCGGGTCTCGGGGAAGAGGTGGGGCAGCAGCAGGGCGGGGTCGCCGTAGACCTCGGGGGCCCACACGCCGAGCTCCGCGAGACGGGCGCGGGTCAGGGGCCCGCGGACGGCCCGGACGTCGAGGACGTCCGTCCCGACGGGGTCCTGGGTGACCTTGCCGTTGATGCCGGTGCCCCAGACGACGTCGCCGGCGCGGGCGTACTGCAGCACCGAGCCGATCGAGAGCAGGCGCCGCGAGCGGTCGACGGGCCGCTCGACGCCGAGGTGGCGCAGCGCGGCCTCGACGACGACCAGGGCGAGCGAGTCGCCGAAGTTCTCCGGCTGCTCGTCGGGGGCCTCGGCGTGGCGCTGCGGGAGCCAGCGGAAGACCGGCACGCCCAGCACGTCCACGGTCTTGTCGCGCGACGGCAGGTAGTCGACCTCGGTGTCCACGCGCCGATCGTACGGTGCACGAATCGGCGTCCAGGGGCCCGCTTGCCTACACTCGCCCGCGATCCGTCCCGAAGGAGTCCCTGCTTGTGAGCGAGCCCGTCCGCACCGAGCGGAGCGCCCCCCACCCGGGCGCCGTCCCCCGGGACTCCGCCCGACGCGACATCCAGGGACTGCGGGCGTTCGCCGTCGGCAGCGTGATCGCCGAGCACGTGATCGGGTCGCCGTCGGGCGGCTTCGTGGGCGTCGACGTGTTCTTCGTGATCTCCGGCTTCCTCATCACCGGGCTGATGCTGCGCGAGGCCGACCGCAGCGGCCGCGTCTCGCTGGTCGGCTTCTACCGCCGCCGGATCAAGCGGCTGATGCCGGCCGCGCTGCTGGTGCTGGGCGTGACGGTGCTCACCGCCGCTTACCTGCTGCCCCGCACCCGCGCGGTCGAGGTGGCCTGGGACGGCATCTTCGCCGCGTTCTTCACCGTCAACTGGCGCCTCGCCGCCGTCGGCACCGACTACTTCGCCGCCGGCCAGCCGCCCTCGCCCCTGCAGCACTACTGGTCGCTGTCGGTCGAGGAGCAGTTCTACGTCGTCTGGCCGCTCGTGATCATCGCGATCCTCGCGCTGCTGCCGGTGGGCCGGACCAGCGCGCGTCGCCGTGGGCTCGCCATCGGCGGCTTCATCGCCGTCGCGATCGTGGCCAGCCTCGCCTGGGCCGTGCACGAGAGCGTCGCCAACCCGACGTACGCGTACTTCTCGACGCTGTCGCGGGCCTGGGAGCTCGGCATCGGCGCGCTGGTCGCGGTGGTGCTGCACCAGACCACGCGTCGCGTGCCGGCCGCGCTGGCGCCGGTGCTGTCGTGGGTCGGAGTCGCCGGCATCGTCCTGAGCTGGTTCGTGATCTCGGACGCCACGACGTTCCCCGCGCCGGGCGCGCTGCTGCCGGTGCTGTCCACGGCGCTCGTGCTGGTCGCCGGCGCCGGCCAGCCGGCGTCGTTCGACGTGCGGGTGCCCGTGCTCACGAACCGGGTCTTCACCTACGTCGGCGACATCTCCTACTCGCTCTACCTGTGGCACTTCCCGGTCGCGATCCTGCTGCTGGCCGTGATGCCGGAGCGCTCGGTCACCTACGTGCTGGTCGCCTTCGCGCTGACCGCGGCGCTCTCGGTGGCCTCGTACCACCTCGTCGAGGACCCGCTGCGCCGCTCGCCGTGGATGACGAAGCGGATGACCTGGCACCGCCAGACGCGGGTGGTCGCGGCCTGGACCCTCACGGTCGCGCTGGTGGCCGGGGCGGCCGCCGCCTGGGGCCTGACCCGCCAGGTCGACCGGGGCAGCATCGACGACGTGGCCAGCGGCGGGTGCGCCGGCGTGGCGTACCTGTTCAACGACTGCACGACCGACGACCTGACCGGCGAGGTGGTCCCGGCGGCCGACGCGGTCGCCGAGGACACGGGGATCGGGTACGACTGCTGGCGCGAGCAGGACGGTCCGATCGCGACGTGCGGCTACGGGCCCGAGGACGCCGACGTGCGCGTCGCGGTCGTGGGGGACAGCCACGCCGCGATGCTGCTGCCCGCGCTGCGACCGCTGCTGGTCGAGCGCGGCTGGCGGGTCGAGACGTACGTCGGGTACGGCTGCCAATGGCGCACCGGCGGCCCCGACTGCGCCGAGGTGATGGAGCAGGTGCAGGACGCCCTCACCGACGCCGACGACCCCTACGACCTCGTCCTCACCACCGCGGCGCGGTGGGCCGTCGACGGGGACGACGTCCCGGGCTCGTACGCCGACGCCTGGGCCCCCGCGGTCGCGCTGGGCACCGAGGTGGTCGCGATCGGCGACGCCCCCACGCCCACCGAGGAGGCGCTGGCCTGCGTCGCGCGGGTCGGCTACGACCCCCGCGAGGACGACTGCGGCACGCCCCGCGACACGGCCCTGCAGCCCGCCGACCCGCTCGAGGAGGCGGTCGAGCGGACGCCCGGCGCCGCGTACGTCGACGTGCTCGACATGTACTGCACCGAGGACGAGTGCCCCTCGACCATCGGCGGCGTCACCGTCTACCGCGACGCGGTCGGTCACGTGACCGCGACGTACGTCGAGACGGCCGCGGAGATGCTGGTCGAGCGGATCGACGAGGCGCGGGCGACGCTCGGCTGAGGCCCGGGCCGAGGACTCGGGCGAGGACTCAGCCGCGGGGGAGCAGCATCGTGTACGCCGCCGGCTCGACCCGCCAGCTGCGGTGACGCTCGGGGCCGGACAGCTCGCCGTCGGCCGCGCACCAGAACTCCTCGCCGGCCACGGTCACGTTCGAGGCGCGCCGGTAGAGCACGTCCTCGCGCTCGGGGTGCCGGCCGGTGGTGAGGGCGGCGACGTAGCCCAGCTTCGCCATCGGCGACGTCGCGAAGCTGACCATCACGTCGGCCTTGCCGTCGCCCACCTCGGCGAGCGGGGTGAGCTCGGCGCCGCCGCCGACGCTGCTGCCGATGCCGACCGCGACCATCAGCACGGGCCGGTCCAGGTCGGCGACGGTCTCGCCGTCGATCTCGACGTGCAGGCGCAGGTGCGGCGGGTCGACCGCGGCGAGCGCCGCCCCGATCGGGTAGCCGACGCGGCCCAGGTTGACCTTGCCGACGCCGACCTTGCCCAGGCGCTTCTTCCAGCGCGCCCCGCGGCGGCTCGCCTGGGCGCCCGCGCCGACGTGCACGTTGTTGGTGACGACGCCGCCGAGCTCGTCGAGGAGCAGGTCCACGGGGCGTACCTCGCCGTCGACGAGCGCCTTGGCGGCGTCCTCGATCTCCAGCGGGATGCCCGCGCCGCGGGCGAAGTCGTTGCCGGTGCCGAGGGGCAGCAGCCCGAGCACCCGGCCCTTGAGCTCGTTGCGCCGGTGCAGCGCGTTGACCACGGCGTGCAGGGAGCCGTCGCCGCCGGCGACCACGATGGTGCGCGACCCGGCCCGGTGCAGGACCCCGTCCAGCTCGCCGGGGTTGGAGGTCGCGGCGACCTCGACGGAGGCCTCTTCGCGCAGCACGAGGAGGGCCTGCTCGAGCGTCTCCTCGTCGGAGGTGCCGGCGGCCGCGTTCGTGATGACGAGGAGCGGGTCCATCGCCCGCGACCCTACCCGGCCACTCCCGGACGTCCCCGGCGCTCCGCGGAACGGGCGGGTTGCGACGGCACTTTGGTAGCGTGACGTCGCAAGAGCCCTGGTCGACTCGGCGCCGCAGCCGAAGCGTCGGGGCTCCTGTGTTGGGCACGGACCGTGCACGACCCACCACGACGACGAGAGGGCTGCGATGCCCGCGATCATCATCCTCGGGGCCCAGTGGGGCGACGAAGGCAAGGGCAAGGCGACCGACCTGCTCAACACGACGGACGACATCGACTACGTCGTCCGCACGAGCGGCGGGCACAACGCCGGCCACACCATCGTCGTGGACGGCAGGAAGTTCGCGACCCACCTGCTGCCCAGCGGCATCATCACCAAGGGCGCGACGTGCGTGATCGGCAACGGCGTCGTCGTCTCGCCCGAGGCGCTGTTCCGCGAGCTCGACGGACTGGTCGCGGAGGGAGTCGAGGTCGCCGACCTCGTCGTCTCGGCGAACGCACACGTGATCGCGTCCTACCACTCGACGATCGACAAGGTCACCGAGCGCTTCCTCGGCAACAACAAGATCGGCACGACCGGGCGCGGCATCGGCCCGGCCTACGCCGACAAGGTCAACCGCGTCGGCGTGCGGATCGCGGACCTGTTCGACGAGAAGATCCTGACGCAGAAGGTCACCGCCGCGCTCGAGCAGCGCAACCACCTGCTGACCAAGGTGTTCAACCGGCGCGCCATCGAGGTCGAGGCGGTCGTCGAGGAGCTGACGGGGTACGCCGAGCGCCTGCGGCCGATGGTCGCCGACACGTCCCTGCTGCTCAACCGCGCGCTGGACGAGGGCAAGACGGTGCTCTTCGAGGGCGCCCAGGCCACCATGCTCGACGTCGACCACGGCACCTATCCGTTCGTGACGTCCTCCAACCCGGTCGCCGGCGGCGTCTGCGTCGGCGGCGGCGTCGGCCCGACCCGGATCGACCGCGTGGTCGGCGTGATCAAGGCGTACACCACGCGCGTCGGCTCGGGGCCCTTCCCGACCGAGCTGTTCGACGCCGACGGCGAGGCGCTGCAGCGCATCGGCGGCGAGATCGGCGTCTCGACCGGACGCACGCGCCGCTGCGGCTGGTACGACTCCGTCATCGCCCGCTACGCGACCCGGGTCAACGGCCTCACCGAGTTCTTCCTGACCAAGCTCGACGTGCTCGACCACTGGGACCGGATCCCGGTCTGCGTGGCCTACGAGATCGACGGCCAGCGGGTCGAGGAGATGCCGGCGACGCAGACGGACTTCCACCACGCGAAGCCGGTCTACGAGTTCTTCGACGGCTGGAAGACCGACATCTCGGGCTGCCGGACGTTCGAGGAGCTGCCGAAGAACGCGCAGACCTACGTCAAGGCGCTCGAGGAGCTGTCCGGCGCGCCGTTCTGGGGCGTCGGCGTGGGCCCGGGCCGCGAGCAGACGATCGTGGTCAACCCGGCCTGACGCCGGGCCCGACGCCCGGCCTGACGCCCCCCGGCCCCCGCCCGGCCGCTCTCCGGACGGACGGGGGACCGTCGGCGGAACCGCTGTAGCCTGCAACTACTTCGGCCCGCCGACGGAACGCCCAGGAGGAACCCCGTGCCGACCCCGCGCTGGCCGTACCCGGCCGTCCTCGTGCTCACCGCCGTGATGCTCGGGGTTTCCGGCGCGCCGGCGCCGCTCTACGGCATCTACGCCGAGCAGTGGGGCTTCGCGCCGATCACCACGACGGTGGTCTTCGCGGTCTACGCCGCGGCCGCACTCTCCAGCGTGCTGGTCACCGGCGCGATCTCGGACCGGTACGGCCGGCGCCCGGTGCTGCTGGTCGCGATCGTGCTGGTCCTCGTCGGGCTGGTCGTCTTCGCCCTGGCGGACGGCGTGGTGGCGCTGGTGGTCGCGCGGGCCCTGCACGGGTGGGGCGTCGGCGCCGTGGTCGTGGCCGGGTCCGCCGCGCTGCTCGACCTGCGTCCCGACGCGGGCGCCCGCGCCGGCCTGCACTCCGGCGTCGCCTTCAACCTGGGCATCGCCGTCACGGTGCTGCTGGTCTCCCTCGACGCCGAGCTCGGTCCCGCGCCGCTGGTCACGCCGTACGTCGTGCTCGCGGTCCTCACCCTGCTCGGCGCCGTCGCGGTGCTCGCGATGCGCGAGCCGCACACGCAGGACCGGGCGGTACGCCTCAACGTCGCGCGACCGCGCGTGCCCGCCGCGATCCGCCCCGACTTCCGGTTCTCCGCCCTGGGCGTCATGGCCGCCTGGTCGGTGCTGGGTGTCTTCCTCTCGCTGTTCCCGACCATCGCCGCCCACGCCGTCGGCACGACCAACCTCGCGTTCGGCGGCTCCGTCGTGGCCATCTCCGCCGGCGTCGCCGCCCTGAGTCAGGCCGTCGGCGCCCGGTTCGCGGCCCGGTCGGCGGCAGTGGTCGGCGACCTGGGCACCGCCGCGAGCCTGCTGCTGTGCATCGGGGCGGTCGCGCTGGGCGACCCGGTCGTGCTCCTGGCGACCTCGGCCGTGCTGGGCGTCTTCTTCGGGCTGGCGTTCGGCGCCTCCCTGCGCCACCTGGGGCAGGTCGTGCCGGCCGGCCACCGCGGCGAGGTGATGTCGGCGTTCTACGTGCTGGCCTACACCGCGATGGTCGTGCCGACCCTGCTCGCCGGGTGGGCCGCGACCGTGTGGGGGGCCGAGGACGTGCTGGCCCCGTTCCTCGTGCTGGTCGCCGTCGCCTGCACCGCCGCCGGCCTGCTCGGCCTGCGGGTGCGCGGCGTCGCCCCCGACGAGCCGGTGGACGCGCCGGGTGCGCACGGGTCCGCCGACGGCACGGCCACGGAGCGCCCCGTCCGCGCCGGTTAGGATCAGCGCCCGTGACGGACACCGCGCGCACGCCCCTCAAGACCCTCGTCATCGGCACCGGCGGCCGCGAGCACGCGCTCGCCCGCGCCCTGTCCCTCGACCCGGGGGTGGCCGAGGTGCACGCCGCGCCGGGCAACCCCGGCATCGCGGACGTCGCGTCGCTGCACGCCGTCGACCCCATGGACCCGGCCGCGGTGGCCGCGCTCGCGCAGCGCCTCGCGGTCGACCTGGTCGTGGTGGGACCGGAGGCCCCGCTGGTCGCGGGCGTCGCCGACGCCGTGCGGGAGGCGGGCATTGCCTGCTTCGGGCCCTCGAAGGAGGCCGCCCAGCTGGAGGGTTCGAAGGCGTTCGCCAAGGACGTGATGGCGGCGGCCGGCGTGCCGACGGCGAAGGCGTACGTCTGCACCACGCCCGAGGAGGCCGCGGCCGCGCTCGACGAGTTCGGCGCGCCCTACGTGGTCAAGGACGACGGCCTGGCCGCGGGCAAGGGCGTCGTGGTCACCGAGGACCGCGAGGAGGCGTTGACCCACGCCGGGCAGTGCGAGCGGGTCGTGATCGAGGAGTACCTCGACGGTCCCGAGGTCTCGCTGTTCGCCATCACCGACGGCGTCACGGTGCACCCGCTGCAGCCCGCGCAGGACTTCAAGCGGATCTTCGACGGCGACGAGGGCCCCAACACCGGGGGCATGGGGGCGTACACCCCGCTCGACTGGGCGCCCGAGGGCCTCGTCGAGGAGGTGCGTCGCGACGTCCTGCAGCCGACCGTCGACGAGATGGCGCGGCGCGGCACGCCGTTCGCGGGCCTGCTGTACGCCGGGCTGGCGCTGACGTCGCGGGGCACCCGCGTGGTGGAGTTCAACGCCCGTTTCGGCGACCCCGAGACGCAGCCCCTGATGGCCCTGCTGGAGTCGTCGCTCTCCGAGCTGCTGCTCGGTGCCGCGACCGGCACGCTCGCCGACGTCCCGGCCCCGCGCTGGCGCACGGGTGCCGCGCTGACCGTGGTGATGGCGTCGAAGGGCTACCCGGAGACCTCGTCGAAGGGCGACGTGATCAGCGGCCTCGCCGACGCCGAGGCGCTCGAGGGCGTGCACGTCATCCACGCGGGCACGGCGCGCGAGGGCGACGACGTCGTCACGGCCGGCGGACGGGTGCTGACCGTCACCGCGGTCGGGAACTCGCTCGCGGCGGCCCGCGCGGCGGCGTACTCCGGCGTGGACCGCATCTCCTTCGACGGCGCGCAGCACCGCACCGACATCGCGCTCGCGGCCGAGCGCGGCGAGGTCCGCGCCTGAGCCACGTGGGAGGATGCGGGCCGTGACCGTCCCGAACGTCCTCGCCACCCGCTACGCCGCCGCCGACCTCGCCGGCATCTGGTCGCCCGAGCACAAGATCGTGCTCGAGCGCCGACTGTGGATCGCCGTGCTGAAGGCGCAGCGCGACCTCGGGGTCGAGGTGCCCGACGGTGTGGTGGAGGCGTACGAGGCCGTCGTCGACCAGGTCGACCTCGCCTCCATCGCCGCCCGCGAGCGGGTCACCCGCCACGACGTGAAGGCGCGGATCGAGGAGTTCTGCGCCCTCGCCGGTCACGAGCACATCCACAAGGGGATGACCTCGCGCGACCTGACGGAGAACGTCGAGCAGCTGCAGGTGCGCGCCTCGCTCGAGCTGGTGCGCGAGCGCGCCGTCGCGACCCTCGCCCGTCTCGCGCGCCTGGCCTCCGAGCACGAGACCACGGTCATGGCCGGCCGCTCGCACAACGTCGCCGCGCAGGCCACGACGCTGGGCAAGCGGTTCGCGACGGTCGCGGACGAGGTGCTCGTCGCGGTCCAGCGGATCACCGAGCTGCTCGCTCGCTACCCGCTGCGCGGGATCAAGGGGCCGGTCGGCACGGCCCAGGACATGCTCGACCTGCTCGGCGGCGACGCCGACAAGCTGGCCGAGCTCGAGGACCGCGTCGCCGCGCACCTCGGCTTCGACCACGTGCTGACCAGCGTCGGCCAGGTCTACCCGCGCTCGCTGGACTTCGAGGTCGTCTCGGCGCTCGTGCAGCTCGTGGCGGGCCCCTCGAACCTGGCGACCACGATCCGGCTGATGGCCGGCGTCGAGCTCGTCACCGAGGGCTTCAAGGAGGGCCAGGTCGGCTCGTCGGCGATGCCCCACAAGATGAACACGCGCTCGTGCGAGCGGGTCAACGGCCTCGCGGTGATCCTCCGCGGCCACCTGTCCATGGTCGGCGAGCTCGCGGGCGACCAGTGGAACGAGGGCGACGTGTCCTGCTCGGTGGTGCGCCGCGTCGCGCTGCCGGACGCCTTCTACGCCACGGACGGGCTCTTCCAGACCTTCCTCACCGTGCTCGACGAGTTCGGTGCGTTCCCGGCGGTGATCCAGCGCGAGCTCGACCGCTACCTGCCGTTCCTCGCCACCACCAAGGTGCTGATGAGCGCGGTGCGCAACGGCGTCGGTCGCGAGAGCGCCCACGAGGCCATCAAGGAGCACGCCGTCGGCGTGGCCCTCGAGATGCGCCAGGGGCTCGCGGTCAACGACCTCTACGAGCGCCTCGCCGGTGACGAGCGGCTGGGCCTGACGCGGCCGCAGATCGACGCGCTGGTCGCCGACCCGATCGAGTTCACCGGCGCCGCCCGCGCCCAGGTCGCGGCCGTCGTCGCGCAGGTGGAGCGGCTCGTCGAGGAGCACCCCGCGGCCGCGGCGTACGTGCCCGGCGACATCCTCTGAGGTCGGCCGGACGGCCAGCCGTCAAATGTTGACGGTTGCCGGCGTCCCGGGCGCCGCGCTTGCATGACGCCATGGCCATCTCGGGAACCGTCAGCACGTCCACCGGCAGCCGGTCGGGCAGGCGTACGCGCCGGCGCAGCCTCGCGGGAGCGCTCGCGGCTGCGGCCCTGGCGCTCGGGGGCGTCGTCGCCACCGCGGGCCCTGCGGCTGCGCTGACCCACGCCGACGCGGCGGCCCAGCTGTCGGCGGCCGGGATCGGGATCTCGTCCTCGGGCGGGTGCACCGACCGGGGCACCCCGACCTGCACGTCGCTCGACGGCGTCCGGCAGGCCACCGTCTCGGGCGCGGTCACGCTCGCGGGCGCGTCGGGCTGCTCGCTGACCGTGACCGGCGGGACCGAGGTGGGGCACGCGGACGGCACGTACTCCCACCACAACGGCTACAAGCTCGACTTCTCGCTGAGCAGCTGCCTGACGTCCTACGTGACCTCGACGTTCACCTACGTCGGCGAGCGGGGCGACGGGGCCGCGCTCTACCGCGCGGGGTCGGGCAACGAGTACGCCCGCGAGGGCAGCCACTGGGACGTCACGTTCTACAGCTGCGGCGGCTGCTGAGCCGCCCAGCCGGACCGGTCGGGTCCGTCAGCCCTGCGGGGTGACGTCGAGGACGACCTCGAACTCGAGCAGTTCGGCGCCGGTGGCGACCGGCTTGCGCGGTGCCTCGCCCTCGGGCGTCGCGTGCGCCGCGCGGGCGTCGCCGTCGCGCCACGCGGCGAACGACTCCTCGTCGGCCCACTGGGTGACCACGAAGTACGTGTCGCCCCCGCCCGTCGGGCGCAGCAGCTGGAAGCCGAGGAAGCCGGGCTGGCCCTCGACGGTGCCGGCGCGCGCGGCGAAGCGCTTCTCGAGCTCGGCGCCCGCCTGCGGCGGCACGGAGATGGCGTTGATCTTGACGACGGACATGCCCGCGAGCCTAGTGCGTGCGTCGAGTTGCGGGTTGTGCCGCGGTTCGGGGCGTCGAGTTGCGGGTTGTGCCGCGGTTCGGGGCGTCGAGTTGCGGGTTGTGCCGCGGTTCGGGGCGTCGAGTTGCGGGTTGTGCCGCGGTTCGGGGCGTCGAGTTGCGGGTTGTGCCGCGGTTCGGGGCGTCGAGTTGCGGGTTGTGCCGCGGTTCGGGGCGTCGAGTTGCGGGTTGTGCTGCGGGGTGTGGCTGGGGTGCGGATGGGGTACGCGCAGGAGGGTGCGCAGGTGGTGTGTTGACCTGCGGAAACGCTCTCCACAGATCCATCCGCGACCCTGGTTATCGAACGCACGTTCGGATAGAATCTGGGGTATGGATCGGGGGACCCAGCAGCACACCAACAGCCCGTCACGGGCTGCGCTGCTGACTGTTGCGTCCGACGCGATGCGGGCCCAACGCGCTGCCGAGGCGGGCGCGTTCTTCGCGGCTGCCGACTACGCCGACGCCCACCTCGACGTGCTGCGCGGCAGCTCGTCCAGCAACCCAGTGGTGGGTGACCCGATCGGCCCTTTGGGCATGTGGGTCGACGACGAGGAGTACCTCGCGGCGGTGCCGGGTGGGGATCGGTGGCTGGCGTACGGCGGACCCGGTGCCCCGCTGGTGTCGGAGTTCGCGGTCCTGGAGCTGGTGACCGCGATGGGCCTGTCGCATGAGGCGGGTCGTGCGCTGGTGGGTGACGCGGTCGAGGTCCGCCACCGCCTCCCTCAGCTGGCCGGCCGGGTCGCCTCTGGTGGGGTGCAGGTGTGGCGGGCTCGTCGGATCGCGCGGGCGACGCGGACGTTGACGTTCGAGGGGGCTGGGTTTGTAGACCGCAACCTCGCTCATGTGGCGCACTCGGTCTCGGGTGCTGGGATCGATCGGCTGGTCGCGGAGGCGTCGGCGCGGTTCGACCCCGAGACCACCGAGGCGGATCGGGCGGACGCGGACGCGGGGCGGTTCTTCTCGATCGACTTCCGTGCCCGTGAGGCGCTGGGGGTGCACGGTCAGGTCGGCGGCACGGTCGCCGTGTCCGGGGAGTTGGATCTGGCCGACGCGCGTGATCTCGAGGAGGTCGTCGCCCGTGGTGCCGCTGAACTGGCGGCGTTGGGGTCGGGTGAGTCGCTCGACGTGCGACGGGCGATCGCGGTCGGTGAGCTCGCCCGTAGGCAGACCGCCCTCGACCTCACCGGTGGAGCAGAGGCATCGACGGTCGCTGCCCGTCAGGTCGTGCTGCACGTCCACCTCACCCAGGCCGCGCTGGCATCGACGTCGATCGGGATCGACCCGCTCACCGGTGGCACCGGGATCGACCTGGCCACCGTCACCGCGCCCGGCATCGCGCTGCGGACGGTGACCGCGGAGCAGGTCCGCGACTGGTGCCGCACCGACAGCACCCAGGTGGTGGTCAAGCCGGTGATCGACCTCAACGAGCACATCACGACCCCGAGCTACCGGATCCCCCAGCGCCTCGTCGAGCAGGTCCAGCTCCGCCACCCCACCTGCCGGTTCCCGTACTGCAACCGCCCAGCACGGGCCTCCGACCTCGACCACCGCGTCGAATGGGACGCCGGCGGTCACACAGCCAGCGACAACCTCGTCCCGCTGTGCCGGCTGCACCACCGCGCCAAGACGCACCCCTCACCGCTCGGCACCGACCCACGCGACCCACCCAACGGCCACGAGCACGAGCGCCGCTGGCGCTACCGGCCCACACACCCCGACGAACCACCCGACGGCTTCATCTGGACCAGCCCCCGAGGCCGCCGCTACCTCGTCACACCAACCGGAACGACGGCGCTCGAATAGCCGGATCCGACGACAGCCCTGCACCGCCCCGCACCACCGGCAGGCCCGCCGACACCACGTCGCCGGGCCCACCGGCGCGCCCAGCGCGGCGCGTACCGACCGCGCGCCTGCGTGGCGGATCGCGGTCAGACCTGTGCTCAGCGATCCACCACACTGCCGCCCCCGCGCGTACCGACCGACCAGGCCCACCGACCGCACGGCCGGCCCCTCCGGTTCGCGGTACCTCCGATAGTCGACAACTACCGGAGGTACCGCGACCGGGGACGAGCGCCGGAGCCTGCGTCCCACACCCCCGACGTGCCCGCCGTCACGACGCCGGGGAGTTGCGTGCGTCGGCCGCGCCTCGCAGCATCGCGACCATGAGTGCCGAGCCTGCCTCCCCGGTCACGGTCGCGGCGACGCGGTACGCCGATCCCGCGCGCGAGGCGGAGATGACGTCGTGGATCCGGGCGGGCACGCACCTGGCCGAGCAGTTCCCGGGCTTCCTCGGGCACGGCTTCGTGCGGTCCGCGGAGGGCGACGGGGCGTGGCACATGCTGTACCGGTTCGCCAGCCCCGAGGCGCTCGCGGCGTGGGAGTCCTCGCCGCAGCGCGCGTGGTGGCTGGGTGCGGCGCAGGGGCTCGTGGGCGAGTTCCGGGTGCAGCGGATGACCGGGATCGAGGGCTGGTTCGACCCGCCGGCGAGCCACGACGTCGACTACCCCGGACTCCCGCCGGGCCCTCCGCCGCGGTGGAAGCAGGCGGTCGCGATCTTCGTGGTCTTCCTGCCGCTCAGCCTGCTGCTGGGCGTCACGGGCGCCGCGCTGCTGCCGGACCTGCCGCTGGCGTGGCGGATCACCCTGCAGACGGTGGTCGCCACGCCGCTGATGGTCTGGTTCGGCCTGCCGTGGATCACCCGCCGCCTGGAGTGGTGGCTGCACGGACGCCCGGCGCCGTGGCGCCGGACGCGCCGGACGCGCCCGCCTCAGGCGTCGTAGGTCTCCCGCAGGGTGTCGACGGCCAGGCGACCCAGGGCGTTCGAGGCCAGCGGGCTGTCGCCGGTCAGGAGCTGGCGATCGCGGTGCACCCGGCCGGACATGTCGTCGTTGACGACCACGACACCGGCGGCCGCGAGCCGCTCGGCGACCAGCCAGGTCATGGGGCCGGGCAGGTAGCCGAGGTCGAGGTTGGCCCCGGTGTCGAGGGCGTCGGGGAACACGCACACCTCGTAGCCCGCGAACCGGTTGGCGCCGGCGTCGTCGGTCGCCGCGAGCAGCGCGGCGGGGCCGTGGCACAGCGTGATCACGAGCCGGTCGTTCTCCAGCGCCCAGGCGAGGGTGTCGCGCACCGCGGGGCTGGTGGGGATGCCGCCGATCGTGGCGCCGTGCCCGCCGGGCACGAAGACGGCGGCGTAGTCGGAGTCGGGCCCGAGGGTCTCGACGACGTCGCCGAGGCGCAGGGGTGCGTCGAAGCCGTCGCGGTCGGCCTCGTACGCCCCGCGCACCGCCTCGTCCTCCGCCGGGAACGCCCAGTGCTCGAACTTCATCTTGTTGCCCGACACGGTCGCGACGTCGAACGTGTAGCCGGCGGCCGCCAGGTGCAGCATCGGCACCAGCGTCTCGACGGGGTGGTTGCCGGTCGAGAAGTAGCGGCCGTCCTGCAGCGCGAGGTAGCGCTCGTCCGTGCCGATCACCAGGACCTTGCGCGGCCCGCCCCGGACCGGCTCGTGGTCCGCGCCGTCGAAGTCGGTGCGCGGCGGCACGTACTGCTCCAGCGAGGACGGGGAGGGGAAGTACGCACGGTCCTCCGCCGGGTCGGGGGTCGGGAGCTTCTCGTCCGCCATGGTGCCGGTCCTCCTCGTTCGGGGGTGGGTCCCTCCCGACGGTAGCCACGGGCGCCAGCCCGGACGTACGCCCGGACGCCAGCCCGGACGTACGCCCGGACGGGTCACCCCGGCAGCAGCAGGTCGGCGCCCTCGCTGACGAGACGGACGACGGCGAGCTCGGCGCCGGTGTCGAACGCAGCCGCGAGGGCGTACGCCAGGGAGGCCTCCAGCGGCTCGGGCTCGGGGGCCCGGGCGACGAACCGTCCGCGGCCGACGGTCTCGGACCACGCCAGCGCGACGGTGCCGTCGGGGCTGCGGGTCAGCGACGCCAGCTCGTTGTCGCCGCGGTAGCGCCGGCCGCGCACGAAGCGGGAGGAGTACGGGTCGCTGGGCGTGAGCATCCACGCCTCGTCGTCGCGCCGCACGCGTACGCGGTAGGAGCCGCGGGCCAGCCGCCCGCGCCCCGGCTCGAGGTCCAACGGGACCCCGTCGGCGGTGAGCACGAGACCCGCCGGGTCGCGGGTGCCGATCGGTGGTCGCGAGGAGTCGCGCCGCTCGTCGAGCGGACCGGTGCGCTCGATGCGCGTGGTCGGCACCTGCGCGCCCCGCACCTCGACGGCGTCGGGGGCGACGCCGAGGAGCAGCGCGCCGAAGCGGCGATCCTCGACCGGGTGCTCCTCCATCACCGGGGCCTAGACGCGCTCGCGCGCCTCGACACCGACCGGCTCGGTCGGGTCGACGGCGAGCCGCTCGCCGCCCGCGCGGGCGGAGCGGGTGAGCTGCACCGCGCCCACCACGACCAGCACCAGCGCCCCGGCCAGGCACACCCCGGCGACCGCGGTCGCGACCACCCCCCGACCCTGGAGCAGCAGCCCCAGGCCGAGCAGGGGCATGGCCGCGACGGCGGCGAGCAGCACGCGGAGCACGTTGCGGCCGCGGTCGGTCAGGTGTCGGTCCTCCATGCGCTCGACCGTAGCCAGCGGGTCGCAGCGGGCCGACTACCCTTGGCGCCCGTGATCGCGAACATCCCGCAGGCGCCGGCGCTCGAGGGCGCGACCCACCTCCACTCCGGCAAGGTGCGGGACCTCTACCGCATCGACGCGGGCGAGCACGCGGGCCGTCTGCTGATGGTCGCGAGCGACCGGATCTCGGCCTACGACTTCGTCCTGGCCTCGACCATCCCCGACAAGGGCGAGATCCTCACCCGGATGTCGCTGTGGTGGTTCGACCAGCTCGCCGACCTGGTGCCGCACCACGTGGTCTCCGCCTCCGACGTCCCCGCCGCCGTGGCCGGCCGCGCGGTCGTGTGCCAGGACCTCGACATGTTCCCCGTCGAGTGCGTGGCGCGCGGCTACCTGACCGGCTCCGGCCTCGCGGACTACCGCGCGAGCGGCGAGGTCTGCGGGATCGCGCTGCCGCCGGGCCTGCAGGACGGCGACCGGCTGCCCGAGCCGATCTTCACCCCGGCCACGAAGGCCGACCTCGGCGACCACGACGAGAACGTCTCGTACGCGGCGGTCGCCACGACCGTCGGCGACCACGACGCCGCGGCGCTGCGCGACCTGACGCTGCGGGTGTACGCCCGCGCCGAGGAGCTCGCCCGCGAGCGCGGCATCCTGCTGGCCGACACCAAGCTCGAGTTCGGCCGCGCCCGGGACGCGGGCGACCGGGGCGCGATCGTCCTGGCCGACGAGGTGCTCACCCCCGACTCGTCGCGCTACTGGCCCGCCGACGACTGGCAGCCGGGCCGCACGCAGCCGTCCTACGACAAGCAGATCGTGCGCAACTGGCTGACGGGCCCGGACAGCGGCTGGGACCGCACCTCCGGGGCGGAGCCGCCGGCCCTGCCGGCCGAGGTCGTCGAGCTGACCCGCAGCCGCTACGTGGAGGCGTACGAGCGCCTCACCGGCGAGCGGTTCTGATCGTGCGCACCGTCACCGTCCGGGTCGCCGACGTCACCGTGGCCGTGGGCGCGCCGGCCGCGGCCGTCCACGCGTACCTCGCCGACCCCGACAACCGCCCCGCCTGGCAGTCCAGCCTGCGCCGCGTCGACGCCGTCGTCGAGGCCGGCGGCCCGCCCGGGGACGTCGGCACGACGTGGACCGACGTGACGCTGGTGCCCGGCGTGCGGCCGCGGATGCGGGTGGTCGAGAGCGAGCCGCCGCACCGCTGGGTCGAGGTGGGCGAGTGGTGGTGGGTGCGCGCCACGCTGACGATGACGTACGCCCCGCGCCCCGACGGCGGCACGGACGCCCGCGCGGTGGCCGAGCTCGTCGTGCCGCTGCCGGCGGCCCCCCTGGCCCACGCCCTGCGGCTGCCGACGCCGCTGGCGCTGGCCGCCGACCTGCGGGCGGCGGCCCGGGTCCTGGGCTGACGGCACGCTCGCGCCGACGGACGCGTGACGCGGGTCATACCTGCCAGTAGGTTGGAGCCATGACCAACCTGTCGTCCCTCCTGGAGGGCTCCGCGCAGCAGCACCCCGACCGCGTCGCGATCGTCCTCGGAGACACGCGCCTGACCTACGCCCAGGTGGACGGGGCGGCCAACCAGGTCGCCAACCTGCTCACCTCCCGCGGCGTCGGCCGCGGCGACAAGGTGGCGCTGACCTGCCCGAACCTGCCGTACTTCTCGATCGTCTACTACGGCATCCTCAAGACCGGCGCCACGGTCGTGCCCCTCAACGTGCTGCTCAAGGCGCGCGAGATCGCCTATCACCTCGAGGACTCGGACGCGAAGGCGTACTTCTGCTTCCAGGGCACCCCCGAGCTGCCGATGGGCCAGGAGGGCAAGGCCGGTTTCGACCAGGTCGACGGCTGCGAGCACCTGTTCGTGATCACCGCCGACCCGGCGGCGCCGTCGCCGGTCGAGGGCACCGAGACGCTCGGCCAGGGTCTCGCGGGCCAGGCGCCGACGTTCGACGCGGTGGCCGCGGACGACGACGACACCGCCGTCATCCTCTACACCTCCGGCACGACCGGCCAGCCCAAGGGCGCCGAGCTGCGCCACTCCAACATGCTCTCGAACGCCCTGGTCAGCGACCGGCTGTTCGGCGCCGACGCCGCGAAGCCCGACACCTACCTGTGCGTGCTGCCGCTCTTCCACTCGTTCGGCCAGACGGTGATCCAGAACAGCGCGTTCGCCTACGGCGGCACCGTCGTGATGCTGCCCCGCTTCGAGGCGCAGCCGGCGCTCGGCCTGATGGTGAAGGAGTCGGTGACGTTCTTCGCCGGCGTCCCGACGATGTACTGGGGCCTGCTCGGCGCGCTCGACGAGTCCGTCGACGTCGCGACCATCGCGCGCAACCTGCGGGTCGCGGCCGCCGGCGGCTCCGCGCTGCCGGGCGAGGTGCACCGCAACTTCCAGGAGCGCTTCGGCGTGACCATCCTGGAGGGGTACGGGCTGTCCGAGACGTCGCCGGTCGCCTCGTTCTCGCCGTGGGGCCAGGAGCCCCGCGTCGGCTCGATCGGCACGCCGATCCCCGAGGTCGAGATGAAGCTGATCGACCCGGACTGGAACGAGGTCACCGAGCCCGACGGCATCGGCGAGATCGCGATCAAGGGCCCCAACGTGATGAAGGGCTACCACGGTCGGCCCGACGCGACGGCCGACGCGATCCGCGACGGCTGGTTCCGCTCCGGCGACCTCGGCAGGAAGGACGCCGACGGGTGGTACTACATCGTCGACCGGGCCAAGGACATGATCATCCGCGGCGGCTTCAACGTGTACCCGCGTGAGCTCGAGGAGGTGCTGATGACGCACCCGTCGGTCTCGCTGGCCGCGGTCATCGGCGTGCCCCACGAGTCCCACGGCGAGGAGGTCAAGGCGTACGTCATCCTCGACCAGAACGCCGACGCGGTGACCTCCGAGGAGCTCGTGGCCTGGGGCAAGGAGCAGTTCGCGGCGTACAAGTACCCGCGCCAGGTCGAGGTCGTCGAGACCCTCCCGATGACCGCCACGGGCAAGATCCTCAAGCGCGAGCTGGGCTGAGGCCCGGGACGCCCGACCTCCTGCTCGTGGCCCCTGCCGGGTTTCGGACGGGCTGCCCCGGGGCAGCCCGTCTCCCGGCAGGGAGCCGGTCGAGGAGAGGAACGGTCGTGACGCTCGAGATGGTGCGCGAGGCGGTGGTCGATGCCGCCGGCAGGATGGACGAGGCGGCGGCAGGAGCCGAGGGCACGTCGGTGGGCGAGCACGTCGGCACGGTCGGCGGGGCGCTGCCCGGCTCGACGAGCGGACCGGCGGCCACGACGCTCGGGACGACCTGGACCTCGGAGTTCGAGGCCTGGGTCCGCGACGCCCGCGACCACGCCGAGACCATGCGTACCTCCGCGGCCAACATCGAGGAGGCCGACACCGTCTCCGCCGCCGCCCACGGTGCCGGTGGCCGCAACATCCCGCAGGCCGTGTGATGGTCAGCATCGAGACGCTGCTCAGCTGGCAGCCCGCGACCCTGTCCACCGCCGCCGACTCGCTGACGAACGACCGGCGGACCCTGCTGGACCTGCAGGACGAGATCCTCGACGCCAACCCGGCGGGCAAGTCCTGGTACGGCGAGGCCGCCAGCGCTGCGGGTGAGGCCCACCGGGCCCTGCGCGACCGCCTCAACGACCAGGTCGCCGAGATCTCCCCGGTCATCGAGGCGTTGGACAACGCGTACACCAGGATCAACAGCGCGCAGGAGCGCGTCCGCTCCTCCCGCGACGCGATCCAGGCGCTCGGCTGGACCCTGACGGTGACGGCCTCGACGGTGCGCGCCGATCCGCCGGCCGGCTCGACGGCCGAGGAGACCGAGGGCGACCAGGCGACGGTCGACAGCCACGTCACCACGATCAGCGAGGGCCTCTCCGACGCCGAGACGGCGGACGCCGACCTCACCGCGGTGCTCCAGTCCGCGAACAACAACCAGTACGACGGCGGCTCCGGCAGCCTCGCCGACGCGTCGCTGCCGCCGGAGGCGCGCTACCTCTCCGACCGCGAGCTGGCCGAGTGGCTGCTGGAGGACCCGGAGAACCGCAACACCTACGTCGACGGGCTCACCGTCACCCAGCAGCAGGCGCTCGGTACGGTGCTCGGCGAGAACCTCGACGAGATCGGTGGCATGAGCCCCGACCTGTACTACGACGACGGGGACTTCCCGGACTCCGAGCGGATCGACCAGCTCACCGAGCAGCTCGAGTTCTTCGGCACGAACCCCGTCGTGGCGACCTCGCTCCTCGAGCGGCTCGGCCCGGAGGGCCTGGCGGGCGTCAGCCAGACGCTGCTCGCCGAGCGGCCGGGCTCCGGCCAGCTCTACTCCCCGGACACGATCGGCGGGGCCCAGAACGCGCTGGGCGCCGTCCTCGCGGCCGGCACGAACGGGGTGGACGACACCCCGGGCGGATCCGCGTCGAACGTCAGCCGGGACTGGGTCGACCAGCTGGTCGAGTCCGGCGAGCAGCGCTACCGCATCACCGACGACAACTTCCACCCGTACGACCCCTACGGCTACCAGCTGCTGGCACCGCTGCTGCGCGCCGAGGGTCACTCGACCTACCTCCTGACCTCGGTGGGCGAGGCCATGGAGACGTTCGAGCGCGAGCACATCGAGCGCGAGGGCGTCACGCCGTGGGAGGAGTACATGGGCTACGGCGCCAGCCAGATCGACTACACCGACGGCCCGGCCGAGGTGGTCGGGGAGTGGGGCGAGGACGGCTGGTACTGGTCCAGGCCGACCGGCCAGGACCCCTTCGGCGGTCTGTTCGAGGGCATGGAGCACAACCCCGAGGCGGGCCGCGAGTTCCTGCACGGTGCGAACGGCGAGAACCTCGACCGCGTCGACTACTACCTCTCCGAGCGGGACTGGCCCCAGCACACCGACTCGGCTGCCGGCTGGCCCACGTCGCAGCGCTACTTCGGCGACGCGCTGGTCGCGGCGACGACGCAGGACGCCACCGAGGCGTCCCCGCAGATCCTGGAGCGTGCGGTCGCGGTCGCCTACGCGGACGCGACCGGGGAGAACCCGACCGAGCTGATCCCGTCGCTGCGCCGCGACTTCGCCGAGATGTTCAGCGCCTACGCGCCGGACGTCTACGAGGCGTACTCCGGCGACTCGCACCCCGACGCCTCGTGGCTGCCGGGCGGGCGCGACCCGAACCTCGCGGCCGACCTCGACCGCACCCAGCTCGACCAGCTCATCGGCCAGATCGGTGCCGACGACCAGGAGGGCGTCAGCGTGCACGCGGGCGACATCCTCACGCAGGGCATGTCGAACTACGCCAGCCTCGGCTACGACCACTACCTGGGCTACTACAGCGACGAGGCCAACCGCGACGACTGGCCGCCGGACGTGCAGAACATGACGTTCGAGGAGCGGTGGATGGCGGCCGCCGAGCAGGCGAACCCGGTCGTGAACCAGCCGTTCGGCAACATCCTCGAGACGCTGGGCGGCTCGTACGCCGAGCAGGCGACCGCCGCGGGGGCCGCGTCCGACGCCGAGCACAACGCCGGCAACAACGGCTACTGGAACGAGGCCGGCTACGTCTTCGACTACGTCGTGGGCGAGGCGACCGGCAAGGTCCCGTTCGTCGGCGGCCTGATCGAGGACGCGGTCACGGCCGGCAGCGGTGCGGTCGTCGACGGCCAGACCAGCGCCGGCGACATCGACACCTCGGCCCAGGTCGAGGCCCAGATCAACGAGACGCTGGCCGACCGCGAGGGGCACGCCACGCAGGTGGCGGAGGCGGCCGTCTACCGCAACCTGCCCGACGAGTACCTCGACCCGGTGTTCTTCGCCGAGGACGGCTCGCGGATCCCGATGTCGCAGTGGGGCGAGGAGCAGGTCACGGCGTGGAGCGAGGCCCGCACCGAGCCGGGCATCACCGGCACGGGTGCCCGCTGGTCCGACGACCTGCGGGAGCGCATCAGCCGATGATGAGCCGCACGATGCGCGCCCCCGCCGTGGTGGCCGTCGCCGTGGTGGCCGCCCTCGTGGCGGTCCTGGCGACCCTGGGCGTGCAGCGCTGGACGGCCGAGGAGCCCGACCGGCCGTCCGATCGCCTCGCCGGCCTGGTCGACGACGGCTACGCGGCGTCCCTGTTCATGGAGCAGGCGCCGGACGGGCTGCCCGACGACCTCGCCGAGCGGATGGAGCTCGTCCTGACCGAGGACTCCTGGACGGACGCGCAGGCCCGCGACGTGTCGGCGGCGCTGGTCGACGCCGGCGCTGCGTCGGCCGGAGGGCTGGACGAGGAGGGCGCGGCGGTCGCGGGGGCGGTCGTCGCGGCCGCGCCCGACGAGGTCCACCCCGGGCTGCGGGCCGCCGTCCTCAACGTCCTGGCCCAGCGCCTGCCGGCCGTCCACCGGAGCCTCACCGGGGTCGAGATGGGGGCCGACACCGGGTCCGGGGCGGGCCTCGAGCTCGCCGAGGAGGACCTGGTCGCCACGTTGCGCGCCGCCGGGCAGGACCGCGGCGCGGCGGTCTCGTTCGTCGAGACCTACGGGGACTGGGCGGCCGGTCTCCTGGCGGTCGAGCTGGACGGGGTGTCCGAGATCCCGGACGCGATCCGGCAGCGCCCCGACCTGGGCCGGGGTCCGGGCCGCGCGCTGGTGGAGGTCCTCGAGGGCTGCCAGGACTGCGGCTCGCTCGAGACGACGGTGAGGGGCACCGTCGGTCTGGCCTACGACCAGGCTGTGCTCCAGGCGTACGTCGCCGCCGGCGACCAGCGCTTCCCGACCCTGGTCGCGCCGAGCGGCGACGCCGTGCTCCTCGACCTGCCGCTCACGGCGGAGCAGGCGGCCGAGTACGCCGACTTCCGGGAGACGACCCCGGCGACGTCGGTGCTGCGCAACGAGTTCGAACGGGCGCGCTGAGCGCTGCGGCGGACCCTCAGGCGAACGGGTTCGGCAGCGCCCCGGGCAGCTCGGCGAGCAGGTCGCGGGCCCGGGCGGCGTGCTTGTGCTCGACCAGCACCTCGTAGCGCGTCGCGACGACGGTCGAGACCGAGCTGAAGTCGCGGCGGCCGCGGGTGGCGGCGTACCCCAGCACCGCCCACACGACGCTGAACGCGACGGCGATGACCACCGTGGCCAGGATCGTCGGGAGCACGTCGCGCTCCACGAACAGCGAGAACAGCAGGCCGACGAACAGGCCGAGCCAGACGCCGGAGGCGGCGCCCGCCGCGGCGACCTTCGGGTAGGTCAGCCGGCCCGTGATGCGCTCGACCTGCTTGAGGTCGGTGCCGACGATCATGCAGTTCTCGACCGGGAACTCGCGGTCGGAGAGGTGGTCGACCGTGCGCTGCGCGGCCGCGTAGTCGTCGTAGGTCGCCAGGGACTGCGGGAACTCGAGCTGCAGGAGGCCCGCGCCGGCGGGAGGCACGCGTGAGGACATGGCGCCAGTGTGCGCCCGCCGGTGAAACGCGAGCAGGTCAGCGCAGGTCAGCGAGGTCAGCGCAGGGTGCGCAGGGCGTCGACGACGGTACGCGCGAACACGCCGCCGCCCTGCTCGCCCGGGTGGATGCCGTCGGCGGCGAAGTCGGTCACCTCGGCGGACGCCTGGTCCCAGCGGGCCAGCCCCACCTCGGGGTGGGCCTCGACGAAGGCCAGCAGCTTCTCGTTCACCGCCGGCATCCACTCGCGGTCGCCGTGGGCGGTGACGAGCACGAGCCGGCGCTTCTCGCCGATCACGTCGAGCAGCGCCGCGAGGTCACGGGTGCTGATGTCGCCGTTGGTGCCGAGGGCGACGACCACGTAGGTGCGCAGCCGCCCGGAGTCGCGCAGCGCGGTCAGCAGGTCCGCCGCCTCGCTGAGCTGGCGGCCCACCACGGCGTCGACGCCGACGCCGGGCAGCTCCGCGATCAGGGCGGGGGCCGCGGCCAGGGCGACCGAGTCGCCGACCACGACCGTCTGGGCGCCGATCTCGTCGGCGGTCGCGTCCGCGAGCAGCGGCGGCGGGGGCTCGGCGGGGGTCTCGTCGGCGGAGGGCGCCTCGCCGTCCTCGCCGGCCCCGGAGGTCAGGCTGGCGCCGGCGGCCGCGATCGCGTCCTGACCGGCGTGGACCATCCCCTCGACCTCGCCCTGGCTGGGGGCGGCGCGCAGGCTCCACGTCGCGCCGACGGCGAGCACGGACAGGGTCGCGACCAGCACGGGACCGCGCACGGGCACGTCGCGTCGCACGGCACGCAGCACGCGGCGGGTCGCGCCGCGGTAGCCGTGGCGCAGGACGGGCTGCTCGACGCAGCGCCAGCTGGCGGCGGCGAGCAGGAGGGTGAGGTACGCCGTCAGCGCGGCCACCACGCCCGTCGACGCGGTCGGGAACGCGGCGCCCAGCAGCAGCATCACCGGCCAGTGCCACAGGTAGATGCCGTAGCTGCGCTCGCCCAGCCAGACCAGCGGCCCGGTGGCCAGCACGGCCCGCACCGGACCGCCGGGGCGCACGGCGAGGCCGAGCAGCAGCAGCGCCGTGAGCGCGGCGACCAGCGCGATGCCGCCGCGGTAGGCCGCCGCGGAGCCGCCGGACAGCTGCGCGAACGCGAGGAGGACGACGAGGGCCGCGCCCACCACGACGAGCGGGTCGGTGGCGACGCGGCGCACGAGGCGTACGCCCCGCCCGCTGCCCGGCGCGCAGCCCTCGGCCTGCAGCAGCGGCAGGGCCAGCGCGGCGGCGGCGCCGAGCAGGAGGCCGAAGCCGTGGGTGTCGGTGCCGAAGTAGAGCCGGCTGGGGTCCTCGCCGGGGGTGTACGCCCAGGCCATCGCGCCCGCGCTCGCCGCCGCGGCGGCCAGCACCACCAGCACGCGGGTGCGGGCCCGCCGCACCACGGCGAGCAGACCGAGCAGCAGCAGCGGCCAGGCGAGGTAGAACTGCTCCTCGACCGCCAGCGACCACAGGTGCTGCAGCAGCGGGGGCTCGGCGGCGTCGAAGTAGGGCACGCCGACGCTCGCCTGGTACCAGTTCCCCGTGAACGTCAGCGCGGCCAGCAGCTGCTCGCGCAGGCGCCCCGCGACCGGCGCGCCGACCAGCGCGACGCACGCCGTGACGACGAGCAGCATGGCGGCCAGGGCCGGCAGGAGGCGCTGCGCGCGGCGTACCCAGAAGCGCAGCAGGCGCGGACGGCCGTGGGTGCGGCGCTGGTGCACGAGGCTGAGGGTGATCACGAACCCCGAGATGACGAAGAAGACGTCGACGCCGAGGTAGCCGCCGGGCACGACCGTCGGGAACAGGTGGTACGCCACCACCGCGGTCACCGCGACGCCCCGCAGGCCGTCGATCGCGCGCACCCGGCGGGGGGCCGGGGCGTGCGGCGGCAGGGGCCCGGTGTGGGGGTCGGTCGTGGGTTCCGGGGTCGCGTCCGGGGTCGCAGGTCCCTCCGGCGGCGCGGCGGCCGCGGAGGGCGCCGGCGTCGCGGAGGAAGCGGGGGAGGAGACGGTCCGAGGTGTCATGGGGAGGGGGGTCGGAGGTGCGTGAACCGGCCCGAGTGTTCCACAGGACCTCCCTCGCGGACACGTCGTCGAGCGTGTCGGGAGGCACCGGGCGGGGTACGCCCTGGCGCGGCCCCGCGTCCGTGCGGGAGGCTGGAGGTGGGAGCCGGACGAAGGAGCGCACGTGCACGGGAATCGACGTCGTCGGCTGCGGCTGGCGTGCCTGGCGCTGGCCCTCGTGCCGCTCGCGGCCGTGGCCCTGCCGCTCGTCGTGGGCGGGCCGACGCAGGGCTCCAGCAGCCCCGAGGTGCTCGTCGACGACCTCGCCGTCGCGGTCAACGAGCGCGACGTCGCCGGGCTCGCCGCGCTCCTCGACCGCGAGTCGGCCCGCGACCTCGACAACGCCGCGTCGTCGCTGTCCGCCAGCCTCGAGCAGCTCTTCTGGCGCAGCGACGTCGAGTTCGCCGTCGAGACCGCCCGGCTGGTCGCGTCGCTGCCCGACGCCGACACCGACGAGACCCTGGCGGTGCTCAACGCCACCGACCTGCGCCTGCGGTTCGCCGACGGCGACACCGACGTGGTCGAGGAGGGCGGCCGGGCCGAGATCCGCATCCTGGGCGGCGAGGCGGCGGTCGACATCGACGCCGGGCGCATCTCCGAGGAGCGTCGCAGCGCCCTGCGCGGCGCCTCGGGCGCGTCCACCGACCTCGACCTGGGCGACGTCCGGCTGGGCGACCTGACCGGGCGGCAGGTCGTGCTCACCCTCGTCGCCCTGGAGCGCGACGGTCGGTGGTACCTCTCCCTGCCCCAGACCGCGGAGCTGCTGGCGCAGGAGCTGTCGTCGTGAGCCGCGACCCGGGTGCCGGCGACCCGCGCCCGCGGGACGTGCGGGCCCGCGACCTCGTCGCCGTCGGCCTGTGGCTGCTGGTCGCGCTGGGCTGGGTGCTGGCGACGGTGCTGCCCTGGTACACCCAGGGCATCCTGCGGGCCACGTCACTGCTCGAGGTGGGCCAGGTCGTGCGCTCCGGCGCGCTGCCGGTGCCGACGATCGCCGGCTACGGCGTGCTCGTGCTGCCGCTGCTCGCGGCCGTGCTGGTCGCCGTGGCCGCCGGGCGGGGCGTGACGGCGCTGCTGGTGCGGATGGTCGCGCTGCTGGCCGGCAGCGCCGCGGTGATCACGCTGCTGGTGCTGCTCGCCGACGTCGGCGCCGGGTCGTGGGGCGTCGGCCTGTGGGCCGGCGTGCTGGCCTGCGGCGTCGGCGTCGTCGCGCTGTGCCTGTCGACCGTGCGCACCGGCACCGAGGTGAGGGCCTCGCCGCAGGGCGTCCTCGCCGGGCCGCTGGTCGGCGCGACCGGGCCCTACCGGCCGCCCGCGCCACGGGCGTACCCGCCGTCGGGGCCGTCGTGGGGGTCGTCGGCGCCGCCGAGCGGGCCACCCGTGCCGCTGCCGCCGCCCCCGGCGTACCGGCCCTCCGGTCCACCCCCGCCGCCCCCGGCCCCACCACTGCCGCCGCGGGCCTAGAATCTCCCCGGTCCCACCCCTGAACCGAGGAGCACCCAGTGGCCCGTGTGGTCGTCGACGTCATGCCCAAGCCCGAGATCCTCGACCCCCAGGGCAAGGCGGTCGCCGGAGCGCTGCCGCGTCTCGGGTTCGCCGGCATCGGGGACGTGCGTCAGGGCAAGCGCTTCGAGCTCGAGGTCGCCGAGGTGACCGAGGCGGTCCTCGCCGACGTCCACCGCGCCGCCGAGACGCTGCTGTCCAACCCCGTCATCGAGAACTACACGGTGCGGGTCGAGGACGCGGGGGCCGACGCGTGAAGGTCGGCGTCGTCACCTTCCCCGGCTCGCTGGACGACGTCGACGCGCAGCGTGCGGTGCGGATCGGCGGCAACGAGGCGGTGCCGCTGTGGCACGGCGACGCGACGCTCGCCGGCGTCGACGCGGTCGTGCTGCCGGGCGGCTTCTCGTACGGCGACTACCTGCGCTGCGGCGCCATCTCGCGCTTCGCGCCCGTGATGACCCCGATCGTCGAGGCCGCCGCCAAGGGCATGCCCGTGCTCGGCATCTGCAACGGCTTCCAGATCCTGTGCGAGTCCCACCTGCTGCCCGGCGCCCTGATCCGCAACGAGCGGATGAAGTTCGTCTGCCGCGACCAGCGCCTGCGCATCGAGAACGCCTCGACCGCCTGGACCTCCGCGTTCACCGACGGCCAGGAGATCACCGTCGTGCTGAAGAACGGCGAGGGCTCGTTCGTCGCCGACGAGGCCACCCTCGACCGGCTCGAGGGCGAGGGCCGCGTCGTGGCGCGCTACCTCGGCCCCAACCCGAACGGCTCGCAGCGCGACATCGCCGGCATCACCAACGAGGCCGGCAACGTCGTCGGCCTCATGCCGCACCCCGAGCACGCCGTCGAGGACCTCACCGGCCCCGGCACCGACGGGCTCGGGTTCTTCACCTCGCTCGCCGAGCGCGTCTTCGCCTGACGGCTCTGGATTACCCGGTGAACCGGGTAACGCTCGACCTGGGCCCTGTTTGAACGGGTCCCAGGTCGAGCGTTCCGGCACGAGGTCGCCGCGACCTCCGACTCCCGACGGGCGATCTACGACGCGCTGTCGTAGACTCCGGCGCATGTCGCCGCGCCGCCTGTTCCGCATCGTCGCCGTCGCCGAGGCCATCACCTGGGCCCTGCTGCTCGGAGGCATGTTCCTCAAGTACGTCACCGAGACCACCGAGGTCGGTGTCAGCATCGGCGGGATGCTCCACGGCGTCGTGTTCATCGCGTACGTGCTGACGGTGCTCGTCGTCGCCGTCGACGCGCGGTGGTCGAAGGGCCGCACGGTGCTCGGCGTCCTCTCGGCGATCCCGCCGTTCTTCACCATCTGGTTCGACCTCGCGGTCGAGAAGCGCGGCGGCCTCGGCGAGCGCTGGCGCCTGCGCGAGGAGCAGCCGACCGGCGGTGTCGACAAGGCCGTCGGCTGGCTGGTCCGCAAGCCGCTCCAGGGCGCCGCCACCGGCGTCGTCGCGGTCGCCGTGCTGACCGGCGTCGCGCTCCTGGTGGGCCCGCCCGTCGGCAGCTGATCCTCAGCGGCAGGCGACCCACACCGTCCGCCCGCCCGGGTCTCACGCCCCTCTCAGCCTCCCGCGGCACCATCGGGAGGCATGAGCCAGCCCGCCGGTCCCCGTCGTCGTCGCACGGTCCTCGTCAGCTCCCGCTGGGCGGCCTCGGCCGCCGTCGTCGCGGCCATGACGATCGGCGCCGGCGCCCTGGCGGCCGACCCCAGCGACCCGGCGGACCCGGCGGACCGCGCGACGGCCGCTGCCAGGCCGGGCGAGACCCTCGACGCGGGGCCCGACAGCGGACCGTAGTGGTCCGCATCGCGTGCCACGCTGGGCCCATGGACCTCTCCTGGAACGAGCAGCTGCGCGACCAGTTCGACTTCCACTGGGGGATCGTGCGCCCGCGGCTGGGGCGGATGAGCGACGAGGCGTACTTCTTCGAGCCCGTCGGTGGCTGCTGGAGCGTGCGGCCCCGCGGCACCAGCACGGCCCCCGTGGCGGTCGGTCAGGGGGCCATGACCATCGACTACGCCTTCCCCGAGCCGAGCCCGCCGCCGGTCACCACGATCGCCTGGCGCCTCGCCCACATCACGATCGGCGTGCTCGCCGAGCGCAACGCCTCGCACTTCGGTCGGGCGGCGGTGAGCTACGAGACGTGGGAGTACGCGCCGACCGCGGCCGGGGCGATCGCCCAGCTGGACGCCGAGGTCGCGACCTGGAGCGCCGGCGTCGCGGCGCTCGGCGAGGAGGGTCTGGCGCGGCCCTGCGGCCCGGCGGAGGGGCCGTACGCCGACCACCCCCTGGCCACGCTCGTGCTCCACATCAACCGCGAGCTGCTCCACCACCTCTCCGAGGTCGCGCTGATGCTCGACCTGCACACCCACGCCCCCGAGGGGCTGCGCCCGACCGGCGCCTGAGGGCCTCACGCCATCCGCTGCAGCCGTCCGGCGAGCCGGGCGGTGACCTCGCGCATCGCCGCGACGGGCTCGAGGATCTCCACCGGCGCGTCGATCGTGGCCAGCCGGACGGCGACCCAGTCGAGGTGGTCGGCGCCGGCGGTGAGCACCGACCACCCGGGCTCGGCGTCGTCGAGCACGGTCGCCGTCTGCGGCGAGACCAGCGCCCGCAGCTCGTCGGCCGGCATCCGGACCCGGGCGCGGACGGTGTGCCGGTAGGGCGCGACGGTGACGGCCTCCTGCGCGTACGCCCCCGGGTCGGGGTGCGCGGGCCGCGTGCAGCGCCAGGTGGTGACGACCAGGTCGCGCACCCGGTCGACGCGGAACGTGCGCCAGTCGTCGCGGTCGGTGTCCCAGGCGACGAGGTACCACCGCCGCCCCGTCGCCACCAGCCCCGACGGCTCGACGTCGCGCTCGCTCGCGGTGCCGTCGGCACGGGCGTACGCGAACCGCACCCGCACCCGGTCCCGCGTGGCGCCCGCGAGGGCCATCAGCGCCGCGCCGTCGACCTGCAGCCCGCCGCGCTCCAGCGTCGCGGTGGTCTCGACCATGGCCCGCACCTGCGGGCGCAGGCGCGGGGGGAGCACCTGGTCGAGCTTCGCGAGCGTACGCAGGGTCGCGTCGCCCGCCCCGGCGACCGTCCCGTCGGCGGCCAGCAGGAGCGAGGCCGTCGTCGCGATCGCCTCGTCGGCGTCGAGCAGCAGGGGTGGCAGGGCGGTGCCGGCGCCCAGGCGGTAGCCGCCGCCGAGACCCTGGGACGCCTCGACCGGGTAGCCGAGGCCGCGCAGCCGCGTGACGTCACGGCGTACGCACCGGGTGGTCACCCCGAGGCGGTCGGCGAGCTCGGGGCCCGTCCACGTGCGGCGCTCCTGCAGGAGCCCGAGCAGGCGGAGGACGCGTTCCGTGGTGCCGTCGGCCATGGGCCCATGCTGGCAGAGATAGCGGACCGGAACGGTCCGCTCGAGGTGGCAGCCTGGGCGGGCCGGCAACAACCGACCGCACCCACCAGGAGACGACCGTGGCCAGCACCATCCAGCTCACCTTCGACGCCGCCGACCCGGGAGCGCTCAGCGCGTTCTGGATCGAGGTCCTCGGCTACCGCCTCGACGCCCCGCCGCCCGGGTTCGACACGTGGGAGGAGGCGCTCGACGCGTTCGGCGTGCCCCCGGAGCGGCGCAACGACGCGTCCGCCTGCGTCGACCCCGACGGCGTCGGTCCGCGGCTGTTCTTCCAGAAGGTGCCGGAACCCAAGACGGCGAAGAACCGGCTGCACATCGACGTGCGCACGGCCGTCGACCTGCGCGGCGACGAGCGGATGGCCGCGCTCGAGACGGAGTGCGAGCGCCTCGTCGCCCTCGGCGCCACCCGCCTGCAGCGCCACGAGCCCTCCCCGCCGACCAGCCACGGCTTCATCGTGATGGCCGACCCGGAGGGCAACGAGTTCTGCCTCGACTGAGGCTCAGCCGCGGCGGGCGCCGCTCGGCGTGACGTTGGCGGCGACGTGCGAGGCCACGCCCAGGAACTCGGACGCCTCGCCCGGCGCCGGCGGGGCGGGCTCGGGGGCGGCGGCGTCCTCGACCCCGTCGAGACCGTCCGCCACCAGCGCCCGCGCCGCGTCCCGCTCGGCGAGCAGCTCGCCGTCGCCCTCGAGGTGGCTGCGCATCGCGACGACGTCGACCCGCAGGCCCTCCAGCAGCCGCGTCGCGTGCGCCGCGGCCACCACCGTGCGGCAGGCCAGGTCCCGCAACGTGGCGCCCTCGGCGTGCCAGGCGCCCGAGAGGAGGTCGGTGTCCGCCGTGCCGGCGAGCGTGTGCAGGGTCGCCGCCGTGCCGGGGGTCGTCAGTGCCGCACGTCGCACCAGCGTCGCGAGGGCCCGCTGGGCCCCGGGGGTGGGGGCTGCCGTGCGCGGCGCCGCGGGCTCGCCGAGGCTGCCGACCGCCGGTCGGGTCAGGTCGAGCACGTCCCCGGCGATCCGGCCCATCGCGCCCGCCGCGGCCGCGAAGGCGTCGCCCGCCCGGGTCAGCGGGTGACGCGTCGTGTGCCACGCGGGCGCGGGCGCCAGCCCCAGGCCGGTCGCCACGTCGCGGGCCACCGCGGTGGCCACCTGCTCGGGGTTGCGCAGGCCGCGCAGGCGCGCGACCTCGACGGTGTGCGCGAGCGTCCCGGCCTCGCCGCCGACCTGGGCGGGCAGGGCGCCGTGCGCGAAGACGACCGACGCGCGGGCGTCCTCGATCGCCGTGTGCCACTCCCGCGCCCGCAGGCCGAAGGTGGTCGGCGCGGCGGGCCCGGCGTGCACCCGGTCGCGCATGGCCGTGCCCCGGTGCGCGTGCGCAAGGGCGTCGAGGGCGGTGGCCTGGGCGTCCAGCTCGAGCTCGAGGCGTCGCAGCGCGGTCGCCGTGCACAGCATCAGCGCCGTGTCCACGACGTCGCGCGACGACAGGCCCTGGTGCAGCCACGCGGCGGCGTCGGTGCGACCGTCGGCCTGCAGGTGGTTGCGCAGCGTCGAGACCAGCGGCGTCACCACGTCGCCGGTCGTCTCGGCGTCCAGCCCGATCCGACCGAGGTCCGCGCCGCTGAGCATGCCGAGCAGGCGGTCGCCCTCGACGACGGCGGTCGCCGGCGCCAGCCCGTGCGCGACGAGGGCGTCGGACCACCCGGCCTCCAGGTCGAGCATCCCCTCGAGGATCGCGCTGTCGGTGAAGAGGGCGCCAGCCCGCTCCGCTCCCGGCCACAGAAGGTCGCCCATGCCCTCAGCCTGCCCGGCGGCCCCAAGGTCGCGACCTGGCGGCCCGCACCCGCCCGGGACGCCGACGGCCCCCGTCTCCGGCGAGGAGACGGGGGCCGCGGGTGCTGGTCGCAGCGCCTCACCGAGGCGCGGGACTCACTGCTGGGGCGGGTCCTGCGGACGCTGGTACTGCGACGGGTCCTGCGACGCGGGGCGCACGATCGTCTGCTCCGACGCGTCGTCGCCCTGCGGCGGCTGCGGCTGGCCGTACGCCTGGCCCTGCGGCTGGTCGTAGCCACCGGGCTGGCCGGGCTGGCCGTACTGCTGGGGCTGGCCGTACTGCTGACCGCCCTGCGGCTGGCCGTACTGCTGCTGGCCGGGCTGGCCGTACTGCTGGCCCGGCTGCCCGTACTGCTGCGGCTGGCCGTACTGCTGACCACCCTGCTGGCCCGGCTGGCCGTACTGCTGCGGCTGGCCGTGCTGGCCGTGCTGGCCGTACGCCGGCTGCTGCTGCGACTGCGGCAGCACCGAGCCGAGGATGTTCCGGATCGAGGCCGGCGCCGTGAGCGCCGCGATCGCGAGACCGGTCAGGCCCAGCCAGGCGCCGGTCTGGTAGAGACCGAGCGCGCCCAGCGGGTTGTAGAACCCGAGGTCGTCCGCGCCGTTGAGGACCGCGACGAACACGATGCCGAGCACGAATGCGCCGGCCACGAGACCCAGCACCACGAGGCGGCCGGTGCGCGGGTCGGCGAGCATCGTCGTCGGCACGACGACCAGCGCCACGGCGACGACACCGAGGATGAGCGAGACGATCGTCGCGCCGCCGAACGCGTCGGCCTCGATGATGACGAACAGCGCGGCCAGGACCGTGACCGCGATGACCGCGGCGGCGGTGTAGAGCGCGAGCTTGGCGGTGTTGACCCACGCCCAGAAGGGCTCCTGCGGCGCGGTCGTGCGGATCACCGGGCGGGACACGAGCAGGCCGGCGAGGACGCCGACCAGCAGCAGCGTCGAGCCGGGGACGTTCCAGCCCTCGACCTGGAGGCGGAAGATCGAGTCACCCGAGTCGCCCGCGAACATCGTGGTCACCAGGCCGACGAGCAGCACGGTGGCGAGCACCAGCCGCGACTCCTCCGAGCGCTTCTGCAGGCCCAGCAGGCCCCACACCAGCACCACGAGCGGGATGACGACGAACGTCAGCAGGAGGAACAGGAAGAGCAGGAACGGGTCGAAGAGGTCGACGTCCTCGACGAGGCCGTAGACGATCCACAGCAGGGTGGTGAGCACGGCGAGACCCGCGGTGGCGTAGCCGACGTAGAGGGTGACCTTCCACCACAGGGCGTCGTTCGTGGGGCCGTTGGCCTCCTCGGCGTGACGGGGGGTCAGCGCCAGGGTGGCGCCGGCCAGCGCGAGCGCGACACCCGCGCCGATCCCGCCGTCGACGGCGCTGCCGCCGGAGATCAGCTCGCCGATCAGCGCGGTGAGCACGCTGCCGGCGTACGGCACGAGGAGCGCGGCCTTGGCGAGGAACGCCTGCTGCGGCGGCAGGGGGAGCACGTTCGAGCGCACCAGGTAGGGCACCGTCACGGCGAAGATGCCGATGAGCGCGGAGACCCACACCCACCAGCGGTCGGAGCCGAAGCCGTTGGCGTCCCACGCCGTCCACAGCGGGGCGAGCAGGAACAGCAGCGCGGCGCCGTCACGGACGTAGTCGCTGATAGGCACGCCCTGGAACGGGTTCACCTTGGGCACGACGGGGCGCTGCGGCTGGCCGTACTGCTGGCCCGGCTGCCCGTACTGCTGCGGGTAGCCCTGCTGACCGGGCTGGCCCTGCGGCTGGCCGTACTGCTGGGGCTGCTGCGGGTAGCCGGGCTGGCCCTGCGGGGCGCCGTAGCCGGGCTGCGGCTGCTGCTGCGGGTAGCCGCCCTGCTGGGGGTAGCCGCCCTGCTGGCCGGGCTGACCGGGCTGGCCCTGGGGAGCGCCGTACCCGGGCTGACCCGGAGGCTGCTGGGGGTACCCGCCCTGCTGGGGGTGCGGGTCGGACGGGTTCGACATGCGAGGGCTCCTCGTAGTGGACTGCGCGGCAACGTAGCACTCGGCCGGGGCCCGACGACCCTCCCACGAGCGGCGGACGTGCACGTCCGCCAGGGACGTCGCGGCCCTGACCGGCGGACGGTCCTTCCCCGGTGCGGCGCGGGTTATGCGTGGCGAGCGCCACGACTTGCCGGACCCGCGGGCGTACGCCGGTGGTCGTCGCCGTCTCCCACCACCGGCCGGAGGGCGGGAGCACCCGTCGGCGGCGATACGATGCCGCCCGTGACGGACGCCCCCGACCCCGAGCAGACCCCCGCTCCCGCGAGCCTCGACACCGTCGAGCGCGCCGCCGGGGACCCCGACCGCGAGCAGCCGTGGGCCGACCTCGGTCTCAAGGCGGACGAGTACGACCGCATCCGCTCGATCCTCGGGCGGCGCCCGACGTCCAGCGAGCTGGCGATGTACTCGGTGATGTGGAGCGAGCACTGCTCCTACAAGAGCTCCAAGGTGCACCTGCGCCAGTTCTCCGAGATCCCCCAGGAGACCCGCGCCGGGCGGATGCTCGCGGGCATCGGCGAGAACGCCGGCGTCATCGACATCGGCCAGGGCTACGCCGTCACGTTCAAGGTGGAGAGCCACAACCACCCCAGCTACGTCGAGCCCCACCAGGGCGCCGCGACCGGCATCGGCGGCATCGTGCGCGACATCCTCGCCATGGGCGCGCGTCCCGTCGCGGTGATGGACCCGCTGCGGTTCGGCCCCCTCGACGCCGAGGACACCTCCCGCGTGCTGCCCGGGATCGTCGAGGGCGTCGGCCACTACGGCAACTGCCTGGGCCTGCCCAACATCGGTGGCGAGGCGGTCTTCGACCCCACGTACCTCGGCAACCCCCTCGTCAACGCCCTGTGCGTCGGCGTCCTGCGCCACGAGGACCTGCACCTGGCCAAGGCGAGCGGCGCGGGCAACCAGGTGATCCTGTACGGCGCGCGCACCGGCGGCGACGGCATCGGCGGCGTCTCCGTGCTGGCCTCCGAGACCTTCGACGCCGACGGCCCCGCGAAGCGGCCGAGCGTGCAGGTCGGCGACCCGTTCATGGAGAAGCTGCTCATCGAGTGCACGCTCGAGCTCTTCGCCGCCGGCGTGGTCGCCGGCATCCAGGACCTCGGCGGCGCCGGGCTGTCCTGCGCCACCTCCGAGCTGGCCAGCGCCGGCGACGGCGGCATGCGGGTCGACCTCGACAAGGTGCTGCTGCGCGACTCGACGCTCGCTCCCGAGGAGATCCTCATGAGCGAGAGCCAGGAGCGGATGATGGCCGTCGTCGAGCCCGACGACGTCGCCGGGTTCCTCGCGATCTGCGAGAAGTGGGACGTCGAGGCCGTCGTGATCGGTGAGGTCACCGAGACCGGTCGCCTCGAGATCGACTGGCACGGCGCCCGCGTCGTCGACGTCCCGCCGCGCACCGTCGCGCACGACGGCCCCGTCTACGAGCGCCCGTACGCCCGCCCCGACTGGCAGGACGGCCTGCAGGCCGACGCCGCCGAGGCCCTGCCCCGCCCGGGCAGCGACGAGGAGCTGAAGGAGACGCTGCTGCGCCTCGTCGCCTCGCCGAACCTGGCCGACAAGTCGTGGATCACGGACCAGTACGACCGGTACGTGCGCGGCAACACCGTGCTCGCGCAGCCCTCCGACTCGGGCATGGTGCGCGTCGACGAGTCCTCGAACCTCGGCGTCGCGGTCTCCACGGACTGCAACGGGCGCTACGCGAAGCTGGACCCGTACGCCGGCGCGCAGCTCGCGCTCGCCGAGGCGTACCGCAACGTCGCCACCGGCGGCGCCACCCCGCTGGCCGTCTCCGACTGCCTCAACTTCGGCTCCCCGGAGGACCCGGCGGTGATGTGGCAGTTCGCCGAGGCCTGCCGCGGACTCAAGGACGCCTGCCTCGCGCTGGGCGTGCCGGTCACCGGCGGCAACGTCAGCCTCTACAACCAGACCGGCGAGACCGCCATCCTGCCGACGCCCGTCGTCGCGGTGCTCGGCGTGATCGACGACGTCACGCGGCGTACGCCCAGCGGGTTCCGCGCCGCGGACGAGGCCGTCGTGCTGCTCGGCGAGACGCGCGAGGAGCTGTCGGGCTCGGAGTGGGCGCACGTCGTGCACGGCCACCTCGGCGGCCGCCCGCCGGCCGTCGACCTCGCCGGCGAGCAGGCCCTGGCCGGGCTCCTCGGCGACCTCGTCGGCGTCGTCACCTCGGCGCACGACCTCTCCGACGGCGGCCTGGCGCAGACGCTGGCCGAGTCGTCGTTCCGCCACGGCATGGGCGTCGAGGTGCGCCTCGAGGAGGTGCACGCCGACCCCTTCGTCGCGCTCTTCGCCGAGTCGACCGGCCGCGTGCTGGTGACCGTGCCCGAGGAGGGCATGAACGAGCTGCTGGCGCGGGCGACCGCGGCGGGCGTACCGGCGGCCCGCATCGGCCGCACCGGCGGCGACCAGATCGTGGTCGACGGACGCTTCGCCGTCGGCGTGGCCGAGGCGCGCGACGCCTGGTCGGCGACGCTGCCCGCCGTGCTGGGCTGAGGCACGCCGCGGGAAGAGCTCCTCGGAAGAAAACGCGGACCGAGCACGGGAAAACGCGGACGGAGGTTGCCCCGGAGGCGGGCGGCGTCCGCGTTCTCTGCGGCATGGTCCGCGTTTTCTCGCCCCGGGTGGACGACGGTCGACGGGCTGTCGGGCGGGTCCGGCTCAGGCCAGGTCGACGCCCAGATCGACCCCCAGATCGACGCCCAGATCGACCCCCAGGTCCGCCAGCGCCGTGCGGGCGACGCGGATCGCGGCGCCGGCGGCGGGCACGCCGCAGTAGACCGCCGCGTGCAGGAACAGCTCCTCGAGCTCGGCGACGGTGAGCCCGTCGACGACGGCGGCACGCACGTGCTCGGCCAGGTCCTCGTGGTGCCCGCCTGCGACCAGCGCCGTGAGGGTGATCAGGGTGCGGGAGCGGCGGTCGAGGCCGGGGCGGGTCCAGGCGCCGCCCCAGGCGTACTGGGTGACGAGGTCCTCGAAGCCACGACCGAACCCGGTGGTGGCGGCGGCGCGGTCGGCGTGCTCGTCGCCGAGGACGGCGCGGCGCACCGCCGCGCCGGCCGCCCGCTGCTCCTCGACGGTCGCCGAGGACGGCACGCCCTGCGGGTCGACGACCGGCCCGGCGGCGTCGCGGTGCGCGCCGAGGAACGGCGCGAGGAGGGCGACGACCCGGTCGGGCGCCTCGGCCGGGGCGAGGTGGGCGACCGCGGCGAGCACCTCGCCGCGCCCGGCGCGGACACCGTCGGCGATCGCCGCGAGCTCGGCGGGCGGGGTGGGCTGGTCGACGGCGCCGGCGACGGTGAGCACCGGCGTCTCGATCTCGGCGAGCCGACCGCGCACGTCGAAGGCACCGAGCGCGGAGCACGTGTGGGCGTAGCCGGCGGGGTCGGTGCCGGCGAGCGCGTCCAGGAGCAGCCGTACGCGCTGCGGGTCGCGGTCGACGAACCCGGGCGCGAACCAGCGCTGCCGCGCGCCCTCGACCATGGTGGAGGTGCCGAACGCCTTGACGGTGGCGGCGCGCTCCTGCCAGCCGGCGGGGTCGCCGAACCAGGCGGCGGTGCACAACAGGGCGGCGGCGCCGACGCGCTCGGGCGCGTCGAGCAGGAGCTGCAGGCCCACGGCGCCGCCGACGGACACGCCGGCGTACAGGACCCGCTCGCCGACGCGGCCCTCTGCGGCGAGCGCCGCGTCCAGCGCCTCCAGCACGCCGGCGGCCAGCTCGTCCATGCGGAACGGGGCGGTCGGGGCCGGGCTGGCGCCGTGCCCCGGGAGGTCCCAGCCGAGCACGCGGTGGTCGGCCGTCAGCTCGGTGGCCGCGAGCTCCCACAGCGTGGCCGCCGAGGTGCCGAGCGCGGGGCCGAGCAGCAGGACGGGTCCGTCGCCGCCGAGGTCGACGGTCCGGATCTCGGGGACGCTCACGTGGCATCGCTCCTGGTCTGACGCTGCGACGTGCGGCCCGCTCGGCCGCCCGGCGGAATGATCGCGCCTGCCGGCCCCCGGACGGGCGCCGGGGCACGTGTGTCGCGCTGTGGCGACCGTCTCGTCAGGGGACCGGCTGGTCCCGGTGGCGCTCCGGCTCGTGCTCCGGCTCGGTCTCGTTCTCCGGCTCGAAGCTGACCTCGATCTGCTGGAAGCCCTTGAGCTTCTGCGCCTTGGCGATCTCCTCGTACGAGTGCTCGTCGGCCTCGGTCAGCACGACGTCGTCGGTGAACGGGGTCAGCAGCGAGCGGGGGTAGAGGTTCTCGGCGAGCACCACGTTGAGCTCGATGCTGAGCACGATCGCGACGCTGGTGAGGTAGAGGAACGCCAGCAGGCCGAGCACGACGGCGAAGACGCCGTTGGTCGACGGGCTGGAGGCGACGTAGCGCCCGACGAAGGCGACGCCGCCGTACTGCAGCGCGATCCACGCGACCGACGCCAGCACCGCGCCGGGCAGCACCCGGCGCCACGGCGGCCCGCTCGCGGCGGAGAGCCGCAGCACCACGGCGAAGGTCGCCAGGTGCACGCCGAAGGTGACGGCGAACGCGAGGACGCTGGTCGCCGGGCCCAGGAAGTCCGCGCGGCCGACGACGCCCGCCGCGGCGGTCGTGGCGATCACGTTGCTGCCGATGACGGCGGCGAGGCCGGCGCTGCGCAGGCGACCGGTGAACGGGTTGGGGCGCAGGTGCCGCGGCACGTTCCAGGCGGTGTTCGACGCGTTCTGCACGGCCTGCCCGACGCCGAGCGCGCCGTAGATCGCGCCCGCGCCACCGATCAGGATGCCCAGGACGCCGCCGCCGAGCTGCTCGGGCCGGGCGAGGTCGGCCCCCACGACGGGGATCTGCGACATCGCGCTGTCGAGGATGCGCTGCTGCAGCTCGGGATCACCCTCGAGCACGATGCCCAGCACGGTCGAGCCGAGCAGCAGCAGGGGGAACAGCGAGACGAAGCCGTAGTAGGTGACCAGGGCGGCCAGGTGGCCGCCGCCGTCGTCGCCGTACTTGTAGACGACGGCGACGGGGAGCCCGATGGCCGGGTGGTCACGCTGGTACGCATCCACCCGGCCGACCGGCCGGCTCACCGCACGCGGACCCGGTCGGTGCGCCGACCCAGGCGGCGCCGGCGGGGCGCGTCGAGGAGCACGCGCAGGCGTACGTCATCGTCCGGGAAGGCGCCCGCGACCTCGGCGGCGCAGGTCTCCGCGGCCTCGACGAGGGTGGAGGGGGCGGCGGCCGGGTCGACGTGGCCGTGCACGACGAGAACGGAGTGGCGGCCGCGGCGCTCGGTGGTGCCGCGGGCCCCGGTGACCGGGGCGAGGGTCGCGAACCGCGACGCGGTGGCGGACGCGACGGAGCCGAGGTCGGCGGTGAGCCGACCGGTCGGGTCGCTCGCGTCGAGGCGCTGGTCGGACGGACCGGGGCGGCGCAGGTGCGCGAGCAGCCAGACCAGGCCGAGCAGGCCGAGGACGACGGTGCCGGCGGCCAGGGCCCACGGCCACCAGGTGGTGCCGAGCACGCTGTCGGCCGACGACGTCGTCAGCGAGTCGGCGTAGGAGCCGACGACGCCGAAGCGCCAGTCGAGGACGAGGAGGGCGAGGGCGACCAGGGCCGCGCCGAGCAGCGCGGTGAGCAGACGGTCGACGACGCGCACGCGGGGGGTCATCGGGGCAGCTCCTTCGTGGAGATCTGGACGCGGGTGCGGGTCAGCCGGCCGACGGTCTCGGCGACACCGGTCTCGACGGCCCCGCGCACGGCGGCGGCGTCGCGGTTGGTGGTCACGGCGACCCGGACGCGGCGGCGCGAGACGCGGGTGGTCTCGGCGGCGATCACGCCGGACGTACGGTCGGCGACGGTCTGCGCCAGGGCGGCGACGGCCTCGGGGGCCAGCCACAGGTCCGCCTCGGTGCCGTTCGCGCGCAGGTGCGAGGAACGGGCCGGCGCGAGGGCGACGACGATCATCCACACGCCGAGGATCCCCAGCAGGACGCCCACGCCGACGAGCCACGGCTCGGGGCCGAGGCCGTCGAGCGCGTCGACGACCGGGGGCACCCACGGGGAGTCCTGCGACCAACCGCGGTCCGCGGCCAGGTCGTGGACGCCGACGACGGCGGCGCCGATCGCCAGCAGCGCGAGCAGCAGGGCGACGCCGGCGGCGGGCGGGAAGGCCCGCGGCGCGGCACGCAGGGGGCGGGGCAGGGGCGCCCGCGGGGTGTCGCGGGGGCTGGTCGGGGTCGTGGCGCTCATTCCACCCTCCTCGAGGAGTCGTCGACGTCGTCGGGCGAGACGACGCGCACGGTCACGTCGACGGAGCTGATGTGCACGCCGGAGAGCCGCGCCGCCGTGGCGCGGACGTGACGGCGGACCTCCTCGGCCAGGGCGGCGACCTCGCACGGCCAGACGCAGGCGACCTGCGCGCTGACCCGGGCGCTGCGCCCGTGCATCTCGACGCCGGCCTTCGACGAGGACAGCCCGGGCAGCTTGGACAGGCCGCTGTCGTGGGAGACGGTGCCCGGCACCTCGAGCACGGCCCGCTCGACCAGCGTGCGCAGGACGCGGGTGCGGACCTCGAGCGAGCCGCGGTTGCCGGCCTCGTCATCTGGGTCGTCGCCGCGGTGACGCGGCTCGACCTGGGCGTCGGGCCGGTCGGTCGAGCCGTCGACCGGGTCGGTCGCCACGGCTCCCTCCGGCGGGTCGTGGGGGGAGCGGAGGTCAGCCACGACGACCCCGGCTCAGGGAGCGCAGGTCGAACTCACCGTCGACGTGGCCGCCGACGAGGTAGCCGACACCGCCGAGCAGCAGCGCCAGCACCAGGCCGACGAAGCCGCCGGTGGTGATCGCGAGGGTGAGCAGGAGCCCGGCCAGCAGGCCGAGGGTGGAGGTGGTCATGTCGTCACTCCTGGGACGGGGCGCCGGCGGTGGGCCGGCGCGGGGGCGGGGGGTCAGAGGTCGTAGTAGCGGCGCGACCCGGGCGCCGAGCGCGGGAGGCGCCGTCGCACGAGGGCGACGGCGTCGCGTCCGCGGCGCCGGGTGCGGGTCAGCACGCGCCGCCACCGTGGGGTGGCGGTCGCGTCGACCCGCACCGCGGCGGGCGGCTCCGCCGGGTCCGGGGTGCCCGGCGGGGCGTGCGGGTCGAGCGCCGCCATGACGCGCACGAACGCGTCGACGTCGCCGCCCCGGTCGGGGTGGTGCAGCATGGCCGCCGCGCGTCGCGCACGCCGCAGCTCGCGCTGACGATCGGGGTCCGTGCCGCCGGGGGTCATGACGGCGGTGCCACGTCCTCGACCGTGACGTCCACGGCGCCGCCCACGAGGGGACGGACCGCGGCCCGCACGGCGTCGGTCGTGTCGCGGACGTGGGCCTGCCAGGTCAGCACGACGTGGACGTCGCACCGCTCGTCGCGCAGGCGTACGCCCGTGACGCGGCGGCCGGGGAGGTACGTGGCGACCTCGCCGTACGCCCCGGGGTGCAGGTCGTGCACCCCGGGGACGGCGCGGACGGCGGCCGCCACCAGGTCGGCGTCGTCGTGGTCCACGAGGGTCACTCCACGCGGGGGGCGGAGGGCTCCTCGTCGGCGTCGCCCTCGAGGTAGATGTCGTGGACGGTGATGTTGACCTCGGTCACCTCGAGGCCGCTCATCCGCTCGACGGACGCGATCACGTTGCGCCGGATGGCCGCGGCGAGGTCGGCGATGGAGACGCCGTACTCCGCGACGATGTCGAGGTCGATCGCCGCCTGGCGCTCGCCCACCTCGACCGCGACGCCCTGGGAGAGGTTGGTGCGCGAGCCGGGGATCCGCTCGCGGAGCGAACCGACGACGCGGGCGGCGCCGCCACCCAGGTCGTGGACGCCGTTGATCTCGCGGGCGGCGATGCCGGCGATCTTCGAGACGACGGTGTCCGCGATGGAGGTGCGGCCGTTCTCGGAGACGAGGGTGCCGGTGGTGCGGGTCTCGACAGCGGTGCTGGGGGCCTTGGGGGCCTGCTTCTCGGTCATCGGAACTCCTTCGTGAGTAGGTGGGACGGTGATTGGTCGTGCGGTGTTCGGAGTTCGTCACGCAACGGCGGGGTGGCGTGCGTCACATCATGGTGACGCGGGGGTCCTGAGGTGGTCCGCGGGTACCCGGAGCGGGCGGGCCCGGGAGCGGGCTTGGAGGCGGGGAGCACCATCCACCTCGTGAGCACCGAGGGCCCGCAGCGAGGCGGGGCGTCCGACGACGCGCTGCTGCGCGCCGCGCGCCTGGGTGACGAGGAGGCCTTCGCCGTGATCGTCGACCGCTACGGCCCGGGGATGTACCACTACGCCCTGCGGCTCGTGGGCGGCAGCGCCGCGGACGCGGGCGAGGTCACCCAGGAGGCGCTGATCTCCGCGTGGCGCAGCCTCGACTCCTTCGCGGGTCGCTCGAGCCTGCGGACCTGGCTGTTCCGGCTCGTGCACCGCCGGGCGGCCGACCTGCACCGGCACCGCCGTCCGACGCCGATCGACGACGAGCTCCTGTCGACCGTGGTGCGCCCGGCGACCGAGAACCCGCTGCAGCGCGTCATGGAGGCGGAGCTGGTCGCCGCCTTGCAGCAGGCGCTGGACGAACTACCGTGGCACCAGCGTGCGGCCTGGCTCCTCCGCGAGATCGAGGGCATGTCCTACGAGGAGATCGCCGCCGCGCTCGACACCACCCCCGGCAGCGTGCGAGGACACCTGCACCGGGGCCGGAGGACCCTGGCGGAGAGGATGGCGCGATGGCGGTAGAGCCGTACGACCCGTTCGACCGAGCCACCGACGTCGCCCGCCGGGAGGCCCGGACCACGCCCGACGGCTGGATCGAGATCGTGGAGGCGGTGCGGGCCGGGGTTCGCGCCAGCGTGGCTCCGTCACCCCCGCTCGTCACGTTCGGCCCCGACGGGACGCCGAGCCGCGACGACTCGGGATCGCGGACCCTCGTGTCCGAGCGGGTGGTGCGCACCGTCCTGCGTCGCGCGCTCGACAAGGCCGAGACCCATGCGCCCGAGGACATCCGGCTGGTCGTCGAGGACGGCCGGCTCGCGGCGGTCGAGGTCGACCTGGTCGCCGCCTACGGTGCTCCGCTGGCGCAGGTCGGCGAAGCCGTGCGGGTGCTGCTGCTCGAGGTGCTGCGCGACCTGCTGGGGCCCGACCCCGACTTCGACGCGCCCCACCTGGGCGTCACCTTCACCGACGTCGTCGTCGGCGACCCGCGCGTCAGCTGACCGGCGCCACGGGGCCCGTCGCTACAGCGCGCTCCGCCCGGCGCGCCCGGTCCAGCTGCGCGGTCCACACGTCCGGGCGCGGCACGCTGCGCACGGTCGGCGCGAGGGTGACGACCAGGGCCACGACCACGCACCCGCCGAGGAGGGCCGCGGTGGCCACGGTGCCGCCGTACGCCGCCAGCAGCCCGCCGCCGACCACCGGCGCGAAGGGCATCACGGACCAGGACAGGAACGCGCTCGTCGCGCCCACCCGGCCCTGCAGGTGGTCGGGGGTCAGGGCGATGCGGTACGCCCCGATCCCGGCGTTGCCGATCGGGTTCAGCAGCACGAGGGTCGACAGGCACGCGGCGACGACACCGGGGTGGGCCCACCACACCAGGGGCACGAGGGGCAGCGCGCAGGTCCAGGCCACGGCGACGGTCAGCGCGCCGGTCGGGGTGCGCGCGATGACGCGCGGCGCCAGCGCCGCCCCGACGAGACCGGCGATCCCCGCGGCCGTCATCACCAGGCCGATCGCGGCCGCGCTGTGCCCCGCGTCGACCATGCGCAGCAGCACCACGAACAGCAGCCCGTTGACGACGAGGTTGCTGAGCGCCGACCAGCACGAGATCACCCGCAGGGTGCGGTGCCCGAGCACGAACCGGCCGCCCTGCACGACCTCGTGCACCGCGGAGCGCACCGGGCCGCGGCCGTCGTCGGTCGCGGGCCGGGGCGGCGCCGACAGGTCGGTGCGGATCCGGCCCAGGGTCGTGAAGGAGACGAGGTAGGTAGCGGCGTCGACCGCGAAGGGCAGCCAGCGGCTCACGCCCAGCAGCACGCCGCCGAGCGGGGCGCCGAGCAGGCTGGCGACCTGGCCGCGCGCCTGGTTCTGGGCGAGCGCCGTGGACAGCTGGTCGGTGCGCACGACCGAGCGGACCGCGGAGAGCTGGGCGGGCTCGTAGATCCCGGTGAGCACGCCGGCGGCCAGCGCGCCCGCCGCGAGCCCGGCGACGCCCAGCACGTCGAGCGCGAGCGTCGCGGCCAGCACGGCGTACAGCGTCAGGCCGGCGAGCGAGACCCCGCGCAGCAGGCGCCGGCGGTGCAGGCGGTCGGCCAGCACCCCGGCGGGCAGCAGGGCGGCGACGATCCCGGCGAAGTACGCGAACTGCACCAGGGCCGCCGCGCCGGGCGAGCCCGAGATCGCGAGCGCGACGAGCGGGTAGACGAACGCGCTCATCCGCGCGCCGAGCTCCGAGACCGTCTCGCCGATCCACAGCACGGTGAAGTCGCGGTTGCGAGCGAGGTCGCGGTAGCCGGTCATGGGGGCAGCGTAGGTACGCAACGACAATTGCGCAAGTAGTGTTGCGCAACAGATGGCGGGCGTCCTCGCTAGGGTGGCGGACGTGTCCGACCGACCAGCCGCGGCGAGCTACCGGCCGATCAGCGACGCCCGCACCCTGCGGGCGTTCGCCCACCCCGTGCGCTCGCGGATCCTCGACGAGCTCAACGCCCGCGGACCCCAGCGCTCGGCCGACCTCGCGGAGGTCCTCGGCCTGCCGGCCAACCAGGTGAGCTTCCACGTGCGCAACCTGGCGACGTACGGACTGGTGGTCGAGGCCCCCGAGCACGCCCGCGACCGGCGCGACCGGGTGTGGAAGCTGGCCGACGACGGCCACGGCTTCACGCTCGAGCTCGCCCGGATCGAGGACGAGCCCGGCGGCGCCTCCATCGCCTCGGCGTGGCGCGGGCTGGCCGTGGGGCGCGCCCACCGCGAGGTCGAGGCCGCGTACTCCGCCGAGCGCGACCCCGCCACCGTGCGCAACATCATGCAGGCGACGTTCCTGCTCACCAAGGAGGAGGCCGAGGAGCTCGCCGCCGACCTCAACGAGGTGATGGGGCGCTGGACCGGGCGCAGCCGGGAGAGCGGGGGCGAGGGGCGGCAGGTGTACGCGCTGCTCCAGCTGCTGCAGCCGCGCCCGGACGACCTGGCGCCCGGTTCCGAGGGGGAGGACGCCTGATGCCGCGCCGGCTCGTGCCCGCCGACCCGCTGCAGGTCGCCGAGGCCCTCCGTCGCTGGCGTGCGGGCGACGCCTCGCGCGCCGACCTCAAGCTGCTGGTCAAGCACCACCTCGCGCTGCTGCAGGAGAAGGCGCCCGGGGCGAGCGTCGAGGTGCGGGTGCCGCCCTACGCCGCCGTGCAGGTGGTGCCCGGGGTGCGGCACACCCGTGGGACGCCCCCGGCGGTCGTCGAGACCGACGCCGACACGTTCCTGCGCCTCGCCACCGGCGAGGCGCGGTGGGGCGACCCCGACGCGCAGGTGAGCGCGAGCGGCGAGCGTACGGACCTGTCCCCCTACCTGCCGCTGCGCTGAGGGCGACGTGGAGCCGGGCGACGACCTCGAGGTGACGCGGCGCTGGCGCGTGCCGGCCCGTGAGCTGGTCGAGCGCTTCTCCCGCTCCTCGGGACCCGGCGGGCAGGGCGTCAACACGACCGACAGCCGCGTGGAGCTGACCTTCGACGTCACCGCGTCGTCGTCGCTGCCCGAGCACCTGCGCGAGCGGGTGCTGGAGCGGCTGGCGGGCCGCCTCGTCGGCGGCGCCGTGGTGGTCGCCGCGTCCGAGCACCGGGCGCAGCGCGACAACCGGCGCGCCGCCCGCGAGCGGTTGCTCGTCCTGCTGCGTGAGGCCGCGGCACCGCCGGCCGCCCGGCGTCGGGCGACGCGCCCCACCCGCGGCTCGCAGCGGCGCCGCCTCGACACCAAGACGCGGCGCGGCGAGGTCAAGCGCGGGCGGCAGGGACGCTGGGACTGATGGGATGCGAGGCCCGTCCGCGGCAGGGTGGGTGACGAAGTCCCTGGAGGGCCGCCGACCGGGCGGCCCGGAGACGGAGGTCGTGTGTGGGTGCGGGTGCGGGTGCGGGTTCGGGTTCGCGTGGCAGTGGCCGGTCGAGGGTCGGTCGACGGGCGGTGCTGGGCGGGATCGGGGGACTGGTCGGCGGGACGTTCCTGGCCGGCTGCTCCGACGACGGCCTGCCCGGCGGCGCGGACGACCCGCCGCCGGACGAACCGTCCGAGCTGCCCGGGAGCGACGTGGTGACGCCGGAGCGGGTGGCCTACGGCGACGACCCGTCGCAGTACGCCGACCTCTACCGCCCCGCCCCCGGCACGGACGTGGACGGCCAGCCGTCGAAGGGCGTCGTCGTGGTGGTCCACGGCGGGTTCTGGGCGTCGGCGTACGACGCGACCCTCGGCGCCCCGCTCGCGCTCAGCCTCGCGGAGCAGGGGTGGACGGCGTGGAACCTGGAGTACCGGCGCGTGGGCGACGGGTGGGGCGGCGGCGGTGGCTACCCGACCACGTTCGACGACGTCGCGGCCGGGATCGACGCGCTCGCGGACGTCGACCTCACCGACGCCGAGCGGGCCTGCGTACTGACGCTCGGCCACTCCGCCGGCGGGCACCTGGCGACGTGGGCGGCCGCCCGCGGCCGGTACGCCCCGTGGTCGCCCGTGCGCGTGCCCGTCACGGGCGTCGTCAGCCAGGCGGGCGTGCTCGACCTCCGCGCCGGCCTCGCCGACCCCACCGCCCGCCCGAACGTGCTCGCCCTCATGGGCGGCGACGACGCTGCGGTGGACTACGCCCCGGCCGACCCGGCCCAGCAGGTCCCGCTCGACGTGCCCGTGCGCTGCGTCCACGGCCGCGACGACCGGATCGTGCCGATCGGCCAGTCGCAGGCGTACGTCGAGGCCGCCCTCGCCGCCGGCGCCGACGCCGAGCTGGTGGAGGTCGAGGGCGACCACTTCGTCGTCATCGACGAGACCTCCGACGCCTGGGTCGCCACGCTCGCCCTGCTGGACGGGCTGCGGGTGGCCTCTGGATTACCCGGTTGACCGGGTAACGCTCGACCTGGACCCCGTCTGAACGGGTCCCAAGTCGAGCGAAAGGGTCCCAGGTCAGGCGACGCTGTCCACACCTCGGGCGGATCGGCACCTCCTCCGGATCATGTCTATCGTGTTAGACGACTTACAGGGTGGTGGTCGAGACGCCGCCGGAGGAGGACGTCATGACCATCGCGCCGCACCGTCCGACCGTGGGGGCAGCTCCCGGCGTCGTCGTCCGCCAGGTCGGCGGCCGCCTGGGTGCGGTCGTCGAGGGCGTACGCCTCGGCGGCGACCTCACCGCGGGCGAGGTCGCCACCGTGCGGGCCGCCCTCCTGCGCCACGAGGTCCTCTTCTTCCGCGGCCAGGACCACCTCGACGACGGCGCCCACATCGGCTTCGCCGAGCGGTTCGGGCCGCTGACCACGGCGCACCCGACCGTCAACACCGGCAGCGCCCGGGTGCTGCGGGTGACCGCGAACAAGGGGATGGCCGCCAACAGCTGGCACACCGACGTCACGTTCGTCGACCGGGTGCCGGCGATCAGCGTGCTGCGCGCGGTGACCCTGCCGCCCTACGGCGGCAACACGGCCTGGGCGAGCACGACGGCGGCGTACGCCTCGCTGCCCGCGCCGCTGAAGGCCTTCGTCGACGGTCTGTGGGCGGTGCACACGAACTCCTACGACTACGCCCAGCTCGACGACGAGCACGAGCAGCCGGACGCGAACTACTCGCGCGACGACTTCGCCTCGACGATCTTCGAGACCCGCCACCCCGTCGTGCGGGTGCACCCCGAGACGGGGGAGCGCGCGCTCGTGCTCGGCAACTTCGTCAAGCGCTTCGAGGGGTTCAACTCCTCGGAGTCGCACCAGATCTTCCACCTGCTGCAGAACCGGGTGACCCGCCTCGAGAACACCTTGCGCTGGACCTGGCAGCCGGGCGACGTCGCGATGTGGGACAACCGGGCGACGCAGCACTACGCGGTGGCCGACTTCGACGAGCACCCCCGCGAGATGCGCCGGATCACCGTCGCCGGCGACGTCCCGGTCTCGGTCGCGGGCGAGCGGTCGGTGGTCCTCAAGGGCGACGCGCGGGCGTACTCGCGCCTCGACGAGCTGATCTCCTGAGCGACCCGCGTCCCCTGGGTGACCCCGCGGCCGGACCTCGTGCCGGAACGCTCGACCTGGGACCTGTTCAAACGGGTCCCAGGTCGAGCGTTACCCGGTGAACCGGGTAGTCCAGAGGGGTCAGCCCGCCCGCCGCATCGCACGGATGCCGGCGACGAGCCCGACCACGGCGACGCCGGCGGCGGCTCCGGCCCCGGCCAGCACGGTCGAGGCGTCCCACTGCCCGGCGAACAGGGCGCGCTCGGCGTCGACGACGTAGGTCAGCGGGTTCAGCGCCGACAGCGTGCGCAGCCAGGCCGGGCCGTCGTCGACGGGCAGCAGCATCCCGGCGAGCAGCAGTACCGGGAACAGGAACGTCTGCTGCACCGCCCAGAACATCCAGTCGCGGCCCGCGGCGGCCATGGCGAGCACGTACGACAGCGACGCCATCCCGACCGCGAACACCGCCATGATCGCCACGCCGACGAGCACGCCGCCCAGGTGCAGGTCGAAGCCGAACGGCGTCACGACGGCGACGATGATCGCCGACTGCGCGAGCATCGGAACGATCTCCTTCAGCGCCCGGCCGAGCAGCAGCGCGGAGCGCCGCACGGGCGCGACGAGGAGCCGCTCGTGCGAGCCGGTCTGCATCTCCAGCAGCAGGTTCGAGCCCACCATCGAGGCACCCATCAGGCACGACATGGCGACGATGCCCGGCACGAACCACTGCAGGGCCGAGCCGCCGGCGTACCCCACGTCGGGCAGCAGCGGCGCGAACAGCGCGAGGAAGAACAGCGGCTGGATCATCGAGAACACGACCTGGAACGGGTCGCGGCTCAGCGGCCGGATCTCGCGGACGAACACGGTGGCGACGTCGGCCAGGAAGCCGGTGGGGCGGGTGTACGCCTTCCGCTCGCGGCCGGCGGCCGCCTCGCGGTGGACGGGGACGGTGGTGGTGGTCATCGGGTGCTCCTTCGAGGCGACGGTGGGGAGGATCAGGCGGCGGGCTGGTCGGCGGGCTGCTCGGTCGGCTGGTCGGCCGGCTGGCCGTCCGCCTCGCGCAGGCTGCGGCCGGTCAGGGACAGGAAGACGTCGTCGAGGGTCGGGCGCACGACCTCGATCCCGGCGACCCCGACGCCCGCGTCGCCGAGGCGGCGCACGAGGTCGGCGGCGTACGCCGTGCCGTCGCGGTGCCGCAGCGCCACCCCGGGCCGGCCGTCCACCTCGACGGCGTGCGCCTCGGGGTCGGCGTCGCCGACGAGCGCCAGGGTGCGCGCGACCTCGTCGGTGCCGGTGAGGGCGACGGTGACGCGTACGCCCAGCCCGTCCTTGAGGTGCTGCGGGGTGTCGTCCGCGATGACCCGCCCGTGGTCGACGACGACGACGCGCTGCGCCATCGCGTCGGCCTCGTCGAGGTAGTGGGTGGTGAGCACGACGGTCGTGCCGGCGCGGTGGAGGTCGAGCACCTGCTCCTGGAGGTGGGCGCGGTTCTGCGGGTCCAGGCCGGTGGACGGCTCGTCGAGGAAGAGCAGCGCGGGCGCGTGGATCATGCCGAGCGCGATGTCGAGGCGGCGGCGCTGCCCGCCGGACATGGTCTGCACGGTGCGGTCGACGACGCCGCCGAGGTCGAGCGCGTCGACGAGGTGGGCGGCCCGCTCGCGGGTGTCGGCGGCGCTCATCCCGTAGGAGCGTCCGGCGTTGAGCAGCTCGTCGCGGCCGCGCTGGATGCTGCCGGCGCCGTTGCCCTGCCCGACGTACCCGATGTGACGGCGCACGTCCCCCTGCTCGCGCACCACGTCGAAGCCCGCGACGCGGGCGGCCCCGCTCGTCGGCGGCAGCAGCGTGGTGAGCATCCGCAGGGTGGTGGACTTGCCCGCCCCGTTCGGCCCGAGCAGCGCGACGAGCTCGCCGGGCTCCACGCGGAGGTCGAGGGATCGGACGGCCTCGACGGTGCCGCGCCGCCCGGGGAACGTCTTGGTCAGTGCGGTGGTCTCGATGATCGGTGCGTTCATGGGACCTACGCTCGCAGCGCGTGCGGTCAGGTTCTGTCCGTTGAGGTACGCCGTCTGCCGCGGCCGCGTCGGCGGCCGACTCTGTGCCGGAACGCTCGACCTGGACCCTGTTCAGACGGGGTCCAGGTCGAGCGTTACCCGGTGAACCGGGTAATCCAGAGGGTCAGCGCAGGAACGCCAGCACCGCCTTCACCCGCCGGTGCTGCTCGTCGTCGGCGTGCAGGTCGAGCTTCGCGAAGATGCGCTGCGTGTGCTTCTCCACGCCGCCGTCGGTGACGTGCAGGCGCCGGGCGATCGCCGCGTTGGACAGGCCCTCCGCCATCGCGGCGAGCACCTCGCGCTCGCGCGGCGTCAGGGCCTCGAGGGGGTCGCGGCGCCGGCGCATCAGCTGGGCGACGACCTGCGGGTCGAGCACGGTGCCGCCGGAGGCGACGGCCGTCACGGCGTCGAGGAACCCGGAGAGCTCGCTGACCCGGTCCTTGAGCAGGTAGCCCACCCCGCCGTCGCCGGTGGCGAGCAGCTCGTCGGCGTAGGACACCTCGACGTACTGGCTCAGCACGAGGATCCGCGTGCGCGGCGCGCGCCGGCGTACCTCCACGGCGGCCCGCAGGCCCTCGTCGGTGTGGGAGGGCGGCATCCGCACGTCGACCAGCGAGAGGTCGGGGAGGTGCTCGGCGACCGCGGCGACGAGCCCGGGCCCGTCGCCCGCGGTCGCCACGACCTCGTGGCCGGCGTCCGCGAGGATCAGCTGCAGGCCCTCGCGCAGCAGCACGGAGTCGTCGGCGACGACCACCCTCAACACGTCGCTCATGCCTCGCGCGGCACCTCCGCCCGCACGACGGTCGGCCCGCCGGGCGGGGACGTGACCGCGAGGTGGCCGTCGAGACCGGCGACGCGCCGCTCAAGCCCGGCCAGGCCGGTGCCCTTGCCGGGGTGCGCGCCCCCGACGCCGTCGTCGCCCACCTGCACCACGATCCGGTCCTCCTCCTGCGTCACGACGACCTCGACGGCCTCGGCGCGGCTGTGCTTGGCGACGTTGGTCATCGCCTCGGCCACGACGAAGTACACACACGTCTCGACGTGCGGCGCCAGCCCGTGCGCCGCGGCCGGGTCGACCCGCAGGTCCACGCGCTGCTCGCTGCGGGCCACGAGCTCCTCCAGCGCCGGGCCGAGGCCGCGGTCGACCAGCAGGGGCGGCGCGATGCCGCGCGAGAGGGCCCGCAGCTCGTCGATCGCGTCGCGGGCCTGCGCGTACGCCGCGTCCAGGGCCTCGCGGGCGCGCTCGGGGTCCTGGTCGAGCTGGTGGCGGGCGCGGCCGAGGTCCATCGCGAGGCGGACCATCCGCTGCTGCGGTCCGTCGTGGATGTCGCGCTCGAGGCGGCGCAGCGAGGAGGCCTCGGCCTCGCGGGCGGCGTCGCGGCCGCCGGCGGCGCGGCGTACCTCGGCCTGCAGGGTGCCGCGGCTGCACAGCATCACCTCGGCGAGGCTGGCGTGGGCCACGGCCGCGAGCCGGGTCAGCGGCACCAGGAGCAGCAGCGCGACGACGCCGAAGCCGGTCTGCAGCCAGACCTCCGTCGACCGCGCGTCCCCGAGGCCCATCAGCTCGGCGAGGCCCTGCTGCTCGGGGCCGTCGGGCAGCCACTGCTGCCAGAACCAGTACGTCGCGCCGTTCAGCACCGCCGCCCACACCACGACGACGAGCGACCAGGCGAACAGCCCGGTGACGAGCGCGAGCATGCTCCAGACGATGTCGAGCCAGGTCTGCGGGTCGCGCAGCGGCGTGACGACGCGGCGCAGCCAGCCGTCGCCGCGCCTCGAGGTCAGGTAGACCGGCGCCGGGGCGGGGCGCCCCAGCTGGCCGCGCAGCCGCGCCCGCTCGAAGTGCGCGAAGCCGCGGGCCACGAACGCCGTGGCCGCCAGCACGGGCAGTCCCAGCACCATCCACGCCAGCGAGCCGCCGAGCGTCGTGCCGACGACGACGACGACGAACGAGAGCAGGCCGGCGGGGAAGGCGACGAGTGCGTACCCCGTGTCGTCGAGGGTGCGGCGCAGCGTCGACCGGTGTCGCGGCGGTGGTGCGGCGGCGCCGGGAGCGCCGGGTACGCCGCCGGAGCCGGCCGTCGCGTACGCGTCGTGCGGGGGCATGGTCAGAGTCTCGGTCACCTGCTCGACGCTAGGCACCACCGGCGCCGCCCGGCAGCCTGCGAGCCGGACGGTGCGGTGTCGGGCTGGCCCGACAGCGCAGGAGTTCCCGGTTAACCGGGAACTCCTGCACTCTGTGGCCGTCGAAACGGGTACAAAGTGTCAAAGTTCCCGGTTAAGCGGGAACTCCGGCAGTCAGGCCCGACGCCGCGCGAGCAGGGTCGAGTCGTCGATTTCGAACGTCCGGTCGTTGCGGGTGACGGTGCGGGGGCGCTGCTCGACGACGAGCACGTCGAACGACTCCGGCAGGGCGGGCAGGAGGTCCTCGGCGAGCCACATCGCGCGCTGCTTGGCGCCGTCGAGCTGGGTGTGGTGCGCCGCGGGGGAGTGGCCGACGACGAGCAGGTGGCCGCCGGGGGCGACGGCGTCGGCGAGGCGGCGGGTCACGTCGACCATGCCGCCGTCCGGCGGGTGCAGGAAGTGGGTCGTGACGAGGTCGAAGGTGCGTCCGTCGGCGGCGAAGGTACGCGCGTCGACCTGCCACCACGACGTCCGCTCGGCGACGCCCGCCTCCTCGGCGTGGCGGGCGGCGCGGGCGAGGCCGTTGGCTGAGAAGTCGGCGCCGGTGACCTGCCAGCCCTGCTGGGCCAGCCAGACGACGTCGCCGCCCTCGCCGCAGCCGAGGTCCAGGGCGGTGCCGGGCTGCAGGCCGGACACCTCGGTCACGAGCTGCGGGTTGGGCCGTCCGCTCCACATCGACGTCGCGGCGTCGGCGTACCGCTCCTCCCAGCCCGCCGGCTCGAAGTAGTCCTCGTCCTGCCGGTGGTCCTGCTGGTGCGACCCGTGGTCGCCGTGCTCGTCGCTCATGCCCACCAGCGTGCGGCCCTCGGTCAGCACTGGCAAGTTCTGTTGCCGAGATGGCAAACTCGACCGCGTGGACGACGTCGGCGAGGTGCTGGAGGGCATCGGTCCGCGGCTGCGCGCGCTGCGGCTGGCGGGCGGCTCGACCCTCGCCGAGCTGGCCGCGACGACGGGGATCTCGGTCAGCACGCTGTCGCGGCTGGAGTCGGGGCAGCGACGCCCCACCCTCGAGCTGCTGCTGCCGCTGGCCCGCGCGCACCAGGTCGCGCTCGACGAGCTCGTGGACGCCCCCGAGACCGGCGACCCGCGGGTGCGGATGAAGCCGATCCGTCGCCACGGTCGCACCTTCGTCCCCCTCACCCGGCGCCCCGGCGGCGTCCAGTCGTTCAAGGTGGTCGTGCCGCCGCACGACCCGCGGCCGCCCTACCAACCCCAGGTGCACGAGGGGTACGAGTGGATCTACGTCCTCTCCGGTCGCCTCTACCTGCGCCTCGGCAGCCGTGAGCTGGACCTCGGTCCGGGCGAGGTCGTCGAGTTCGACACGCGCGTGCCGCACGTCGTGGCCAACCGCACCGACGAGCCGACCGAGTTCCTCGGGCTGTTCGGGCCGCAGGGCGAGCGGATGCACGTGCGCTCAGCGGACAGCACCTGACCGCTTGACGTCCTAGGCTCGGTCCATGGCCAGCACCAGCGCTCGCATGCTCCGGCTGCTCTCGCTGCTCCAGACCCACCGCTTCTGGACCGGGATGGAGCTCTCCGAGCGGCTCGAGGTCTCCGACCGCACGCTGCGCCGCGACGTGGAGCGGCTGCGCGAGCTCGGCTACCCGGTCGAGGCGATGCGGGGGCACGCGGGCGGCTACCAGCTGCAGGCCGGTGCGGCGCTGCCGCCGCTGCTGGTCGAGGACGACGAGGCGGTGGCGATCGCGCTGGCGCTGCGGGCGGCGGCGAGCGGGGCGGTCGCCGGGCTCGAGGAGAGTGCGCTGCGGGCCCTGACCAAGGTCGTCCCGGTGATGCCGCCGAAGCTGCGCCGCCGGATGGACGCGATCGCCACCCAGACCACCCAGGCGCCGCGCCGCGGTCCGGCGCTCGACGCGACCGTGCTGACCCGCCTGGCGCAGTGCTGCCGCGACGACGAGCGGCTGCGGTTCGCCTACGCCGCACGCCGCAGCACCGTCGAGGGCGCGCCCCTGCCGCGCCGCCACGTCGAGCCGCACTCGCTGGTCACGATCGGGCAGCGGTGGTACCTCGTGGCCTGGGACCTCGACCGCCGCGACTGGCGCACCTTCCGCGTCGACCGGATCAGCGACGCCGACCCGAGCCGGGTGCGGTTCGCGCCGCGCAGCCTTCCCGACGGGCTCGACGCGCTCGCCTTCGTGCGCCGGTCCACCGAGAGCGCGCCGCGGGCGTACGACGTGCGGGTGCTGGTGCACGCCGACGCCACGACCGTCGCGCGGCACGTGATGACCTGGGGCCGCGTCGACCCCGTCGAGCCCGACCCGACGACCGGTGGCCCGCGCTGCCGGCTGACCACCAGCGCCGACTGGCTCGACGGTCCGCTGTGGCTGCTGGGCGAGATCGACGCCGACTTCGTCGTCGAGTCGCCGCCCGAGCTGGTCGAGCGGGTGCGTCGGGTGGGTGAGCGGTACGCCCGGGCGGCGGCCACTACGTAGGGTCGGGCCATGGCTGATCTCTCCGTCGACACCCTCCGTGCCCGCGTGGCGGCCGCGCTGCCGGGCGTACGCCGTGACCTCGAGGACCTGGTCCGCATCGAGTCGGTGAGCGCCGACCCCGAGCGGGCGGGGGAGGTGCGCCGCAGCGCCGAGGCCGTCGCGGCCCTGCTGGAGGCCGAGGGCCTGGAGACCCGGATCGTGTCCGCCGACGGTGGCGCCCCCGCCGTGATCGCCCGGCGCGAGGCGCCCGAGGGCGCGCCGACGGTGCTGCTCTACGCCCACCACGACGTGCAGCCCGAGGGCGACCACGGCGACTGGGACTCCGCGCCGTTCGAGCCGACCGAGCGGGGCGAGCGGCTCTACGGCCGCGGCGCCGCCGACGACAAGGCCGGGGTGGTGGCCCATCTCGGTGCCCTGCGCGCGCTCGGCGCCGACCTCGCGGTCGGCGTCACCGTCTTCGTCGAGGGCGAGGAGGAGGTCGGCTCCGAGACCCTCCCGGCGCTGCTGGCCGCCCATCGCGAGGAGCTGCGCGCCGACGTGATCGTCATCGCCGACTCCGCGAACTGGGACGTCGGCGTCCCCGCGCTGACCACCTCGCTGCGCGGGCTGGTCCGCGTCGACGTCGAGGTCCGCACGCTCACCCACGCCGTGCACTCCGGCATGTGGGGCGGCCTCGTGCCCGACTCCCTGATCGCGCTGTCGCGGCTGATCGCCTCGCTGCACGACGACGTCGGCGACGTCGCGGTCGCCGGGCTGCACGCGGGCCCGGCCGCCGACGTGGACTACCCCGAGGAGCGGCTGCGCGCCGAGTCCGGCGTCGCGCCCGGCGTCGGGTTCATCGGCACCGGCTCCGCCGTCGAGCGGCTGTGGACGAAGCCGTCGCTGTCCATCACCGGCCTCGACGCCCCGAAGGTCGACGGGGCCTCGAACACCCTCGTGCCGGCCGCCCGGGCGAAGATCTCGATGCGGATCGCGCCGGGCGACACCGCCGAGAGCGCCCTCGCCGCGCTCCGCGCCCACCTCGAGGAGCACGCGCCCTGGGGCGCGCAGGTCACCGTCACGCTGGTCGACACCGGCGAGGCCACGCAGATCGACGCGACCGGGCCGGCCTACGACGTCGCCCGCGACGCGTTCGCGGACGCCTGGGACGGCGTACGCCCCGTCGACATGGGCGTGGGCGGCTCGATCCCGTTCATCGCCGAGTTCCTCGAGGCGTACCCGCAGGCCTCCGTGCTCGTCACCGGCGTCGAGGACCCCGACACCCGCGCCCACGGCGCCAACGAGGGCCTGCACCTCGCGGAGTTCGAGCGCGTGCTGCTCGCGGAGACGCTGCTCCTGACCCGCCTGGCCGAGAGCCGGGCCTGACGGCCGGGCGCGGGGCGACGGGCCGGGACGAGGGAGGGCGCCGCGTGCGGAGCACCACCGCCGCCTTCCTCGAGCGGCACCACGCCACCCGGGTGCAACCGCTGGCCGACCGGCTGGTGGCGACCATCCGGGCCGAGAACGCCGGGTACGCCCACGTGCCGGCCGTCGCGGACGACGACCTGCGCACCTCCTGCGTCGACAACGTCGCCCGGGTGCTGGAGCTGCTGGCGCTCGAGCTCGCCGCGCCCGTGGGGGAGGCGGCCGGGGAGGCGGCGGAGGCCGGGGGCGACGACCAGGACCGGTACGACGCCGCCGAGGCCACCGGGCGGCGGCGTGCGGAGCAGGGCCTGCCGCTCGACGACGTGCTGCGCTCGTTCCGGATGGGTGGCCGGCTGATCTGGGACGACCTGCTCGACCAGGCCGGCGACGCCCTGGACGCCCGTGAGGCCCGCGAGCTCGGCACGGCGCTGTGGGCGGTGGTCGACCGCACCTCGGCGGCGGTGGCCGCGGCCTACCACCACGCCGAGGTCTCGGCGGTCCGGGTGCACGAGCAGCGGCGCACCGCGCTGTGGGAGGACCTGCTCGCGGGCCGCGGCGCGGACCCCGGGTTCGCCGCGGAGGCGGGGCGGGTGCTCGACATCGGCACGGGCCCGTGCGTCGTGGTGGTCGCCGACGCGGCGACGAGCGGCGAGGCCGCGGCGAGCGCCGAGGTCAACCTGCGCTCGGCCGGTCACGGCTCGAGCTGGGTGCGGCGGGCGGTCGGGCTGGTCGGGGTGGTGGAGACCCACGGACCGGTCCCGGTGCTGGCGCCGGCCCTGCGCGTGCTCACGGCGGGAGCCACCGGGGTGTCCGGCGTCGTGCCGGGCCTGGCCCGGGTCGAGGAGGCGTTCCGCCAGGCGGTCGACGCGCAGCGGGTCGCGGCGAGCCGGGGGCTGGCGTGCCTGACCTACGACGACGCCCTGCCCGACGCGCTGCTGCTGGCCGCGCCCGCGGTCGCGGCCCGGCTGGTCGAGCACTGGCTGGGGCCGGTGCTCGACCTCCCCGTCGAGGAGCGACGGGCGCTGGTCGAGACGCTCGAGGCGTGGGTCGCGGTGGGCGGTTCGACCACCGCGACGGCGTCGGCGCTGCCCTGCCACCGCAACACGGTGCTCAACCGCCTGCGTCGGGTGCAGCAGGTCAGCGGCGGTCGCGTGGGCGCGGGCGTGCCGGCGGTCGAGCTGGCGCTGGCGCTGGCGGCGTACCGCCTCGGGCTGCGCAGCTGACCGTCCGCTCCGAGGCCGCTGTGCAGACTGCCCAGTGATGCGCGTCACATGATGGGCGTCGGTGCGTTGGGCGGGCCGGTCGCGGGTGCGACCGTAGGAGCAGGGAGGGAGTGACGCCCCGGCGCTCGCGTCGGACGATGCTCTCGGAGGAAACGTGACGACCACAGGTCCGACCGGCGCTGCCGGTCTCGGGACGGACCGGCACGGCATGGACGCCGAGCCCGCGACGGCAGTGAGCCGCCGCGGCTTCCTCGGCTTCGTGATCGGCGGCGCGACGCTCGTCGCGGCCGCGCCGTTCGTCGACGCCCCGCGCGCCGAGGCGCTGCCGACCCTGCCGCAGCCGGCGGAGATCTACGACCTCAACGACTTCCTCACCCACGCCGGGCTCGCGACGAGCCAGCTCATCTACATCACCATCGACGACGACGGCGGCGCGTCCTTCGAGCTGCCGCGCGCCGAGGTCGGCCAGGGGATCACCACCTCGACCGCGATGATCATCGCCGAGGAGCTCGACCTGCCGCTGGACAAGGTGCGCGTCTCGCTCGCCCCGGCGCGTCCCGAGCTGCTGTTCAACCAGCTGACGGGCGGCTCGAACACCACCATCTCGACCTACACGCCCGTGCGCGTGGCCGCCGCGATCGCCCGCGGGGCGCTGCTCGAGGCCGCCGCGACGCTGCTCGGCGACTCGGTCGACCAGCTGACCACGAAGGTCGGCGGACTGGTCGAGGCGCCCGACGGGCGCCAGGTCGCGTACGCCGAGCTGGCCGCGTCCGCCGCGTCGTCCCGGGATCGTGCCGTGGAGGTGCAGCTGCCCGACCGTCCCGCCGGCCGGGTCGTCGGCACGCCGCAGAACCGGGTCGACGCCCGCGCCGCGGTGACCGGGCAGAAGGAGTTCGCCACCGACCTGCAGGTGGAGGACGCGTGGCCGACGATGATCTGCCGCGCCCCCACGCTGAACGGCACACTGCGCACGCTGGCCAACCGGGCCGCGATCGAGCAGATGCCGGGCGTCAGCCACGTCGCCGAGCTCGACCTCGGTGTCGCCGTGCGGGCCCGCACCTTCGGCCAGTGCATCGACGCGGTGCGGGCCGTGGAGGCGCAGTGGGAGGACGGCCCGGTCGCGGGCGAGGACGACGCGTCGGTGCTGCGCGGGCTGAAGGCCTCCCAGCTGCCGCTGCCCGCGCTGCCGAGCCTGCCGCTGCTGGTGCGCACCATCAACCACGACGTCACGTTCTACTTCCGCAGCAACTCCCCGATGGACACGAACTCCGCGGTCGCCGACGTGCGCGAGGACCGCGCCGAGGTGTGGTCGGCGCTGAAGTCCCCCGTGGTCGCCCAGGCCGCGATCGCCGAGGCGGTGGGCCTGCCGGTCAGCGCCGTGACCGTCAACGTCGTGCAGGGCGGCGGGTCGTTCGGCCGGCGGCTCTTCTTCGACGGGGCGCTCGAGGCGGCGCGGGTCAGCAAGGCGATGGGGGTGCCGGTCAAGCTCATGTGGCACCGCGCCGACGACGCGCGCGCCGGGCGTACCCACCCCATGTGCACCTCCCGGATCCGCACCGTCCTCGCGGGCGACGAGGTCGTCGCGTTCCAGCAGTCGATCACCAGCGTGGAGACCGACTTCCGCCACGGCCTCGGCGACGCGCTCACCGCGTTCGCCGCGGACCTGCCGACCGGCCTGGGCAACCTGGGCTTCAGCGAGACGGTCTTCCTGCTCACCCAGGAGGTGCCCTACAACTTCGGCGCCGTGGTGCAGGTGCTGACCGAGGTCGACCAGCGGTTCAACACCGGCAGCATGCGCAACATCTACTCGCCCGACGTGCGCGCGGCCTCCGAGCTGGTGGTCGACCAGATCGCCGCGGCGGTGGCCAAGGACCCGTACGAGTTCCGCCGCTCCCACCTGCGCAACGCGCGCACGGCCGCGGTGCTCGACAAGGTCGCCACCGAGGGTGGCTGGGGCCGCGAGATGGAGCCGGGCACGGCGCAGGGCATCGCGATCCACAAGGAGTACAAGGGCGCGACCGCCTGCCTCGTCGAGCTCGACTGCCGCCCGGAGACGGTGGGCAGGGAGGTGCGCGACGCGGTCACCGGCCCCCGGGTCACCAAGGTGGTCTTCGCCGTGGACGCCGGGCTGGTGATCAACCCCCGCGGGCTCGAGGCCCAGATGCAGGGCGGCATCAACGACGGCATCGCGCTGGCGCTGACCTCCAGCCTGCACCTGCGCGACGGCCACTTCCTCGAGGCCAGCTGGGACAACTACTTCTACACGCGGCAGTGGAACACCCCGCCCGAGGTGGAGGTGCACGTGATGCCCTCCGACAGCCCCCAGCCGGGCGGTGCGGGGGAGGCGGGCGTCGCGGCGACCTTCGCGGCCGTGGCGTGCGCATACGCCCGGGCGACCGGCACCACGCCCACCCACTTCCCGATCAACCACCTCGAGCCGCTGGCCTTCGAGCCGAAGTCGTTCGTGCCGCCGGTGCCGCCCTCGCCGACCAACGGGCTGCGCCTCACCTACTGAACCCACCCCGAACGAAAGGGGCCCCTCGTGCCCGCTCAGACCTTCCGGCTCAACGGCGAGGACGTCACCGTGGACGTCGAGGACGACGTGCGCGTGCTGTGGGTGCTGCGCGACCTGCTCGGGGTCGTGGGCCCCAAGTACGGCTGCGGCATCAACGTCTGCAAGGCCTGCACCTCGCACGTCAACGGCCGGGCGTTCAACCCGTGCGCGGTGCGGGTCGGCGACCTCGGCCCCGACGACGAGGTCACCACGATCGAGGGTCTGCCGGCCACGGTCGGCGCGGCCGACGGCGAGCTGCACCCGATGCAGGAGGCGTGGCTGGAGCGCGACGTCGCGCAGTGCGGCTACTGCCAGCCCGGCCAGATCATGGCGGCCGTGGCGCTGGTGCGGAAGGTGCGGCGCGAGGGCCGCACGATCACCGACGCCGACCTCGACGGCATCCGCAACATCTGCCGCTGCGGCACCTACACGCGCATCCGCGAGGCGATCGTGGAGGGCGAGAGCCGGATGTGACCCGTCCGCCGGTGACGCGGCGTCGTCGTGGGGCGCCCGGCGGTCGTACGATGCTGCGCGTGGCCACCACCCGCAGCACGCGCAAGGGCGACGGTCGGCTGACCGCCGCACTCGACCCGCAGGACCAGGGCCCGCAGGACGCCTGTGGCGTCTTCGGCGTCTGGGCGCCAGGCGAGGACGTCGCGAAGCTGACCTACTACGGGCTGTACGCGCTGCAGCACCGCGGCCAGGAGTCCGCGGGCATCGCGGTCAGCAACGGTCGGCAGATCCTCGTCTACAAGGACATGGGGCTCGTCTCCCAGGTCTTCGACGAGTCGACGCTCGACGCCCTGCAGGGCCACGTCGCGATCGGCCACTCGCGCTACTCCACGACCGGCGCGAGCACCTGGCACAACGCGCAACCGACGTTCCACCCGACGCCGCACGGCTCGATCGCGCTGGCCCACAACGGCAACCTCATCAACACCGCCGAGCTGGCCGCGATGGTGCGCGACCGCAGCGTCCTCGACGGCGAGCTCGACCTCAAGGTCACGCGCGTGGAGCCGGTCTCGACCAACGACACCAGCGTCGTCACCGCCCTGCTGGCCGACCACCCCGACACCACCGTCGAGGAGCGCGCCAAGGAGCTGCTGCCGCTGGTCAAGGGCGCGTTCAGCTTCGTGTGGATGACCGAGGACACGCTGTACGCCGCCCGCGACCCCCAGGGCATCCGCCCCCTCGTGCTGGGCCGGCTCGAACGCGGCTGGGTCGTCGCCTCGGAGACCGCGGCCCTCGACATCGTCGGCGCCTCCTTCATCCGCGAGATCGAGCCGGGCGAGATGGTCGCGATCGACGCCGACGGCCTGCGCAGCCAGACCTTCGCGGAGGCCGCGCCGAAGCACTGCCTCTTCGAGTTCGTCTACCTCGCGCGCCCCGACACGGTGATGACCGGCAAGCGGATGCACAGCGTGCGCGTCGAGATCGGCCGGCGCCTGGCGAAGACGTTCCCCGTCGACGCCGACCTGGTCATCCCGGTGCCCGAGTCGGGCACCCCGGCGGCGATCGGGTACGCGGAGGCCTCCGGCATCCCGTACGGCACCGGTCTGGTCAAGAACTCCTACGTCGGGCGCACCTTCATCCAGCCCTCGCAGACGATCCGCCAGCTGGGCATCCGGCTGAAGCTCAACCCGCTGCGCGACGTCATCGAGGGCAAGCGGCTCGTGGTCGTCGACGACTCGATCGTGCGCGGCAACACCCAGCGTGCGCTCGTGCGGATGCTGCGCGAGGCCGGGGCCCGCGAGGTGCACGTGCGGATCTCCTCGCCGCCGGTGAAGTGGCCCTGCTTCTACGGCATCGACTTCGCGACCCGCGCCGAGCTGATCGGCAACGGGCTCTCGGTCGACGAGATCTGCCGCTCGATCGACGCCGACTCGCTGGGCTACATCGACCTCGACGACCTGGTCGACGCCACCGACGTGCCGAAGCCGAACCTGTGCCGCGCCTGCTTCGACGGCGTCTACCCGATCGAGCTGCCCGACCCGGTGCTGCTCGGCAAGGACGTCCTCGAGTCGTCGCAGTCGGTGCCGGTCAGCACGACCACCGACGTCGACGGCCTGGCCGCCTCGCTGTCGGGCAGCGGGGCGAGCGACGCCCTGCGGCGGCCGTAGCCCCCGCGCGTACCCCCCCGGCCCCACCCCGAGCAGGAGACCACGTGACCCAGACCCCGCAGAACGCCTACGCCGCCGCCGGCGTCGACATCGACGCCGCCGACCGGGCGATCGACCTGATGAAGGGGTGGGTCGAGAAGTCGCGCCGCCCCGAGGTGATCGGCGGGCTGGGCGGCTTCGCGGGGCTGTTCGACGCGTCGGCGCTGAAGGCGTACGACCGGCCGGTGCTGGCGACCTCGACCGACGGCGTGGGCACCAAGGTCGCGATCGCGCAGGCGATGGACAAGCACGACACGATCGGGTTCGACCTCGTCGGCATGGTCGTCGACGACCTCGTGGTCTGCGGCGCGGAGCCGCTGTTCATGACCGACTACATCGCGACCGGGCGCGTCGTGCCGGAGCGGATCGCGGCGATCGTCAAGGGCATCGCGGAGGCGTGCGTCGAGGCCGGCTGCTCGCTGGTCGGCGGCGAGATCGCCGAGCACCCGGGGCTCCTGGGTCCGGACGAGTACGACGTCGCGGGCGCGACCACCGGCGTCGTCGAGGGCGAGCAGATGCTCGGCCCCGGTCGTGTGCGCCCCGGCGACGTGGTGATCGCGATGGCCTCCAGCGGCGTGCACGCGAACGGGTACTCCCTCGTGCGCCACGTGCTGCTCTCCGAGGCCGGCGCCGGCTGGTCGCTGGACCGCCACGTCGACGAGCTCGGCCGCACGCTGGGCGAGGAGCTGCTGACGCCGACCAAGATCTACACGAAGCCGTCGCTGCGCCTGGCCCGCGAGACCGCCACCCACGCGATGGCGCACGTCACCGGCGGCGGCCTGGCCGCGAACCTCGAGCGCGTCGTGCCCGAGGAGCTCACGGTCACGATCGACCGCTCCACCTGGACCCCGCTGCCCGTCTTCTCGCTCGTCCGCGACGCCGGCGCCGTCTCGCAGCCCGACCTCGAGGCGACGCTCAACTGCGGCGTCGGCATGGTCGCCCTGACCGACCCGTCGTCGGTCGACGCCGCCCTCCTCGCCCTCGAGGAGTCGGGCGTGCAGGCGTGGGTCGCCGGCGAGGTCCGCGCCGCCACCGGCGACGACCGCCCCGGCTCCGTCTCCCTCACCGGGCAGTACGCCGGGTGGTGAGGGGCTCCCGCCTCCTCTGGATTACCCGGTTCACCGGGTAACGCTCGACCTAGACCCTGTCTGAACAGGGTCTAGGTCGAGCGTTCCGGCACACAGTCCGGGCGCTGGTCGGCCGAGCCACTTCTCGTCCCCAGCAGGCTCCGTCGACGTGGTCGTCCCCAGCGAGTCGTCGCGCACGCCCCGGCGGCCCTCGCAGCAACGACGCTGCCGGCATGAACGAGCTGCTCCCGGACCTCGCCCTCGTCGTCGCACGCCGCACCGTGTTCTTGCGCAAGGAGGCGCTCGCAGCGGGCTACGACGAGTCCACCATCCAGCGGTTCACCCGCACCGGTCAGTGGCGTCGGGTACGCCCGGGAGCCTTCGTGACCCAGGACGTCTGGAGCGGCCTCGACGACCGGCGGATGCACGTCCTGCGGGCCAAGGCGGTGGCCGCGCGGTCACGGGCCGCGTCGGTGTGCTCGCACACGACGAGCGTCGTGCTGCTCGGCGGCTCGACCTACAACCTGGTGATGGACGACGTCCACGTCTCGCGGGACAAGGGCAAGGCGGGCCGGTTCGAGGCCGGCGTGCGGCGGCACCGGGTACAGCTCGACCCCGTCGACGTGACCGTCACCGACGGGCTCTCGCACACGGTCGCGGCGCGAGCCGTGCTGGAGGTGCTGTCGATCAGCAACGTCGACACAGCGTTGTGCGTGGCCAACGACTTCCTCCATCGCGGGCTGGTCACCATCGACGAGCTGGCCGCCCACGCCGAGGTGACCCGGCACTGGCCCGGCACGCTGGCATCCGACCTGCTGCTGCTGCGCGCCGACCGTCGGATGGAGTCCGTGGCCGAGACGCTCCTGGACAACCTCTGCTACCGCCACGGCGTGCACGGAGGCCAACCGCAGTACGAGATCCGCCACGAGGGACAGTTCCTCGGGCGGGTCGATCGCGCGTTCCCCGAGCTGGGCGTGTGGGTCGAGGTCGACGGGCGGGCGAAGTACACCGACTTCCGCCGCGAAGGCCAGACCCTCGAGGACGTCCTGATCGCGGAGAAGAACCGTCAGAACCTGATCGCGGCCTACACCGGGTGGGAGTGCGTCCGACTGACCTGGGCGGACCTGATGCGACCCGCGAGGACGGCCGAGCTGCTCAAGGCCGCGCTCGAACGCGGTCGGCGCCGGATGAAGGCCGGCCCGCCCGTGCTGACCTGACGCTGTGTGCCGGAACGCTCGACCTCGGCCCCGTTCAAACAGGGTCTAGGTCGAGCGTTACCCGGTGAACCGGGTAATCCAGAGCCCTCAGACGTACCGCTCGAGGATGCTCGACTCGGCGAGGCGGGACAGGCCCTCGCGGACGTTGCGGGCGCGGAGCTCGCCGACGCCCTCGACGGCCTGGAGGTCGTCGACGCCGGCGGAGAGGAGCTTCTGCAGCGTGCCGAAGTGCTCGATGAGGCGGTCGACGACGGCGGCGGGGAGACGGGGGACCTTGGCCAGGAGGCGGTAGCCGCGGGGGGCGACGGCGCCGTCGAGGTGCTCGCTCGTGCCGAGCCCGAGGGCGCGGGCGACGGAGGCGGGGTCGACGAGCTCGGTGGCGGAGAGGCCCTCGAGCCGCTCGAGCAGCTTCTCGGGGGAGGGGGCGCGGCGCCCGGAGGGCAGGTAGTCACGGACGACGAGCTCGCGCTCGGTGTCGACGCCGGTGACGAGCTCCTCCAGCTGCAGCGACAGCAGGCGCCCGTCGGTGCCGAGCTCGAGCACGTAGTCCTCGATCTCGCGCGCGATCCGGCTGACCATCTCGAGGCGCTGGGCGACGACGGCGACGTCGCGCACGGTCACGAGGTCCTCGATCTCGAGCGCGGAGAGCGTGGTGGCGACCTCGTCGAGGCGCAGCTTGTAGCGCTCGAGGGTGGCGATCGCCTGGTTGGCCCGGGACAGGATCTGCCCGGAGCCCTCGAGGACGTGGCGGGTCTCGCCGACGTACGCCGCGATGATCTGCATCGACTGCGACACCGAGATCACGGGGAAGCCGGTCTGGCGGGCGACGCGGTCGGCGGTGCGGTGGCGCGTGCCGGTCTCCGACGACGGGATGGTGTGGTCCGGCATCAGGTGCACGGCGGCGCGGTGGATCTTCGTCAGGCCGGTGTCGACGATGATCGCGCCGTCCATCTTGGCCAGCTCGCGCATGCCGGTCGCGCTGAACTCCACGTCGAGGTCGAACCCGCCGGTCGAGATCGAGTCCACGACCGCGTCGAGGCCGAGCACGATCAGGGCGCCGGTGCGGCCGCGGAGGATCCGCTCCAGCCCGTCGCGCAGGGCGGTGCCGGGCGCCGTCAGCGCGAGCACCTCCCGCATGCGCAGCATGTCGTCGCTGCGGTCCATCGCCACCACGTCGCTCCAAGGTCGTCGGTCGTGCTCCCGGACCCTGCAGCACCGGACAGCGCGCCCGAGTCTAGGAGATCGACCTGCCCAGGTCGCCTGACTTTGGTAGCGCGTCCCCCGACGCGGGTCGCGCGCTTCTTGCAGCAAAGAATCGCCTGAAGGCGGTGACAGCGACGTGTACGCCGTGGCTCACTGGGCAGAGCACCACGTCGGGGACGGCGTGCGTCGAGGAGGGAGTGGTCATGGGCTGGGCTGTCGTGGTGGTCGCGGTGATGTCGCTGGTCGGGGCCGGTGTCGGCGCCGCGCTGGCCTACCTGTGGGGCAGCCGCCGCGAGCGGGAGGGCGTACGCACGCCCCTGGCCGCCGCACCCACGCCCACGCCCACCGGCACCGCGGTCCGCGCGGTCCCCCTGCCGCCCACCGAGCGCACCCTCGTCCTGGCCGCCCCGATCCCCGCAGCCCCGACCCCCGCAGCCCCGGTCGCCACGCCGGCCGAGCGCACCGTGCCGCTCGCGGTCCTGCCCCCGCCGGGTGCGGTACGCCCGGCGGTGCGCGGCCGCGGCGCCGTCATCCGGGGCGTCGACGAGGTCGCGGTGATGCTGCCGGGCGGCGGCTACGTGCGCGTCGCCTCGGGCTCCCTGGTCGGCCGCGCGGACGGCTGCCGCGTGATGTTCCGGCTGGCGAAGGTCTCGCGGCGGCACGCGGTGATGTACGCCGCGCGGGGCTCGTGGTGGATCGGCGACCTGGGCAGCACCAACGGCACGATCGTCGACGGCGTGGCCGTGCAGGGCGCGGCCGAGCTGCGGGAGGGCTCGTACGTCCGCGTCGGCGGCCGCGAGGGCATCGGTTTCACCGTGCGCAGCGCCGTGGTCTCCGCGGACGTCGACTCCCCGTCCGCCGCCTGACGTCCATCATCCGAACACGCGTCCCAGCATCCGGACGAGCAGTTCGGGGCGGCCGGACCCGCCCCCTACATTGGACTCCGTGTTCACGACCCTGCTGACGAAGCGACGCGCAGTCGACCACTGCCGCGTGCGCTCCGCGCTGTGTCGACGCCCCTGACCGACGCCGCCCGCAGGCCTGCGCGCCTGCCCTGAGGTCGAACGCCCGACCGGCCGCGTCACGTGCTCCCACCCACCACCGACGTCAGGCATGCCATGTCCACCGAGCTCCACGACCGGGTCCGCATCGACCCGCGGGGTCCGCAGCTCTCCGCCGCGCTGACCTCCGTCGTCCTCGCGCTGGTGCTGCTGCTCGGCGACTCGACCGGCGCCCTCGTGCTGCTGGCCGCGCAGACGGCGGTGTTCGCGACGGGGGCGGCCTGGGGCCCGCAGTTCACGCCGTACGCCTGGGTCTTCCGCACCCTGGTGCGCCCGCGGCTCGCGCCACCCGCCGAGCTGGAGGACGCGGCGCCGCCGCGCTTCGCGCAGGCGGTCGGCCTCGGCTTCGCGCTCGTCGGCCTGGTCGCGCTGGCGCTCGGCGCCACGCTCGCCGCCCAGGTCGCGGTCGGGTTCGCCCTGGTGGCGGCCCTGCTGAACGCGGTGTTCGCGTTCTGCCTCGGCTGCGAGGCGTACCTCCTGATCAAGCGGGCCACCACCCGGCCGGCCCGCGCCTGAGACCACCAGCCCCGAGACACCAGCTCCATCCCCTGACCACCGACGTTCAGCACGCAACCGAAAGGCACACACATGAGCCGCGAGTCCGCACTCGTCAGCACCGAGTGGGTCGAGGAGAACCTCGACACCGACGGGATCGTCATCGTCGAGGTCGACGAGGACACCACCGCCTACGACAAGGGCCACATCCGCAACGCCGTCAAGCTCGACTGGACGACGGAGCTGCAGGACCAGGTCCGCCGCGACTTCGTGAACAAGCAGCAGTTCGAGGAGCTCCTGTCGTCCAAGGGCATCTCGAACGACGACACCGTGGTGCTCTACGGCGGCAACAACAACTGGTTCGCGGCGTACGCGTACTGGTACTTCACGCTCTACGGCCACAACGACGTCAAGCTCGTCGACGGCGGCCGCAAGAAGTGGGAGCTCGAGTCGCGCGAGCTGACGAACGAGGTGCCCAGCCGCGCCACGACGTCGTACTCCGCGCAGGAGCAGGACCACTCGATCCGCGCCTTCCGTGACGACGCGGTCGCCGCGATCGGCGTGCAGAACCTGGTCGACGTGCGCAGCCCCGACGAGTACGCGGGTCGCCTCCTCGCCCCCGCCCACCTCCCGCAGGAGCAGGCGCAGCGCGCCGGCCACGTGCCGACGTCGATCAACGTGCCGTGGAGCAAGAACGTCAACGACGACGGCACCTTCAAGTCGGAGGAGGACCTCAAGGCCCTCTACGCCGACGCCGGCATCGACGACTCCAAGGACACCATCGCCCTGTGCCGCATCGGCGAGCGCTCCTCGCTGACGTGGTTCGTGCTCAAGGAGCTGCTGGGCCACCAGAACGTGAAGAACTACGACGGCTCGTGGACCGAGTACGGCTCCCTCGTCGGCGTCCCCGTCGCCCTGGGCGACGAGCCGGGCGAGGCCTGACATGTGCGGCGCTACCGAGGGTGGCCTGTCGCTCGACGGCGTCAACGTCGCGAAGGAGGCCGTGATCCAGGGCCAGGTCCTGCGCGCCGGTGAGCCGGTGGGCAACGCGTACGTCCGCCTGCTCGACCGCACGGGCGAGTTCACCGCCGAGGTCCCGACGTCCGCGACGGGTCACTTCCGCTTCTTCGCCGGTGACGGCGAGTGGACGCTGCGCACGCTCGCGCCGAAGGCCGACACCGTGGACCGCTCGGTCGTGGCCCGCACCGGCGTCGTCGCCGAGGTCGAGATCGCGATCTGAGTCGCTGGTCGCAGCAGACCGAGGAGGGGCCGTCACCGCGAGGTGGCGGCCCCTTCGTCGTACCCGGGAGATGGGCCGCCCCACGATTTTGCTGTGAAGGACCTGAATCTCCCGCGACGTGAGGGTCGGGGGACCTACCGTGGAAGGGCCCGTCGGGGGACGGGCGAGACGTGAAGCCAGCGCGTCGTCCCTGGCACCTGCTTGTCCGGCCCGAACCTCCCGTGGCGGTGCCCATGCGTACGACCTCGCCCGACCCCTACCAGCCCGTCGCTCCCGCGGCGCCCGTCACCGCGACCCTCGACGGCCTCGACCTCGTCGTCACCGCGGCCGATGCCCTGCCCCTGCTCGTGCTGGGCGTCGACGTCGCGACGGGGGAGGGCGGCTACCTCCAGGTCGACGTGCGCCCCGGCGTCACCCGCCTCGCCGCCCCGCTCCACCGCAGCGGCGTGCACGTCGAGGTGGTCGACGGGCGCTCCGGCGCCGTGTACGCGCAGCTGGTCACCGCCGCCTGAGCTCTCGCAGAGCTGGCACCAACGGCACGGGTGGGCCCGCCGTCTCGCACGAAAGTCGGAAAATCGGCGCCCAGCACGCCTTTCCAGGGCTCTTCGGCCCGGTTCTCCGACCTTCGTGCTGACAGGCGGCGCGCGAGCGGTCCGTGCGGGTGCGTTGCGGGCTCGCACAGAACGGACAGGTTGTCCGATCTGTCCAGGGCATCCGTTGCGCGTACGCGACGCGCTGCCGCTAGGTTGCCGAGGTGCGCACCTTCGAGCGGGTCTACTTCTGGAGCCTGGTCGCGTTCAGCGTCGTCGTCGTCGCCTTCGCGGCCGGGGTCGTCGCTCTCCAGGTGGCCGGTGTGGGCTTTCACACCGTGATGGTCATCAGCGCCGTGGTGCTCAACCCGTTGGTGGTGGCGCTCCAGTGGTGGTCGTTGGCCATCCGCCGCCGCGATCGCCTCGCGAAGCACGCAGCCGCGATAACGGCCTGAGCCGAACGAGACGACCGGCGAACCCGAGTCCGCGACTGCCGCCGAAGGGCCGGCGGTTCAGCGACCCATCACGACTCGGCCGCGGCCGCGTCGATCGCCGGCGCGAGCGCCTCGCCGACGACGGGCCCCATCTTGCGCGACATCGCGTCGGTGAGGTGGGCGACGTCGGCGCGCACGGGCGTACCGTCCACGAACGACGGGCAGCCGACCTCCGGGATGCAGAACCACGGCAGCACGTCGACGAACGTGGCGCCGTTCTGCTGGGCGGCCTGCTGCATGGAGCGGTACCAGGGCGTCGGGTTGAGCCCGATCTCCTGGACGCAGCTCGCCGGCGTCGAGGTGGGGGTGCGGCAGTCCACGAGCGCGCGGGCGGTCGGCGGGGGCGGCAGGTAGACCACGTGCTCCGACATCTCGGCGTAGGTCGGCGCGACGCGGAGCAGGCTCTGGCCGAGCTCGAGCGTCGCGGTCCGCTCGTCCGGCACGTCGGGCACCTGGCGGGCGTCACCCTGGCCGGAGACGACGAGCACGTCGGGCTGCTCCTCGGCGATCTGCGCCAGGGCGTCCTCGCGGAACTCCGAGCACTCCGGGTAGGGGCTGCCGTCGGTGTTGGTGATGGTCAGGTCGCCGGGGATGCACTGGCGCGCGGCGTACACCTCGATGCGCCAGTCGTCGCCCACGGACTCCTCGATCGCCGGCAGCCACGAGATGCCGATCGAGTCGCCGTAGAGCACGAGGGTCCGCTCGCCCTCGGGGTTGCCGTAGACGCAGTCGGCGGCGTTGGCCATGGGGTCGTCCTGCGCGCCCTCCTCGAAGGCGAGGCAGCCGTCCTCGATCCAGGGGTCGACGAGCTCGCTGCGGTCGAGGTCGTCGACCGACGGGCTGAGCTCGGGCCAGTCCGGCTCGAGCAGCGCCTCGGCGAGCTGGACGCGCCACGCGCCGGCCTCCGTGCCGTCGGTGGGCCCGGCGATGACCTCCTCGAGGAAGGCCTGGCCTGGCACGGTCGGCTCGGGGATCCGGGCGATCGCCGCGGCCGTGACGGCGGTGCAGGCGAGCGCCGCGGCGGTGGCCACGGCGACGTGCCGCAGGAGGCCGCGCGACGGCGTACCCGAAGCCCCGGCCGCTGCGCGCCGCTCGCGTCCCGCGCGCCCCTCGAGCCAGCGCGAGTGGTGGATCGGCTTCTCGAAGGCGTGGTAGGCGGCCGACGAGGCCAGCGCCATCACCACGAGCGCGCACACGTAGTAGGTCGTCGTGCCCGGCGGCAGCAGCGCGGCGAGCAGCACGATGACCGGGAAGTGCCACAGGTAGAGCGAGAACGAGATGTCGCCGACGTAGGTCATGGCGCGGTTGGTCAGCGGCCAGAGGTACGGCGCGGGGCCGGCCGTGCCGCCCGCGATCACGAGCGCGCTGCCCAGCACCGGGAGCAGCGCGGCGGGCGCGGGGAAGCCCTGGTCGGCGGTGATCGTGAGGGCGCCGACGACGATGAGGCCGAGGCCCAGCCACGACACCGCGGAGCCGACGCGGCGGCCCATCGAGAGCAGCAGCGGCGCGCAGATGGCGAGCAGGGCGCCGAGGCCGAGCTCCCAGACGCGGGCGAGGGTGGAGAAGTACGCCCACGTCGGCCGCTCGGTGGTCTCGTAGAGGCCGAAGAGGAACGACGCGACCACGATGGCGGCCATCGTGACGCCGACGGCCAGCCGCGAGTGGTGGCCGCGCCCGGCCTTGGCGAGCACCGCGAGGAGCAGCAGCATCAGCCAGGGCCACACGAAGTAGAACTGCTCCTCGACCGACAGCGACCAGTAGTGTTGCAGCGGCGAGGCGCCGGTGGTGGCCGCGAAGTAGTCGGTGTCGTTGGAGGCGAAGCGGTAGTTCCCGACGAAGAAGAACGACCAGAGCGCGTCGGTCCACACGCCCTTGGCCCGCGTCTCGACGTAGACCAGCCAGGCGGCGACCGAGGTCACCGCCAGCACGAGGGTCGCGGCGGGCAGGATCCGGCGGGCGCGCCGCCGGTAGAAGTTCGCGAACGAGATGTGGCCGGTGCGCTCGTGCTCGCGCAGCAGCAGCCCGGTGATGAGGAAGCCGGAGATCACGAAGAAGACGTCGACGCCGATGAAGCCGCCGTGGGGCCAGCCGGTGAGGTGCTCGGCGACGACCAGGAGCACGGCGACGGCGCGCAGGCCCTGGATGTCGAGCCGCGGACCCTTCGCCGCGGTCGCGGGTGCCCGCCGCTTCCCGCCCCTGGCGGTGGTCGCCGGGGCGGCGTCGGTCTCGGGCACGGGTCGGTCTCGCTCTGCGTCGGGGGCGGGTGGGCCGCACGCCAGGATAGGGATCCGGTGGCGCGAGCGGGGAAATGACGCAATCGCGCGCGCCGTAGTGTCGCGGCGTGAGACGGGTGGACGGTGGTCCAGACCAGGGACGCATCTCACCCTTTCGGGTTGCTGCGCAGGAAATCCGGCGCAACGGCGCGGGATTTCACCCCGACCTCATTGTTTCCGTTGTATGAACCTTCAGCGGCATCGCGTGATTTACCGTCCACCGGCGCGTCGCGGCTGAAATCTCCCCTAGAGTTCTCGTCAACACGCGGGTGAGGGGTTCGCTCGCGGCAGCAGACATCGTCAGGGGTTCTCATGAAGAAGCTTCTCGTCGCCGCGCTCAGCGCGGTGCTCATGACGGTCGGTCTGGCTGCGACGGGGGCTTCTGTTGCCACTGCCGCGCCGGCTGGTCCGTCGTCCGCCCAGTACCCGGGCACGATCGGCACCTACGCCGCCGTCTCCGCTGCGTACCCGTACCGCTACGGCGGCGTGGCCAAGCCCAAGCGCCTCGCGGTGTGGTACGGCGGTCGCGACGGCGAGCGCATCACCGGCCGTGTCTACGTGACCACCCGCAAGAACGGCACGACCACCACGACGACCGTGTCGTACTGGTACAACGGCTTCGGTCGCAACGTGTGGACGAACCTGTTCTCGCAGCCGGGCTCGCACCAGATCACGGTGGCGTTCCAGCCGAGCGACTCGACCTACCGCAACACCCAGACCTCGTACTGGATCTGGATCTCGCCCCGCTGATCCAGCCCCACGTCTGACGCGACGCCCCCGGCTCCGGCCGGGGGCGTCGTCGCATTTCCGGGCCGCTCACCGCTAGCGTCCCACTCATGACCGGTTCCGCCCGGCCGCTCCTGGCCCGCGTGCTCCCGGCACTGGTGCTCCTGGCGCTGGCGGGCTGCGTGCGCGTCGACGGCCCGGACGAGGCCGCGCCGACGTCGTCGTTGCGCTCCGAGGTCGACGGCGTCGAGACGTGGGACCTCACCGCGGCGCCGAGCCCTGAGGCCGCCGGTATTGAGGACGGCAGCACGGCGGCGATCTTCGAGACCGACGAGCCCCGCGATGTCGTGCTGCTGCTGCCCGAGGGGCGCGAGCTGCGGGTGCCCACGGAGGTGCTCACCTTCCAGCGGTTCTCGGGGGAGCGCGACGGCGAGGTCTCGCTCGGCGTCCGCGGCCCCACCGTCCCGCCCGACGATCTCGTCGGCCAGCTGGAGGACCTGGCCGACCAGCTGCAGGTCGACGCCACTGGCGTCGGCGACTTCGCCGACGAGGTCGCGGCCGCCCCGGTCGAGCAGACCGAGCGCGTGCGCAACGCGAGCCCCACGACGACGATCGGCGACCTCGAGGTCGGCTTCTCGGCGAACCTCGCCCCGATCGCGGAGGCGGGGCGCCTCGTGCTCGGCGGGGTGTGGGAGAGCGAGCGTTAGACTCGCCGACCATGGAAGCCGTGCTCGTGGCCGCCCTCGTCGGTGCCCCTGTCGCCCTCGCGCTCGTGGCGCTCCGCGCCGTCGTCCGTCTGCTCGGTCCGGCGGCCCGCTGATGCCCTTCGAGCTGCCCGACAACCTCCACCCGGCCTGCGGCCCGATCGCCTGGATGCTCGGCACGTGGCGCGGCAACGGTCACGGGAACTACCCGTCGATCGAGCCGTTCCAGTTCGGCCAGGAGCTGATCTTCACCCACGACGGCCGCCCGTTCTTCCACTACATGGCCCGCTCGTGGGTCGTCGACGAGCAGGGCGAGAAGGTGCGCGAGGGCGCGATCGAGACGGGGTTCCTGCGCGCGAAGACCGACGGCGAGCCCGGCGAGGTCGAGCTGCTGCTCGCCCACAACACCGGCATCGTCGAGATCTGGGCGGGCAACGCCGCCGACGGCAAGGTCGAGATCGTCACCGACGCGATCGGCCGCGTCGAGGGGGCCCAGGAGGTCACCGGCGGCAAGCGCCTCTACGGCAACGTCGAGGGCGAGCTGCTGTACGCCTACGACATGGCCGCCGAGGGCCACGAGCTGCAGTCGCACACCTGGGCCCGCCTGCAGCGGGCATGAGGCCGGCGTGAGCGAGGACGGCGCGGGAACGGACTGGCGCGAGCGCCTGCGGGCCCAGGGCTACCGCCTCACTCCGCAGCGCGAGCTGATCCTCGGCGCGGTGACCACGCTGCGCCACGCGACCGCCGACGAGGTGTTGGCCGAGGTGCGCCGGTCCTCGAGCGCGGTCAACCTCTCCACCGTCTACCGCACCCTCGAGGTGCTCGAGGGGCTCGGCCTGGTGCGGCACGCGCACCTGAGCGACCGCGCCCCGACGTACCACGCCGTGGACGGTCACGAGCACTTCCACACCGTGTGCCGGAAGTGTGGGCGGGTCACCTCCGTTGATGCCGACGAGGTCTCGGCGTTCGTGACGCTCCTGCGGGAGCGGCACGGCTTCGAGGCCGACACGGGTCACCTCGCGGTCTTCGGGACGTGCGTGACCTGCCCGACCCAGACATGACAGACGCAGACACGCGAGACCCCGACATCCGGAGGACCTGCATGACCAGCCCCCTGCTCTCCCTTCCCGGCGCCGTCGCCGGCGAGGGGCTCGACGCCCCGGTCGCCGCGCACTACGGCTCCTTCAACGCCGAGCAGCGCGCGCTCGTCGCCGGTGAGGGCTTCGTGGACCTCTCGCACCGTGACGTGCTGCGCGTCTCGGGCGACGACCGCCTGACCTGGCTGCACTCCCTGACCACCCAGCACCTCACGGAGCTGGGCCCGAACGAGTGGACCGGCGTGCTCGTGCTCAGCCCGCAGGGCCACGTGGAGCACGCGTTCTACGGCTACGACGACGGCGAGGCGTTCCTCGCCCACACCGAGCCCGGCGCCGGCGCCGCCCTCGTGGACTTCCTCTCGAAGATGCGGTTCTGGTCGGCCGTCGAGGTCGAGGACGTCACGGACCGGTACGCCGTGACCTGGCGCCCTGCCTCCGCGACGCCGTCCGCGTCGGGCGAGGTGGGGATGTACGCGGCCTACGAGCTCGTGCCCCGCGAGAAGCTGGAGGCGTACGCCCAGGCCGCCGGCCCCGCGGCCGGGCTGTGGGCATTCGAGGCGCTCCGGATCGAGCGGGGCGAGCCGCGTCTCGGCCTCGACACCGACCACCGCACGATCCCGAACGAGGCCGGGTGGATTGGCCCGGCGGTGCACCTCGACAAGGGGTGCTACCGCGGCCAGGAGACCGTCGCGCGCGTGCACACGCTGGGCCGTCCGCCGCGGCGCCTGACGCTCCTGCACCTCGACGGGTCGCTCAACCAGCTGCCCGCCCGCGGCGGTGAGCTGAAGCTGGGCGACAAGGTCGTCGGTTTCGTCGGCACCTCGGCGCGCCACCACGAGCTGGGCCCGATCGCGCTGGCGCTGGTCAAGCGCAACGTGCCTGTCGACGCGCAGCTGGACGCCGACGGTGTGCCCGCCGCCCAGGAGGTCGTGGTCGATCCCGAGGTGGGTCTGCACGTACGTCCCCGCCTGAAGTGACGGGCCGATAAAGTTCGGTCCATGCGTGCTCTTCGCGGCTGGAAGCTGCCGGTGCTCCTCGTCGCGATCCTGCTGGTGGCCTTCGCGGCGTACGCCCTGTGGCAGGTGATGCGCACCAGCACCGACCTGGCCTCGGCCGCCGACGACGCCCGCTCGCTGCAGCAGGCGGTCGAGTCGGGCGACGACGCCGCGGCCGAGCGGGCCCTGGACTCCCTGCGCGCCAACGCGGGCGCCGCGGCCGACCGCACCGACGGGCCGCTGTGGTCAGTGCTGACCTGGACGCCCGTGCTGGGCGACGACCTCGACGGCGTCCGCACGGTGAGCGCCGTGCTCGACGACCTCGCTACCTCGGGCATCGAGCCGCTCGTGGAGACGTCGCGGCAGCTCAACAGCCTGCGGCCGGTCGACGGGCGGGTCGACCTCGACGTCGTCGCCGGTCTGCAGGAGCCGGTCGCCACCGGCCGTGACGCGTTCGCCACCGCCTCGAGCGACCTCGACGAGCACGATCCCGGCGGCTTCGTGGGAGTGCTGGGTGACAAGTACCGCGAGGTCGCGACCGAGGTCGACCGCGCCGCGCGCCTTCTCGACTCCGCCGACCGGGCCGTGCAGGTGATGCCCACGATGCTCGGCGCCGACGGGCCCCGCAACTATCTCCTGGTCTTCCAGAACAACGCCGAGGTGCGCGCCGGCGGCGGCCTGCCGGGTCTCGCCGCGCTGGTGACGACGAACGACGGGGCCATCGACCTGAGCCGTCAGGTGCCAGGCAACTCGTTCGGCGAGCTCGACGAGCCGGTCCTGCCGCTGACCGAGGCGGAGGACGACATCTGGGACGAGCAGCTCGGCACGTTCTTCCTCGACGCCAACTTCACGCCCGACTTCCCGCGCTCCGCCGAGCTGTGGCAGGCGCGCTGGGAGCAGGAGTACGAGTCGGTGGACGGCGTCATCGCGGTCGACCCCGTGACGCTGTCGTACGTCCTCGGCGCCATCGGTCCGGTGGAGGTCGAGGGCGATCCGACCCTGACCGAGGAGAACGCGGTCGACGAGCTGCTCCACCAGGTCTACCTGCGCTACGAGGACCCGGCCGACCAGGACGCCTACTTCCAGGCGGCGGCCAGCACGATCTTCGACCGGGTCGCGAGCGGCGGCGGCGATGCCCGCCAGGTCATCACCGCGCTGTCGCGAGGCACGAACGAGGGCCGGCTCAAGGTGCACTCCTTCGACGAGTCCGAGCAGGCCGTGCTCACCGGCACACGGATCGCGGGCGAGCTGAAGGACGACCCGGGCGGCGCCGACCCCCAGCTCGGCGTCTACCTCAACGACACCACCGGCGCGAAGATGTCCTACTTCCTGCGCCACGAGGTGCACGTCACCGCGAACAGCTGCACCTCCGACGGGGTGCAGCGGCTCTCAGGGCGGGCATACCTGCTGTCGGACGCCCCCGCAGACGCGGCGTCGCTGCCGACCTACATCACCGGCGGCGGCAACTTTGGCGTCGAACCAGGTGGCCAGCTCGTGACCATCAACATCGTCGGTCCCGTCGGTGGCGAGTTCGACAACATGACCTACAACGACGAGCCGCTGCTGACCTCGCCGATCATCGACCTCGACGGTCGCCCGGTGCTGACCGCCGTGACGCTCCTCGAGCCGGGCCAGACCTACGACCTGAAGTGGACCGTCACCACCGGCGAGGGCCAGACCGGCGACGTCGCCGTCGACAGCACTGCGGGCGTCGAGCCGGGCACGGCGTCGAGCACGGCGCGCAGCGCCTGCTGACCCGGCGGCGCCGCAGCACCGGCAGGGACACGAAGGGCGCGGCGCCGGGGTCCCCAGGGCCGCGCCCTTCGTCGTCGGCTCAGTCCTTCGCGCGCTTCCCGCGCCCGCCGCTCCTGGCCGCCGCCTTCTCGGCCTGGCGTGCCGCCTTGGCCTCGGCCTTGCCCCGCGCCGACGACGGCGTCGACCCGTCCGGGCTGTAGCCGTAGCCATACCCGTAGCCATATCCGTAGCCATACCCACCGGTGGTCTTCGGCGTCATGTTGAAGACGACTCCGAGCGGAGCCGCGTCGACCTGCTGCAGGCGGTGCACCGCACCGGCGAGCTGGTCGCGGCTGGTCTTGCCGTGCCGCACGATGACGATGGCGCCGTCGGCCTGGGCGGCCAGCAGGGCGGCATCGGTGACCGGCAGCAGCGGGGGAGCGTCGATGAGCACCACGTCGTAGCGCTGTCGCGCCTCGGCGATGAGGTCCTTCATCGCGCCCGACTGGATGAGCTCGGCCGGATTGGGGGGCACGGCGCCGCTAGCCAGGACGTCGAGGCCGGCGACGTGCTGCACCGCGTCGTCGAACGACGCCTTGCCGACCAGGACGGTCGTGACGCCGATGCTGGAGTCGAGGTCGAGCGAGCGAGCGGCCCGAGGTCGGCGGAGGTCGCACTCCATCAGCAGCACCCGCTCCCCACCCTGCGCCAGCGCCAGCGCCAGGTTCACGGTCGTCGTGGTCTTGCCCTCGGCGGGCAGCGCCGAGGTGCCGACGATGACCTTGGAAGACTTGTCCACGTCGACGAACTGCAGGTTCGTCCGCATCACGCGGAACGCCTCGACGCGCGGCGCGTGCGGTTCGAGAGAGGTGATCAGCGGCGAGGACTTCACCGAGGGGTCATAGCCGATCGCGCCAAGCAGCGGAGCGTCGGTGGCGTCGGCGATGTCGTCGGTGGACTTGACCGTCGTGTCGAGCAGGTCGCGCAGAACAGCCACGCCCACGCCGAGGAGAAGTCCAAGGACGAATGCCAGCACAAGGTTCCTCGTCGGCTGCGGGGCGACGGGAGCATCGTTGAAGTCGGCGGGGTCGACGATGGTCACCTTGATCGGCGCCGTCGTCTGGCCGGTCGGCGTCTCGAGCTCGCGGACGAGGTTCACCATGGCCTCGGCGTATCCCTGGGCGATCCGCTGCGCCTCGTTGGGGTCGGCGTCGGTGACGGTGATCTCGAGGTTCACGGTGTCGGGCACGACGGCCGCCTCGACCGACCGCACGAGCGCCCCGGGCTCCGCGTCGAGTCCGAGGTCGTCGATGACGGTCGAGGCGAGCTCGCGGCTGCCGACGAGGTCGGCGTAGGACGTCACGCGCTGCGCCGAGTAGAGGCTGCCGGTGTACGCCTCGGACGTGTCGCTCTGCTGCGTGCTCACGAAGAGCTGGGCGGTGGACTGGTACTGCGGGGTCGCCGTGTACGTGTACGCCGCCGCCGCTGCCACGGTGGCGAGGGTGACGAGCGTGACGACGAGCCAGGAGGCCCGAAGAATCCGCAAGTAGTCACGGAGGGTCATGAGGCTCCCGGGATCGGTGCGTGACGGATGCGCTGATCCTAGTGTTCGCGGCTGGCCTCCGGTGCAGAACGGGGGAGGGCGACGTCACCCTGCATGGTCGGGCCGAAGCCTCTGGGGCGCCATCTGGTCGAGCAGCGCGCGCCGCAGCCACCGTCGGTACGCCTCGCCGTCGAGGCCGGCGTCCCGGGTCAGGCGACGGTGCGTCTCCGTCGAGACGAGCACCCAGAGCGTGGCGGCGAGCTCCTCGTCGTCGACGTCGGGGCGCAGCCAGCCGCGGGAGCGGGCGTAGCGCACGCCCGTGCGGAATGCGTCGTGCGCCGAGGCCATCTCGTCGCGCCAGGCCTCGGCGACGGCCGGGTCCTGCAGCGCGGCGCCCTGCCACGCCTCCCAGAACGCCGAGGCGCGGGCGTTGGAGACGGCGTAGAAGTCGACGAGCACGCCGACGGCCTCGGGGAACGACGCCGCGCGGGCGACGTCCTGCATGAAGTCCGCCGCGAGGATGCCGTCGAGCTGGTCGGTGTCGAAGACGCCGACCAGGCGGGCCCCGTCCAGCAGGTCGCGCTTCGACCCGATCTTGCGCACCGTCTCGAGGGGCACGTCCGCGTGCTCCGCGATCGCGCCGAGGGTGGTGCGGGCGTACCCGTGCTCGCCGAAGAGCGCAAAGGCGGCCCGGAACACCCGGTCGCGGGTGCGGCCCGCCTGCGCCGCGCGGCGGGAGTTGTCGTAGCGGCGCCGCCCGGGCGGGTCGAATTCCGTCGTTCCGACCTCGGTTGTCACGGCGGCATCGTACGCTGCAGATCGGATCCCCGCCCGGGTATCGAAAAGCGAGGAGCGCCATGCCGAACGCCATCATCTGCAGCATGCCCGGCGAGGGGCACGTGCGCCCTCTGCTCGTCGTCGCGCGCGAGCTGCTCGCCCGCGGGTGGCAGGTGCGGATGTTGACGGGGGCCCGCTACCGCACCCTGGTCGAGGAGTCCGGCGCGCACTTCGTGGCGCTGCCCGCGGAGGCGGACACGCTGGACGCGATCGGTGCGGATGGCGCGCGGGAGCGCGGACGGGCCGCGATCAACCGGGGCGTCGAGACGGCCTTCATCGCACCGGCGCCGTCGGCGGGCCGCCGCCTGCTCGCCATGCTGGACGAGGCGCCCGCCGACGTCGTGCTGCACGAGCCGACGTTCCTCGGCGTGCAGGCGCTCCACCGGCTGTCCGCCGAGCGACGGCCCGCCGTCGTGATGTGCGGCATCATCCCGCTGGGGTTGTCGAGCGTGGACACGCCACCCTTCGGGCTGGGGCTCGCCCCGCTGCCGCGGCCGTGGGCCAACCGCGCCCGCAACCGCGTGCTCGGAGCCGCCGCGACCCGCGTCGTGCTGCGACCCGCGCACCGGGCCGCCGACCGCTTCCTCGCGGAGGTGGGCGCTCCGCCGCTGCGGGGGCGGTTCTTCATGGACCTGCTCGACTCGGCCGACCTCATCGCCCAGTTCACCGTGCCCGAGTTCGAGTTCCCCCGCAGCGACGCGCCGGAGCGGCTCCGGTTCTACGGGCCGATGGCCCAGCCGGACCGACGTGACGTCGACCTGCCCCCGTGGTGGGACCGGCTCGACCGCCGGCGCCCTCTGGTGCACGTGACGCAGGGGACCGTGGCGAACGTCGACCTCGACGAGCTCGTGCGGCCGACGTTGGAGGCGCTGGCGGACGAGGACGTCACCGTCGTCGTGACCACCGGCGGCCGTCCGGTGGAGGACCTCGGCGAGGTGCCCGCCAACGCGCTCGTCGGGCAGTTCCTGCCCTACGACCGGCTGCTGCCGCGGGTCGACGTGCTGGTCACCAACGGCGGGTACGGCGGCCTGCACCACGCCCTGCGTCACGGTGTGCCGATCGTTGTGGCCGGGGACTCCGAGGACAAGGTGGAGACGTCCGCGCGCGTGGCCTGGTCGGGCGCCGGCATCAGCCTGCGGACCGGCCGTCCGCGGCCCGCGCAGGTCGGCGACGCCGTCCGCCGGGTCCTCGGCGACCCCCGGTTCGCGGAGCGCGCGCGGCGGATCGGTGCTTCGATCGCCGCGGCGTCGGGACCAGGAGGGTTCGTCCGCGACGTCGAGGCGCTCGTCGCCGGGCGCCACGCTGCCGGCGACCGGGCGTCCACATCGTGGTTGTTCACCGGAGATTTACAGGATCCGGCCCCTCCGACGGCTTTCGTGACCGAGGATGGACCGACATCCCCAACATCCCCCAGGAACCGCCCGTGACCGTCGTCCTCGGGGCCGACCAGGATCAGCACCGCGCGACCCTGTCGGCCGGCATGCGTCACCGTGCTCTCGTCTACCTCCCCCTCAGTGCGCTGCTCGTCGACGTGATGCTCATCGGCGTCACCGCCGTGCTCGCCGTCGCCGGACGCAACAGCCTCGCCCTGTTCGACCGTGGCGCTGACGTCACCGACACCCTGGGTGTCGTCGGACCTGCTCTGTTTGTGGTCTGGATCGTGACGATCGGTGCGGTCGGCGGTTACAGCCGCTCGGTCTTCGGCGCGGGCCCGGACGAGTACAAGCGCGTCTTCAACGCCTCGCTGTTCACCGCCGGGATCATCGGCATCGGCTGCTACCTGGCGAAGTTCCAGCTGTCCCGTGGCTTCTTCCTGCTGGCGATCGGCATCGGCATCCCGCTGCTGCTGCTCGGTCGCTTCGGCCTGCGCCGCCTGCTGCACCAGGCGTACCGGGCCGGGCTGCTGCGCCACCGCGTGATCATCGCCGGCCGTCCGTCCCACGTGGACGAGATCGCCGCCGTGCTGAAGCGGGAGACGTCGCTCGGCTACCAGGTCGTCGGTGCCGTCACGCCCGCCGGCCACGTCAGCGGCACGACGGCCAGCGGCATCGAGGTGCTCGGCGACTCCGACGAGCTCGCCGCCAGCGTCAAGCGCGCCGAGGCCGACATCGTCTTCTTCGCCTCGGGTGCGTTCCGTACGTCCGACGAGATGCGCCGCGCCGCCTGGGACCTCGAGCAGCACAAGACGCAGGTCGTCGTCGCGCCGAGCGTCACCGACGTCGCCCGCGAGCGCGTCACGGTCCGCCCGGTGGGCGGCCTGCCGCTGATGCACCTCGACACCGCGCGCTCGGCCAAGGCGTCGCGGTGGGCCAAGCGGACGTTCGACCTGCTCGGCGCCTCGACGCTCATCGTGCTCTTCAGCCCGCTGCTCCTGCTCGCCGCGCTGCGGGTGAAGGCGTTCGACCGCGGGCCGGTCCTGTTCCGCCAGACCCGCACGGGCCGCGACGGCCACGAGTTCGCCTGCTTCAAGTTCCGCACCATGGTGGTCGACGCCGAGGCGCGGCTCGCGGCCCTGCACGCCGAGGCCGGCTTCGACGGCGGGCTGTTCAAGATGAGGGACGACCCGCGCATCACGAAGCCCGGCCGCTGGCTGCGGCGGTTCTCGATCGACGAGCTGCCGCAGCTGTTCAACGTCGTGCGCGGCGAGATGAGCCTGGTCGGCCCGCGCCCGCCGCTGCCGAGCGAGGTCGCGACCTACGACGACGCCATGCGTCGGCGCCTGCGCGTCCTGCCCGGCATGACGGGCCTGTGGCAGATCTCGGGCCGCTCCGACCTGTCGTGGGAAGAGGCGATCCGCCTCGACATCTACTACGTCGACAACTGGTCGATGGTCCAGGACCTCAGCATCCTGGCCCGCACGCTCGGCGCGGTCGTCAGCTCGCGCGGAGCGTACTGACGAGCGGCTCCGTCGCCGTGAGCTCGCGCAGCAGCCGCTCCAGGTAGGCACCGTAGCCGCTCTTGCCGAGGGCGGCGGCGCGCTCGCGCAGGCCGTCGTCGTCGATCCACCCGAGGCGCCACGCCACCTCCTCGGGGCACCCGATCTTCAGGCCTTGCCGGCTCTCGAGCGTGCGCACGAAGTTCGACGCGTCGTTGAGGGAGTCGAACGTGCCGGTGTCGAGCCAGGCCGTTCCCCGCGGCAGCACGTCGACCTGCAGCCGGCCCTCGTCGAGGTAGGTGCGGTTGAGGTCGGTGATCTCCAGCTCGCCGCGGGCCGAGGGCCGCAGCGACCGGGCCCGCTCGACCACGTCGTCGCCGTAGAAGTACAGGCCGGGGACCGCGAAGCTGCTGCGCGGCCGAGCCGGCTTCTCCTCCAGCGAGGTGGCGCGGCCTCGGGCGTCAAAGGCCACGACGCCGTACGCGCTGGGGTCGGCGACCTGGTAGCCGAAGACCGCCGCGCCGTCGACGCTGGCGAAGCGGCGCAGCCGGGTGCCGAGCCCGGGGCCGTAGAAGATGTTGTCGCCGAGCACGAGCGCGACCGGCTCGCCGCCGACGTGCTCCTCCCCGATCACGAACGCCTGCGCCAGCCCCTCGGGCCGCGGCTGCACGGCGTACGTGATCCGCACCCCCAGCCGGGTCCCGTCGCCGAGGAGGCGCCGGAACGGCTCCGCGTCGTGCGGCGCGGTGATGACCAGGACGTCACGGACGCCCGCGAGCATCAGCGTCGTGAGCGGGTAGTAGACCATCGGCTTGTCGTAGACGGGCACGAGCTGCTTGCTCACCCCGAGCGTGATCGGGTGCAGCCGCGAGCCGGTGCCGCCGGCCAGGATGATTCCGCGCATGCGGCGCACCCTGCTCGGCCCCGCTCGTCCCGGGGCGGCGGCGAGCGGTGGATACGCCACATCGGGTACGCGTCCGCGCCGGCGCCGCGGGCGACCGCGGCGCTGCGCACCCTGACGCCCATGCACCGCATCCTCGTGACCGGTGGCGCCGGCTTCATCGGCTCCAACTTCGTCCACCACCTGGTCGCCCGCACGGACGTCTCCGTGACCGTCCTCGACAAGCTGACCTACGCCGCGAGCCACGCCGCGCTGGCCGATCTGCCGGCCGATCGCGTGCGCCTCGTGGTCGGCGACATCGCCGACGCCGCCGTCGTCGAGCCGCTCGTGACCGAGCACGACGCGGTCGTGCACTACGCGGCGGAGTCGCACAACGACAACTCGCTGGCCGACCCGAGCCCGTTCGTCCGGACCAACCTCGTGGGCACGTTCGTGCTGCTCGAGGCGGTGCGCAAGGCGGGCGTGCGGTTCCACCACGTCTCGACCGACGAGGTCTACGGTGACCTGGACCTCGACGACCCGCAGCGGTTCACCGAGGCGACGCCCTACGCACCGTCGTCGCCCTACTCCGCCTCGAAGGCCGGCTCCGACCACCTGGTCCGCGCGTGGGTGCGCAGCTTCGGAGTGCAGGCGACCGTGTCGAACTGCTCGAACAACTACGGGCCCTGGCAGCACGTCGAGAAGTTCATCCCGCGCCAGATCACGAACGTGATCGACGGCGGCCGGCCCAAGCTCTACGGCGCCGGGCAGAACGTGCGCGACTGGATCCACGCCGACGACCACTCCTCGGCCGTGTGGACCATCCTGCAGCGTGGCCGGATCGGCGAGACGTACCTGATCGGGGCCGACGGGGAGCGGGACAACCTCCAGGTCGTCCAGATGATCCTCAAGGCGTTCGGTCGGCCGGCCGACGACTACGACCACGTCACCGACCGCGCCGGTCACGACCTGCGTTACGCGATCGATTCGACCAAGCTGCGCACCGAGCTCGGCTGGCAGCCGGCGTACGGCGACTTCGCCGAGGGACTGGCCCGGACCGTGCAGTGGTACCGCGACCACCAGGACTGGTGGCGACCCCACAAGCAGGCCGTCGAGGCCACCTACGCCGCGAAGGGCCAGTGAAGCCAGTGAGCCCGACCGACCTCGCCCTCGAGACCACGACCATCCCCGGCCTGCTGGTCGTCCGGCTCCCGGTGCACGGCGACGCCCGCGGCTGGTTCAAGGAGAACTGGCAGCGGCAGAAGATGACCGCGCTGGGGCTGCCCGACTTCGGGCCGGTGCAGAACAACGTCTCCTACAACGCCACCCGGGGCGCGACGCGCGGCATCCACGCGGAGCCGTGGGACAAGTACGTCGCGGTCGCGACCGGACGCGTCTTCGCCGCCTGGGTCGACCTGCGCGAGGGTGACTCCTTCGGCGCTACCTTCTGGATCGAGATCGACGAGTCCGTGGCGGTCTTCGTGCCCCGCGGCGTCGGCAACTCCTACCAGGCGCTCGAGGACGGCACGACGTACTCCTACCTGGTCAACGACCACTTCGTCGCCGGGCGGACCTATCCCGCGCTGCACCTCGGCGACGAGACCGCGGCCGTGCCGTGGCCGATCCCGCTGGCAGACGCCGAGATCTCCGCCAAGGACCGGGCCAACCCGCGCCTGGCCGACGTCACGCCGATGAAGCCGCGGCGCACGCTGATCCTCGGGGCGCGGGGCCAGCTCGGCCGCGCGCTGCGGGCGTACTTCCCCGACGCCGACCTCGCCGACCTCGCCGCCGGTGACACGGGGAACACCGAGGCCGGGGACGTGGCGGCCCTCGACCTCACCGACCCCGAGGCCGTCGCGGCCTGGCCCTGGCAGGAGTACGCGGTCGTGCTCAACGCCGCCGCCTACACCGCGGTCGACGTCGCCGAGACCCCCGAGGGCCGCGCCACGTGCTGGGCCGCCAACGCGGTGGCCCCCGCCACGCTCGCCCGGATCGCGACCGAGCACCGCCTCACGCTGGTGCACGTCTCCAGCGACTACGTCTTCGACGGCACGGTCGCGCTGCACGGCGAGACGGAGGCGTACGCGCCGCTCGGCGTCTACGGGCAGTCGAAGGCGGCCGGCGACATCGCCGTCGCCATCACGCCGCGCCACTACCTCCTGCGCACCTCGTGGGTGATCGGCGAGGGCGCCAACTTCGTGCGCACGATGCAGCGGCTGGCCGCGAGCGGGGTCTCGCCGACGGTGGTGGACGACCAGCTCGGCCGGCTGACCTTCACCTCCGAGCTGGCCCGGGCGGTGCGGCACCTGCTGGACGTCGATGCCCCGTTCGGGACCTACAACGTCACGGGGGGCGGCGAGGTGCTGTCGTGGGCGGCGTACGCCGCGCGGGTCTTCGAGCTCAGCGGCCGCGACGGCGGGGACGTCGCGCCGATCTCGACGGCGGAGTACGCGGCCGGGCGCGAGGTCGCGCCGCGACCGCGGCACAGCGCGCTCGACCTGGCCAAGATCGAGGCGACGGGGTTCGTGGTCCGCGACGCGGTGGAGCAGCTGGGGGAGTACCTCAGCCCCGGCCGAGCACCTGCCTGAGGGCGGGGCGCACGTCGGCGAAGTAGACGCACGCCGCGATGGTGAAGCCCAGGTTGAGGATCGAGGTCAGGAACCCCAGGGCCACGAACAGCGAGACCAGCTGGAGCGCAAGGCCGATACCCAGGATCGCCGACCAGGTCGACTTCGTCTGCTTGCTGGCCGCGTCGTAGGCGGCCGGCGGGTAGAGCAGGGCGTTGACCAGCGCCGAGCCCTTGAGCACGAGCAGGGCGAGGAGCAGGACCAGCATCAGGATGCTCTGGGCTTCGAAGACGAACACGGCGCCACCCTATGCGGCGAAGACCCCCGGCGCCGGGGGCGTCGGGGGCCTTCGGGGACGAGCGGAGGTCAGTCGCCGACCTTCTTGGCGGCCTCGGTGACCGCCTCGGTGGTCTTCGCGGCCGTCTTCTTCGCGGTCGTGGAGGTCGCCTTGGCAGTGCTCTTCGTCGTCGCGGCCCGCTTGCGGGTCGTGGTCGCCGCGGCCTTGGTCGGGGCCGTCGAGGAGGACGCCTTCTTCGCGGCCGCCTTGGTGGTCTCCTGGGCGGCGGTCTTCGCGTTGGTCCGAGCGGTCTTCGCCGTCGTCTTCGCGGCGTCGGCGGTCTTCGACGCGGTGGTCGAGGTGGCCTTGGCGCGCGAGGTCGTCGTGCGGGCCGACTTGACGGCCTCCCGCGTCGACTCCTGCTTGCGGATCCGCGAGACGAGCGTCTCGCCGCGCTTGGCCAGGCCCTCGTAGGTGCCGGTGAAGGTGGCGACGTACTCGTCGCCGGCCTTGCGGGCCTTCTCCGGCAGCGCCTTCGCCTCGGCCTGCAGCTCTGCAATGCGCGCCTCGACGGCGGCGCGGCGCTCCTTGGCCTCCTTGGTCACGGTCTCCACCTGGGTGTTGACGCGGGCGACGGCGGTCTCGCGCAGCGCCTCGGGCGTGAGGTCGATCGAGGTGGCCTTCTTCTGCACCTCGGTCGCCTTGCCCTGCACGTCCTTGACGCGGGTCTGCACGTCGCTCTGCACCTCGGCGACCTTCGCCTGGGTCGTCGCGACGTAGTCGCGGACGATCTCGACGGCGAGGTCGACGACGCCGGCGCCGGCGTAGAGGGTCTTGGTGGCTCCGGTCTTGAGGTCGAACTTGGTGTCGGCCATGATCACTCCTTCGGGTCGTGGTGCGGCCTCCCGCACCGAGGGTTCAGCCTTCGTTGCCGGCGTTGAGCGCCAGGAACGACGCGTACACCTCGAGAAGGGACTGCTTCTGCCGCTCCGTGAGGTTCGGGTCGGCCAGCACCGCGAACTCCACCGAGCTGCCGTTGTTGTCCGCGGGGCTGACGATGCCCGCCCGGACGTACAGCTGCTCCGCGGAGATCCGCAGCGCCTTCGCGATCTGCTGCAGCACCTCGGCCGAGGGCTTGCGCAGGCCGCGCTCGATCTGGCTCAGGTAGGGGTTCGACACGCCCGCCTGGTCGGCGAGCTGCCGCAACGAGAGCTGCGCGGAGGTGCGCTGCTCCTTGAGGTACTCGCCCAACGTCTCGACGGTCTTGCCGACTTTTCCCTTGGCCACGCGTTCCATGGTGCTAACTCTAGCTAGCGCTTGCAAGAGCTAGCGGCGTGAGCCCGAGCACACTCGTCGGTAACATCGAGCATCTGCGCGGGAGATCGCGGACCGGGACTGCTAGCAACGGGCAGCGCGTGCCCTTGAGGAAACGTTGCCTTGCGCGGGGTGGGGCCACGTGCCACTCTGACGACCAAGAGCGGCACCGGCGCCGGGATCCTGACGACTCGTCGTGCGGGGCCGCTCCTCAGGAGCCGTCCCGCCCAACCCCAGATGGCGGGACGGCTCCGTTGCGTCCGAGCCCCGCACGCTCCCGCACGGCCGCCGCCTCAGAACGCGGCGCGCACCTCGCCGACCACGGCGTCACCACCGGTCAGCTCGAGCCGCCCCGTGCGGCGCACCGCGTCCGCGTCCACGCCCTCGCGCTCCAGCACGCCGGAGCGCTCCAGCGCTGCGGCCATCACGACCGCCCGGGCCCGGGTGCCGCCGTCGTGGATCTTCAGCGCGACGGCCGACCCGTCGGGCAGGCCGACGGCGTAGCACGCCTCCGCGCCCGCCTTGCCGACCGCGCCCGGCACGGCCCGCAGCAGGTCGCGCTCGTCGCGCCGGGTGCCGGAGACGTACGCCGGGTGCGCGCGCACCGCGTCCGCCACCCGCGCCTCGGCGCCGTCGCCCGCGGACGCGATGCGCCCGAACGCCCGGGCCAGTCCGGTCAGGGACGTCCCGTGCAGCGGTGCCCCGCAGCCGTCAACGGCCAGGGCGGCGACGGGCTCGCCGGTCAGCTCGGCGAACGTCGCGGTGACGGCCTGCTGCAACGGGTGCCCGGGGTCGAGGTAGTCGGTCGTCGACCAGCCGTTGACCACGCAGGTCAGCAGCATGGCGGCGTGCTTGCCGGAGCAGTTCATCAGCAGCGAGGAGCGCTCGCCGCCGGCGCGGACGACGTCGTCGCGGGCCTCGACGTCGATCGGCCAGTCGGGCGGGGTGCGCAGGGACGACGCGTCGAGCCCGGCGATCGCGAGGATGCGGCGCACGCCCTCGACGTGGAACGGCTCGCCGGAGTGGGAGGCCGACGCCAGCGCCAGCAGGTCGGGCGGCAGGTCGAGGCCGAGCCGGACCATGGCGGTCGCCTGCAGCGGCTTGTTGCACGAACGCGGCAGCACGGGGGAGACGGCGTCCCCGACCGCCCAGTCCGGCTCGCCGCCGGGGCCGAGCGCGACGAGCGAGCCGTGGTGGCGGCCCTCGACGAAGCCGGAGCGCACGACCTCGGCGACCACGACCCCCGGCGAGGGCACGGCGGGCTGTGGCGGCGTCTCAGTGCTCATGGCTCCGAGCCTAGGCACGCGGCGACTTGGCAGGATGCAGGCGTGTCCTCCCTGCCGCAGCACTGCCCCCCGCCCGGCGTCCTCGACGACCTCGAGCTGATCGCGCTCGGGGCCGCCGCCCTTCGGCCGTTCGACGCGCCGGGCTCGCCGTTCTCCCTCGCGCTGCCGCCGGCGGTCGCCGAGGCGGCGCGGGAGGCCGGTGGCGTGCAGCTCGTCGACCCGGAGGGCCTGGTCGTCGCGTACGCCCGCCCCGACGGGTCCGCCTGGACCGTCGAGCTGGGCGCGGCCCCCGACTACGGCCCGTTCCGCCGGCTGCGGCGACCGGCCGGGGACGTGCGCGCCGCGCAGGAGGACAGCGGCGATGCCGTCGTCGTGCCGGTCGAGGCGCCGTTGAGCGCGGCGCAGCACGCCGATCTCGCCGGCGCCACAGGGCCGGTGGTGCTGCTGGTCCTCGCCGGTCACGGCTGGGCGGACGTGCCGGCCACCGACCTCGTGCGGGGTGCCTTGGCCGCGACGCGGGACCTGGCCCACGTCGACGTGGTCGTGGCGCCGCTCGCCCGCCGCGGCGACCCCGCGGCCGACGCGGCGCTGCGGGCCGAGGTGGTCGGGGCGTACGGCACCGTCGTCGAGCTGCCGCGCGGCGACGGGTCGCTGGCCGCCGGGGCGACGCCGCCGGCGCGCGAGCAGGGCCTCGTCGTGCTGTTCACGGGTCTGTCGGGCAGCGGGAAGTCGACGCTGGCCCGGGCGCTGGTCGACGAGCTGCTGGAGACCACCGACCGGTCGGTGACCAGCCTCGACGGTGACGTCGTGCGCCGGAACCTCTCCGCGGGGCTGTCGTTCTCGCCCGCCGACCGGGAGACCAACATCCGCCGCATCGGCTGGGTCGCCGCCGAGGTGGCCCGGCACGGCGGCGTGGCGATCTGCAGCCCGATCGCGCCCTACGACGCGACCCGCCAGGACGTCCGTCGGATGGCCGCCGAGGCCGGCGCCCAGTTCGTGCTGGTGCACGTCGCCACGCCGGTCGAGGAGTGCGAGCGCCGCGACCGCAAGGGCCTGTACGCCAAGGCCCGCGCCGGCGAGATCCCGGACTTCACGGGCATCTCGGCGCCGTACGAGACGCCCGCCGACGCCGACGTCGTGGTCGACACGACGGGTCGGTCGGTGGCCGACGCCCTCGCCCCGGTCCTCCGCGCCCTCGGCATGGACCGCTGCCGTCCGACTGCGGAGGTCGCTCCCGCTCCGTTGGCCGTTGAGCTTGCGAGCCCGTCGGCCGCCCCCCTCAAGGTCCTGGTCGTCTGCACGGCCAACATCTGCCGCTCCCCTTATATGGAGCTCGCGCTGCGCGCCGCCGCGGGCGACGCGGTCGTCGTCTCAGGAGCCGGTACGCACGGCTTCCGCGACCATGCGATGGACGACCTGATGGCCGCCGAGGCGCGCGAACGCGGTCTCGACCCGACGGGCTTCTCCAGCCGCGCGGTGACCCGTGAGCTGATCGCCGACGCCGATCTGGTGCTGACGGCCGAGTCGCGCCACCGCACGTTCCTGCTGGAGGAGCACCCGGCCGCGTTCAAGAAGGTGTTCACGCTCGGGCAGTTCGCGCGCGGAGTGCAGCAGGTGGGGGAGGTGGCGACCCCGCGCGAGCTGATCGCCCTCATCGGCCGCAACCGGCCCAGCGCGGAGGGTGTCGACGTGGCCGACCCCTACCGCCGTGGGCCGGAGGCAGCAGCAGCCTGCGCACGTCACATCGACGAGCTCGTCGGCGTGGTCGGCCCCGCTCTTCGGGAGTGACCTGACTACGAAACGCTTGACCGATTAGGAGGCTGCACATGCCCCGATCGTCCTTTGTGGGCCCTACAGGCACTGGTCTGGCGGATGCGGAACGGCTCGTACGGCCCGATTCGCGAGACGCGAGTACAGCGGACCGCTAACCTGCCGAGATGTTGCTGCTACTCGGCGACGGCACGGGGGCCGACACGAACCGGGGAACGAAGATCTGCCCTGAGTGTGAGCACCCCGTGCGCCGCCCGTCTCCGTTTGCCCGCTGGCTTCTCGCGCGTTTCGGCCGACGGCCGACGTGCGGTCAGCCGGACGGCGGTCTCAACGAAGGCGGCTGGCCCGACGCGTGCGCTTGCAAGCACGATTCGCACGCGTAATTCTAGCTTCGAGCTCGCCCGCGGTGGCTCAGGCCTTGACGACGAGGGAACCCGATCGGTAACTGACGGGGGCCCGCGCGCTTCGGGGCATCGCTCGACGGACGCTCACTAGCTGGGTGCCCCGATGCCTGAGCAGGTGATCTTCGTCCGACCGGTCCCGCATCATTGGCGGCGGCCCTAGGCTGCGCTCGTGTCCCAGCCTGCTCTTCACATCCCGTCGCTGAACGGGGTGCGTGCGGTCGCCGTTCTAATTGTGTTCGTCGGCCACGGCTTCACCGCGCCGGGTCTGTGGCCGGGCCACGTCGGCGTAACCATCTTCTTCTTTCTTAGCGGCTACTTGATCACGACGCTGCTGCGCCGCGAGCGGGAGAAGACCGGCCGCATCGCGCTTGGAAAGTTCTACCTTCGGCGCCTCCTGCGCATCCAGCCGCCCGCCCTGGTCGCGATAGCCCTGTGCGTGCTGGTCGGCGTCGTCGCCGTCCCCGACACCACGCAGAACGCGTGGGGCATCCTGGCCGAGGTCTTCAACGTCACGAACTACTACATGGTCGCGGTGTTCGCCGACACCGGGAATGCGCACCACGGCCTGCCCCCCGAGTCGTCAATGCTGTGGTCGCTCGCCGTCGAGGAGCACTTCTACCTGCTCTTCCCCGCACTGATGATCGGCCTTGCGCTGCTGGGCGCGGACCGTCGGCGCACCGGCTGGATCCTGCTCGGCATGGCCGCCGTTGCGCCCGTGTGGCGGATCTTCCTGCACCTCGACGGCGCAACGTTCTACCGGCTCTACGTCTCCACTGACACTCGCTACGACGGCCTGCTCGTTGGCGCGGCCGTCGCGCTGCTGTGGAACCCGGCGCTCGGCGACCGGACCCCGTTCGCGGTCTCCCGCCAGCTCATTGACCGGGTACTGACCCCGGCAGCGCTGATCGTGTTCGCCGCGGCGGCGCTGGCCCCACACCCGTTCCGACTGACGGTCGTGGACACGCTGCTCTACCTGTGCCTCGTCCCGATCTTCTGGACCCTGATCGCGTCGCCGGACCACGTTCTATCGCGGTCGATGAACCACCGGTGGGTCGCACACATCGGCCTGCTGTCGTTCTCGATCTACCTGCTGCATCGGCTCGTGCTTGCCATCGTCGAGCGCGGGGGCCTTCCTGCTGTCGTGACCGACGGCGTCGCTTTCGGCGTCACGATCGCCGCCGCGCAGGTTGTTTTCGTGACAGTCGAAAGACCGCTCGGTGACGTGCGCAAGCGCCTCGAGGGCGGGGCCGGACGGAAGGCGGTAGCCACCGCGTCGGAGCCGGGACGACTGCGCAAGCGCGAGTGATCGGTGGGGTCGCATCGGCCGCACGTCGTCTAGCGGGGTCTCGCCTCAAGTCGGACGTTACGGACGTCCAGTTCGAGGCCGATTCAAACTGCCTGGTTCGCGCAGACGGCCGCGCATCGCGGCGACGACCACAGGCCCGCTGCGACTTGCGTCGCACAGTCGGTAAGGGGCCAACGCGATGCTTCGGAACGGGCTAGCCTGCGCACCATGAAGATCGCCGTCGCCGGCATGGGTTATGTCGGGCTGTCCAACGCTGTCGTGCTCGCGCAGCACCACGAGGTCGTCGCCGTCGACGTCACGCAGGAGCGCGTCGACCAGCTGAACGCCCGGGTCTCGCCGATCGAGGACGCCGAGCTGGAGCAGTACCTCGCCGAGAAGGACCTCGACCTCACCGGCACGCTCGACAAGGCGGCCGCCTACGCCGACGCCCGCTTCGTCATCGTCGCCACCCCGACGGACTACGACGAGCGCACCAACTACTTCAACACCTCGACGGTCGAGAGCGTGATCGCCGACGTGCTCGCGGTGAACACCGACGCCACCATCGTCGTGAAGTCCACCGTGCCCGTCGGGTTCACCGCGCGGGTGCGCGAGGAGAACCCCGGCGCCTCGATCGTCTTCTCGCCCGAGTTCCTGCGCGAGGGTCGCGCCCTCTACGACAACCTGCACCCGTCGCGCATCGTCGTCGGCGACACGGGCGAGCGGGCCCGCGAGTTCGCCGCGCTGCTGCTCGAGGGCGCGATCGACAAGGACGTCCCGACGCTCTTCACCGACGCCACCGAGGCGGAGGCGATCAAGCTGTTCGCCAACACCTACCTCGCGCTGCGGGTGGCGTACTTCAACGAGCTCGACACCTACGCCGCGGTGCACGGCCTCAACACCGCGCAGATCATCGAGGGCGTCGGGCTCGACCCGCGGATCGGCGCGCACTACAACAACCCCTCGTTCGGCTACGGCGGCTACTGCCTGCCGAAGGACACCCGGCAGCTGCAGGCCAACTACACCGACGTGCCGCAGAACCTCATCAGCGCGATCGTCGAGGCCAACACGACGCGCAAGGACTTCATCGCCGAGGACATCATCCGCCGCGGCCCGCGCACGGTCGGCATCTACCGCCTCATCATGAAGTCGGGCTCGGACAACTTCCGCGCCTCCTCGATCCAGGGCGTGATGAAGCGGATCAAGGCGAAGGGCATCGAGGTCGTCGTCTACGAGCCCTCGCTCGACGCCGACGAGTTCTTCCACTCCGAGGTCATGGCCGACCTGGACGAGTTCAAGAAGCGCTCCGACGTGATCATCGCGAACCGTCGCACCGACGTGCTCGCCGACGTGGAGCACAAGGTCTACACGCGCGACATCTACGGCCGCGACTGACCGGGTCCGAGGGGCGTGGCCCACTCCGTGGGACGCGACCGAGGCATGAGACGGGCGTCCGTACCCTGATCACGTGGCAGCCACCCATCCCGACTACCGCCTGAGCCAGCTGGACCAGCTGGAGGCCGAGTCGATCCACGTGTTCCGCGAGGTCGCGGCCGAGTTCGAGAAGCCGGTGCTGATGTTCTCCGGCGGCAAGGACTCGATCGTCATGCTCCGTCTGGCGGAGAAGGCGTTCTTCCCGGCCAAGATCCCGTTCCCGGTCCTGCAGGTCGACACCGGCTACGACTTCCCGGAGGTCCTGGCCTGCCGCGACGAGTGGGTCGCGCGGCTGGGACTGCGCCTCATCGTCGCCTCGGTCGAGGACGCCATCGCCTCCGGCGTGGTCGTCGACGACGGCCGCACGACGCGCAACCGGATGCAGATCGGCACGCTGCTCAACGCCATCGAGACCGAGGGCTTCACCGCGGCCTTCGGCGGCGGTCGCCGCGACGAGGAGAAGGCGCGCGCCAAGGAGCGCGTCTACTCCCACCGCGACGAGTTCGGCCAGTGGGACCCGAAGAACCAGCGCCCCGAGCTGTGGAACCTCTACAACGGGCGCATCCACGCCGGCGAGCACATGCGGATCTTTCCGCTGAGCAACTGGACCGAGCTCGACATCTGGCACTACATCGACCGGGAGCAGATCTCCATCCCGTCGATCTACTTCAGCCACCAGCGCCGCGTCTTCGAGCGCGACGGGATGCTGCTGTCCGAGAGCGAGCACAACCCGCTGCGCGACGGCGAGAGCGCCGCGGAGCGCACCGTCCGGTTCCGCACCGTCGGCGACCTGACGCTCACCGGCTGCGTGGAGTCCGAGGCCTCCACGACGGCCGAGATCATCGACGAGATCGCCGTGGCGCGCGTGACCGAGCGCGGCGCCACCCGCGGCGACGACCGGTTCTCCGAGGCCGCCATGGAGGACCGCAAGAAGGAGGGCTACTTCTGATGGACCTGCTTCGTTTCGCCACCGCCGGCTCCGTCGACGACGGCAAGTCGACCCTGATCGGGCGCCTGCTGCTCGACTCGAAGGCGATCTTCGAGGACCAGCTCGCCGCCGTCGAGGCGACCAGCCAGTCGAAGGGCTACGACTACACCGACCTCGCCCTGCTGACCGACGGTCTGCGCTCCGAGCGGGAGCAGGGCATCACGATCGACGTCGCGTACCGCTACTTCGCCACCCCGACCCGCAAGTTCATCATCGCGGACACGCCGGGGCACGTGCAGTACACGCGGAACATGGTCACCGGCGCCTCGACCGCCGACCTCGGCCTCGTGCTCGTCGACGCCCGCCACGGCCTGACCGAGCAGTCGCGCCGTCACGCCGTGCTGCTCTCGCTGCTGCGCGTGCCGCACCTCGTGCTCGCGGTCAACAAGATGGACCTCGTCGACTACTCGCAGGAGCGGTTCGACGAGATCAAGCGCGAGTTCTCGGCCTTCGCCACGAAGCTGACGATCCCGGACCTCGCGGTCATCCCGATCTCGGCGCTCAAGGGCGACAACGTCGTGACGCGCTCGGCGCAGATGGGCTGGTACGAGGGCTCCTCGCTGCTGCACCACCTCGAGAACGTGCACGTCGCCAGCGACCGCGACCTCAAGGACGCGCGCTTCCCGGTGCAGTACGTCGTGCGCCCCAAGTCCGACGAGCACCACGACTACCGCGGGTACGCCGGCCAGGTCGCCGGCGGCGTCTTCAAGCCCGGTGACGACGTCGTCGTACTGCCCTCGGGCATGCCGTCGAAGATCGCGGGCATCGACCTGTTCGACCGCGCGGTCGACGAGGCCTACCCCCCGATGTCGGTGACCATCCGGCTGACCGACGACGTGGACGTCTCCCGCGGCGACCTCATCGCCCGGCCGAACAACCAGCCGGCGGTCACCCAGGACGTCGACGCGATGGTGGCCTGGATGACGACCACCCCGCTGCGACCGCGCCAGAAGCTGCTGATCAAGCAAACGACCCGCACGGTCAAGGCGCTGGTCAAGGAGCTTGACTACCGCCTCGACGTGAACACGCTGCACCGCGACCTCGACGCCGACAGTCTCGGCGTCAACGAGATCGGGCGCGTGCGGCTGCGCACGCAGCAGCCGCTGCTCGTCGACCCGTACTCGCGCAACCGGACGACCGGGGCGTTCATCCTCATCGACGAGGCGACCGGCGTGACCGTCGGTGCGGGGATGGTCAACGACTGAGCTCGGGGCCAGTGGCACTACCGCTGGTGATGGAGGTTACGGACGACATGTCGCGTTCAACGGCGTGCAGCTCGAGATCGCCCTACGATCGTTAACGCGCACCGGTCTCGGTGCAGGAGCCGAAGGGCCCGAGGTGGAACGCAAGTGACGAAAGCCCTGTACGTGGCTTCAACTGGTGGGCATCTTGCTCAGCTCCACCGTCTGGAGCCTTCTTTCGGGACGTCGGATGACTCGCTCTGGGTGACTTTCGAGAATGAACAGAGCCGGTCGCTGTTGGACGGGCGGCGTGTCCACTTCGTGCCCTATGTCGGGCCGCGGGACGTGAGGGGCGCTTTGAGAGCAGCCCGGCAGGTGAACCGCATTCTCTCAAGCGAGCAATTCGACCTCGCCGTCAGCACGGGCGCGGCGCCGGCTGCCACCATCCTACCGTTGGCCAAACGGCGGGGTGTCCGCACGGTCTACATCGAGAGCGTGTCGCGCGTGCAGGGCCCATCCCTCGCTGGGCGGATCGTTGCCAAGATGCGCTCCGCGGAGACTTTCACGCAGCACCACTCCTGGGCTGGCGACCGCTGGACCTACACCCCGGGCGTGCTGGGCAACTATCGGCGGGTGCCGCGACCCGCTGCAACGCGACCTTCTCTCTTTGTCACGCTGGGCACCATTGAAGGCTTCTCGTTCGAGCGCCTCGTCCGACGGATCGTCGAAATCGGGGCAGCCGACGAGAGGACTGTGTGGCAGCTCGGACATACCCGTGTCGACTTCAAACTGCCGGGCACGGTCTATGACCACATGTCGGCCACGCAGTTCGCCGAAGTGGCACAGCGCAGCGATGTAGTTGTCTCGCACTCTGGGGTCGGGAGCCTCCTCGGGTTCCTCGACTCGGGCATCTACCCGGTGCTGGTGACCCGTCGTCGATCTCACCGCGAGCATGTCGACGACCATCAGACGCAGATCGCAGCGCTTGCACAGACCCGCAAGATCGCCGTCGGCTGCGAGGTCGACGCCTTGTCTTACGAGACCATCCGACACGCTTCTGGATTCCGTATCGCCCCCACGGCAGTCGAGCCGGCGGCCCTGGTGTGAAGATCTTCGTGCCCGCCGTGGGGCAGGAGGAGAACATCGGCGACATTATTCTTCGGCGACCCCTTCTGGACTGGCTGCGGGAGAGCGGCGACCTGCACGTCTACCTAGGTCATTGCGACACCGCGTACGAAACGGCTCTCGGGTTGTCGCCATCGGACCGTGTGTATCGGTCGTTCGCGAGGTGGTACATCGCACTGCTCGCGAGCGCCGTGCGCCGCCGTCGCATGGCGTATGCGTTCAAGCCGGGCGAGATCCAGATGACTCTCAGCGGGATGAAAGAGCACATCGCAGTCCTCCCCGTCACGGCGGTCATGCGAATGAGGCGTCACCCGATCGTTCGCGTGGGGGCGGGAACCCGGGACTTCAACCGGTTCTTCGCTGCAATTCTGAGACTGGGGTCGCGCCTGACGCCCGGCGCGCGTTGGCGTGACACGGGGACGGCAGCGGCGCTAAAAGGCGCAACGATGCCGGACTTGGCCTTCGCAGAGGGCGCAACCGAGGAAGAGATGCAGGACGAAGGTCCGCGTGATCTGGTTGTCGTCTCTATGCGCGGCGACCGCCCCGCAGACCACGGTCCCCTGGTCGCTGCCACCAAGCGATTCGCGGCGACGCAAGGCTACGACGTCGTCGTTGTCTCGCAGGTGCTGCGAGACAACGCGCTTGCCGAGTCGCTGGCGCATCTCCTCGATGCCGAGGTGCAGACGTTTGGCGAGAACGAGCACTCCTCGCAGGAACAGCGTGTGCGGGGGACCTACAGGAGGGCCGCGGTCGTCGTCTCGGACCGCCTTCACGTGCTCATCGCCGCGGTCACTGAGGGCGCGTCCCTGGTCGGCATTCAGTCCGACGGGAGCAAGAAACTGGAGCGGCACTTCCAAGCCGCCGGTGTGCAAGCTGAGTGTCTGGCGCTCGATTCAGCTGAGGAAGCTGAGAACGTGCTCCTCGAACAGCTCGAGATTCAGCGCGACCGCCGTCGCATCTTCGTCGATGGCGTCGTCCGCGCCAGATCGAATCTTGCGGACGTTCGGCAAGGAGTGCTTACAACTTGTCGAGGCTAGGTGTCCCACGCGGACGTGGGCGGGTCTGTATTCAGGTGGGGCGGGCCGGCGAGGTCGCGGGAGGCATGACACAGGTCATCAACGCCGTGCTGAGCTGGGAGTTCGAACGCTTCCATACCCAGTTCCTCGCGACTCGTACTGGAGGCTCGCGGGCCGGCGAAGTGCTGACGTTGCTACGAGCGTTGGTAGCACTCACTCGCGTACCTCGAGCCACGTCAGTAGTTGCTGTCGTTCACCTGTCGCAAGGCGGCTCGTTCGTGCGGGAGGGTATGGCCGTTCTGCTGTGCCGCGCACGAGGGATGACGGTCGTCGCGCATCTTCACGGGAGTTCCTTCGACGCCTTTGCCGCGCGACACCCGAAGTTGGTCGGAAGCATTTTGCGGCGATGCCATGCGATCCAGGCACTCTCGGAGTCGAGCGCCGCGACGGCTGCAGGACTAGCGCAAGAGGCCTTGGTGGCGGTTATCCCGAACGCCGTACCCAGTCGAGAGAGTGATGCAAAACGGAAGCCTCTCGTGGTTTTCGGCGGCGCGGTGGTGAAGCGCAAGGGCGTTGATGTGCTGCTAGAGGCATGGAGTCGTCTTCCCGCTGACCACGGTTGGCGGCTAGCAATTGCTGGACCCATTCCCGATCGCGAGATTGTCCGTGGGTGGTCTCTGCCGTCGGTCGAGTACCTCGGGAGCCTCGGACACGATGACCTGATGGACTTGCTCGGCGCGTCCTCCGTCGCGGTCCTCCCGTCGCGGGACGAAGCAATGCCAATGTTCTTGCTCGAAGCCATGTCACTCGGGAATGCCATTGTGGCAACGAGGGTCGGGGGGGTGGCGTCACTGTTCTCACCGAAGACGGTGAATTACCTCATCGAGCCGGGTGACGCGTCAGCGCTCAGCCAGAAGCTGGAGCAACTGCTGACGAACGAAGCAGAACTCATGGCGATGCAACGCGCGTGCTCCGAGTTCTTTCAGGCCACGTACAGCGCAGCCGTGGTCAACCCCAAGGTCGAAGCGCTGTGGAGCGACGCCATGCGCGGCAATCCGCGTAGCTGCTGACCGGCGGCCGACGGGTCAACGAGCCGCGCGAATCAGGATCCTCGCTGCAAGGTTGGCGGTTGTCGAAGACAATTTCGCTACCGCGAGCAGTGCGGCTTGTTTGCTACCACCCGACCGTGCCAAGCGAGCAATCGCTAGCCACTCAATCTCCTGTCGAACCCGACGCACCAAGTCTCGCCTCTCGATCGGTGTGTAGCCCTCGTTCAGCGAATCTGTGAGCAGCGACAACAGGATGAACCTGTGACGGAAGCTAGCGTGCTCCTCGGGCGTCGCGGTTGTCGGATCCGCGGCGAGTACGGCGCTCAGCCTCTGGTCTATCGCGATCAGCGACTCCGCTCGCGGCCGTCCTGATCGGATGATGGAACCCGGTCGAAGCATGTACTCATACACGCGGGCAGGTGTCACGGCGTAAACCTCCGCCCGTGCCATCGCTGAGACTGTCATCGCGAGATCGGAGTGAACGGTCGTCCCGAGGATGTCTGACCCCACGAGCAGTTCTCGGCGAAATAGCTTGCTCCACAGATGCCCACGGACATTGCCCGACAGCAGTGACGCGAATGCACTTCGCCGGTCCGACCCGCCGATGCGCGCGCCGATGATCCGGGTTTCCCCATTCAGATGGATGACCCGCGCTTGTCCGAAGATGACGTCAGCAGTCGGGTTCTCGCTGATTGCCGCCTTCCAGGAGCTAAGGGCTTGATCGGGCCACGCATCGTCGGAGTCGATGAACCAGATGAACCGACCGGATGCTGCTGCCAGTCCCCTCCTACGCGCCGCTGCTACACCACCGTTCTCGGGCAACGGGAGGATGAGAGCTCGCTCGATGCCACTGCACGCGGACCGAATTACGTCGAGCGTTCCGTCGGTCGAGTGGTCGTCGACGACGACCAGTTCGCAATCGTCGAAGCCCGCAGTTTTGGCCATCCGGTCGATGGTCTCGGGAATACGCTCCTCGTCGTTGTAAGCCGTCAGGATGATCGAGATCACCACGTCCTCAGGCACGGACTGCCTCGTACGCGCGGCTGATTCGGTCAGTCAGTTCGTGGAGTCGGCGTCGTGATGTATCTACGGCTGCCGCGGTCTCCGTCTGTCGAGCGGCGAGGGACGCCAAAGAAAGATTGCCGGGGGGCGTTCCCAAGCGCCGTAGTGGGATGGCAAACCCCTCAAACCCCGCTGCGGTCATAGTCCTTTCCGCTTTCATCGATGGCGCATCGCTGAGCGCCACTGGCACCGCCCCTTCTGTTGCTGCGATGACCAGCGCATGCAGACGCTCACTCACGACGACCGCGGCGTCGCGGTAGAGGGCGCGCAGCCGGGTCTCTTGAGCAAGGAGGTCGCTCGACTCCCAGACAAGCGCACGAGCCCCAACCAGTTCGGCGTAGCGCGCACAAACCGGCCCGTCCCGCTCGATCTGAGCCGCGAATACCAGTTCGAGGTTGCTCTGTTCGGCGTGGTGAGCCAGCCCACGGAGGGTCCGCTCGTCTAGTTCCTGTCCGTCGCGCCTTGGCGCCACCACCAAGAACCTACGGTTGTCTGTTCCGACAGGCACAGCCTCGGGCCCCTCGCAGAAGGCCCAGTCCGGGACGGTGTCGCCGATCCGGAGGGCCTCCGCAGAGAAGGCGTCCCGCCACGAGACCACGTCGCAGGCTCTCATCGCACCCCGGAAGATGGGCAACCACGGCGACGGGGCTCGAACCCCGAACCCCGTGTGGACGCTGGAACCTCCGCGGGCACGATTGGCAAGGAGAAGGGGAAGGACGCGCGCGTACTTCGCGGCGTAGGTGCGGGTCGTCTCGATCTCACCGGCGTTGAAGGCGTAGAAGAGTGGCCCCGATTTGAGGGAGCTTGTCATGAGCGACCGCCACGCCTTGCTCGAACGCACGAGGAAGTCTTCATCGCTCAGACCGAAAGCACGAAGGTAGTTGTCGTCTCGGGTTCCGACAAAGATGTGCAACGGACCCAGGCGGCGCAGACGATCGATCAGAGGGCGCCTCAGCACGGCATCGCCGACGTTGTCGTATTGGCCCATAGCCGATACGAAGATTGGGGGGCCTGCGACCGGAGCTTTTGTCACTTCTTCATCTTCCTCGTCATGCTGAGTAGCTTCGCGCAGTCCGCTCGGAACGAGCGAGAGACGACAAAAGCCAGGAGCCAGTAGGAGCCAGCCAGGAAAGTGCCGACCGCGATGGCCAGTAAGGAATGGTCGACAAGCGAGCTCGTCGTGAGTGCGATGGCGACTGCTGGGACACCATGCCGGGCAGTGCGCCAGAGCGCTGCGCCGGCCAGCGAACGCATCGGCAGCCCAGTTGCTCGCTCGCACCACGCCATGGACGCCAGCCAGTTCAGGCCATATCCGACGGACAGGGCCGTAGCCACACCCACGGGTCCCCACGGCAGTCCGGCCAGGCATCCGACAACGATGAGCGGCTGCGAGACGAGGTAGAAACGGAACTGCGCGCCCGTGTTGCCAGTAGCAACGTAAGCCCAGTACGCAATCTGACCCAAGGATCTGAAGGCGGCAGCGATCGCAAGGCACTGGACGATCGGGACCATGCCGAGCCAGGCGGGCCCAAAAACGATCTCAACGGCTGGTTGCGCAAAGCCGATGAGGAGGGCGTAGAGCGTTCCTACGATGTAGATGCCGACGAGCTGCCCGCCTCGCAGGTAGTTCACAAAGCGCGTGCGATCGTCCTGGACGCGAGACAGGACTGGCAGGGCTACCCTGGTAAACGGCGCAAGCAACTGGTTCACCGGGAGCATGACCAGTTGGTATGCGCGCGAGTAGAGACCGAGACTGGTAGCACCCCACGCAGCACCGATCATGATGTTGTCCGCGTTCCGCGTGCTGAAGGCGACGGCATTGGTGCCTAGCATGCCGCCACCCACTTTTACTATGGGCCGGATGTCCCCTTGACGGTTCGGGCCCCGCGGGCGCCAACGGGAGACGGCCACTAGGGACACGGTCGAGAGCGCGCTGGTGATGAGCTGCTGCGCAACAAGCGCCCACACCGACCCCGTTGCGATTGCGATGATGACGGCGCCGATCAGCCCTCCGGCCGCCGGTACGACTTCCGTGGCGTTGAGAGCGACGAAGCGCATCTCCCGGTTCACTTCGGCTCTGAACTGCGCCCCGAGAGCGTTGATGAAGACGACGCCTGCGAGCACCTCCGTCAGATATCGAAGATCGGGTTCTCCGTAGAAGTCCGCAACCAACGGCGCAGCGAGGTAAATCGCCAACGTCAGCACGACGCCGATCACCACGTTCAGCCAGAACAGGTTCGAGCGCTGATGGTCGCTCAGGGTCTTCGCTTGGATGGACGCATTGGTCAGCCCGAAGTCACGCAGCAGATCTGCGATACCAACGATGACCGCGATCATGGCTATGAGACCGAACGCGTTCGGGTCAAGAAGGCGGGCCAGCACGATGAGTCCGCCGAATTGGATGACAATCCTGGCGGCCTGCCAGACGAGCGTCTGAGCCGCTCCTCTACTGGCCTGGCGGCCGAGAGACGGGGAAGTGCTAGTCAATGGGGCCGACCATTCGTTCGAGCAGGCGCTCAAGGCGCTCGCCGCACACCGCAGCGGAGAAGTTGGCAATCCATCCGGCGGGCGGGGCCGATTCAATCGTGTGAGCGGCGAGAACAGCCTCGACCAGATCGTCGGGATGAGCGCTCAATGCCAGTTCTCCGGTGACCCCTGGAACGATTGCGTCCGCAACCCCCAGCGCGGTGGATGGCGCTACTACAGGCACGCCCGAGGCGCCGGCCTCGACCAGAACGTTGCCCAAGCCTTCCCGTTGCGAAGGCAGCAGCAGCACCGACTCGGTGGCGGGCACCTCTGAGGTCCAGTCGTCGACCCACCCCTTCATGTCGAGCGTGACGCCGGCTGCGGAGGCGGCGTCGATGAGTTGCTCCCGGAGGGGGCCGTCGCCGAAACAGGTGAGTTTCGTATCGACTCCCCTCGTCTTCAGGCGGCGGGCGGTCTCGACGGCTAGAAGGGGCTGCTTCTGTTGGACCAGGCGGCACGTGAGGACGAGATTGAGCTGCTGGTCGTTCGACCGCGGGCCGTTCGCGATTCCCGCGTGCCGCCGGTCGGATACCGGGTTCGGCAGCACGGCCAGACGGTCTTGGTGGACGCCGAATGCTGCGACGAGTTCGGCCGCCACGGGGTGGGAGATCGCTAGCACCAGGTCCGCGCGGGAATACAACCGCTTGGTCAGCGCTGTCTTGGCTCGGTGCTGCAGCGACGACCCCGCGAGACCGAGCGTGACGAGGTTGCGCTCGCTCACCGCGTGTTTGGGCCGCGAGCTGCGCAGCATGGCCAATGCGCCGAAAGCGATGAGGTTGCTGATGCTCTGCAGGCTGACGACGGCGTCCGGTCGCACTTCGCGCAGCAGGTCCCGAAGGGCGCGCGACTTCACCGCGTTGCCGCGGTGGTGATGGAGGGTGTGTCCGGTTACCCCAGGGGGGAGCAGCCCCAAATTGACCGGCTTGCCCGTGAGGACACCGTGAACCTCATGACCCCTCAGAGCCAGTTGAGCCATCCAGGTCCGCCCGACATATTCGGCGCCTCCACCGGCAAGGGAGGTCTGGACGACGACGATCTTCACAGGAGTTGCCTGCCTTTCGGAGTTGCCAGCGCGGCTGATTTCTCGGCCGGCGCCTCTGCAGCGCCGCCGAGGCACATCAGTGCAGCCCAGCCGATGAGTAGGTGGGACGAGTGGACGGCGTCGAGTGCGTTGTAGCCCGCGAGGGCGACGGCCAGTGTCACGGCGCCGGCTGCCGCTGCCGCATCTCCCGAGCCGTGTGCTCGCTTGACCAGGAGGAGGAAAAGGAGCACCAGGCACGCGGTGCCGATCAAACCGAGGCTGATGAGCGCTTGGAAGAAAGAATTCTCGACGATGAGGGGACTGTAAAGACGCGCCGTCTCGCCTGAGGTTGCGGGCCCGGAGCCGATGTAGTTGGTGTGCGCCGCCGCAGCGTTGGCTACCGACAGTCCGTCGAGGCGAGCCCCGGTCGAGCGCGCGGCCTCGTTCGAGGCGAGACGGTCACCCACTCCCGAGAAGTTGAAGATAAACAGAGCCCCGCCGGCCGCGAGAACCACTAGGCCCACGGATCGCCCAAAGCGCGCCCCCGTTCCCCGTTTCGCGTACAACATCATTCCGACGGCGATACCGATGGCGCAGGCGGCAAGCGACGCGCGGGAGCCGGTGCTTGCGAGCCCTGCTAGCGCCGGGATCGCCATTGCCAGGTACCAGCCGTCTCGGCGCACCAGCCACGACACCAGCGCTAGGGTTGCCGCCACGCCGAGAAACATGGCCGCCGTGAGCGGATGGGGGAACGACGCCGCCGCGCGATACACAGACCAATCGTTCGGTTGCGGCTGGCCCAATGCGCGAAAGAGTGGTCCGTACACGGGGTTGAGGCGCAGGGCGAACTCCAGCACGGCGTAAGCGCCGAGGAGAGCCCCGCTGATCATCCACGCGTGGCGAACGGACTCCGATTCCGGTCTTCCTACGCGGCCAGTGACGCATGTGAGCACCGACGCCGCGAAGGTCAGTATCCAGGAGAATCCGTAGCCGCTGCCGCCGTAGAAGAACCACAGCAAAAGCGCCCACGCGACCAGGAGCCAGACGATCACTCGAACGGCGCGGTCCCGCGTGCTCTGGACGTCACTGGCCCGTGGTTCCTTTGTGTCGGCAATGGACCGCCGTACTAGCCAAACAATCAGGATGACCGCCGGCGCGGGTATCAAGTCGAGCAGCGGGATCCGAGAGGTGAGGGCCCCCGGAACGAAGGCGTACATGCAGAGCGACAGGGCAGGGAGGTGCCGAGTCGGAGTTGCCGAGACTGCCAAGACGGCCAGTATCGCGAAAGCAGCCACTGCGGGGGCGCCGTCTACATATCGCTCCGCCACCAAGGTGCCGACGCCCGTCGCCGCCGCAACCAGCAGACATCCACAGAGCAGGACGGCCGCCCACGCGCGGTTGTGAAGATCCACTACGGGAGCTGGGGTCGTATGACAGTGGTGGGCACCATGGTTCCCTCAATAGAGCTTGGGCTGGCAGGTGCCAGTCTGGTGCACACGCCGTCTGGTTTCTGCCGATCCCGCGAGATTGTCCGCGCGGTCACGTCACATCCCGCGATTGCGCGCCCGCTCAAGCCAACTCGACGATGGCCGATTCGACCATGAGGGGCACGAGGTCGGGAAGTAGCAACGTGGCCTTCCAGCCGAGGGCCTCACGCGCCCTCGTGGCGTCGCCCACGAGGTGGTGCACCTCCGCCGGTCGCAACAGGGCCGGATCAACCTGGACCAGCGGTTTCCAGTCCCGGACGCCTACGTGCCCGAACGCCAGGTCGAGAAACTCCCGTACCGTGTGCGTCTCGCCCGTCGCGATGACGTAGTCGTCAGCCACGTCCTGCTGGAGCATCAGCCACATGGCCTCGACGTAGTCGCCGGCGTACCCCCAGTCGCGCGCTGCGTCGAGGTTGCCCAGCGTCAACGTGTCCTGCAGGCCGAGGCTGATCCGCGCCACTGCCTGCGTGATCTTTCGCGTCACGAACTCCGGGCCGCGTCGCGGGGACTCGTGGTTGAAGAGAATCCCGGACGAGGCGTGCATGCCGTAGGCCTCGCGGTAGTTGACAGTCATGTGGTGGGCAAACGCCTTCGCGGCACCGTAGGGGGAGCGCGGGTAGAAACGGGTGGTCTCCGTTTGCGGGGTCTCCTGGACCTTGCCGAACATCTCCGAGCTGGACGCCTGGTAGAAGCGGACGCGGTTGTCGGGGTCGTGCAAGCGGATCGCCTCGAGGACGTTCAACGCCCCCTGGCCGGTGACCGCCGACGTGTGCAGAGCGCTGCGGAACGAGTGGGCCACGAACGACACGGCCCCGAGGTTGTAGACCTCGTCGGGGTCGCTCACCTTCAGGGCCCGCGCGATGCTGGCGAAGTCGGTCAGATCGCCCTCATGGAGGACGACACCGGGCGCCACGCTTTCGACGAGTGCGCGCTTGGGGTTGTTCTGACCGCGGATGAGTCCGTGGACTTCGTAGCCCTTCCCCGTCAGGAGCTCAGCGAGGTAGAGCCCGTCCTGACCGGTGATGCCGGTGATGAGGGCAGAGCGGCGCTGGGACATGGCGCGATTGTGCCAGCGTCACTGTCACGATCGCGCGCCAGGCTCAGATCTCCTTGGCCTTACCGGCCGCCAGCAGGTCGCGGATCTCCTCGAGCAGCTTCACGTCCTCGGGCGTGCCCGGCGCCGGGCTCGGGAAGTAGCGCTCCTTCGCCTTCGTGTAGGGCAGCACGATGAAGAAGTAGACGACCGCGGCGAGGATGACGAACGAGATGACCGCGTTCATGAAGGCGCCGAACGAGTTGGCCTCGTTGGTGAAGTACTCCGACGCCGTGTCGGGCAGCTGGGCCGTGAGCCAGTTGGTGAAGGTCGTGACGACCGCACCGAATGCCGTGCCGATGATGACCGCGACCGCCAGGTCGATCAGGTTGCCCCGCAGCAGGAAGTTCTTGAAGCCGGTCATGACGTCTCCTCATCGTCCCGAGACCCTCGGATCAGGGTCGCCCCGCGCACGTTAGTCCCTGAACGCGACGGTGAGGAAGGCATGCACGGCCGCGCCGGCGATGTCGGACGCGTCACGGCTCGGGGCGACCACGACGACGAGCCGACCGCCGAGGGTGGCGTCCGCATCGGAGGCTGGCAGCGCCGCCACGCGGACTGAGCGGGCCACCGTCGAGGTCTCGCCGGTCTGGGGATCGGTGGCGACCACGTCGACGGTGTCGCCGACGCTCAGGAGCGCGGCGACGCCGGCGTCGGGCAGGCGTACCGGCACGGCGGTCTCTCCGGGACCGGGCTGCCACGCCGCGGTGCCGACGACTCGTGCGCTGGTCACCTGCTCCTCGGCGGCCACCGGTGCCGCCAGCGTCTCGCCGAGCAGCTCGGACGCCCCGGGGCGATCCGCGGGCGCCTGGTGCGGCGCGACGTCGCGTGTGGTGAGGTCCTCGGCGCTCAGCGCCGTGCCGGCCGGCAGGTCACGGGCGGCCACGACGACCGGGACGGTGTCCGCCGACGGTGGCTGGGTAGCGCCCACGACGACCAGCGCGCCGAGAGCGGCGGTCGCTGCCGCAAGTAGGCGGCGTCGGCGCGTCAGCGCGTGGCGGGCCGATCGGAGGCGGGTGGCGAGCGACGCGCCGGAGGTCGAGGACATGCCGCGACCGTAGGGCGGTTCGGTCGCGGGCGTCGGCGCGTCTCCACAGGCAGGGGGGGCGAGAGCCGGACGGTCAGGCGGCGGGGGTGACCAGCTGCGCGTACACCGCGCCCGTCGCGGCGTCGACGACCTCGACGTGCACGCCGCCGCGGAGCAGGGGAGCGGACGTCCGGGTCCCACCCGGCTTCGCGTCCACGAGCAGGTAGCCGCCCTCGCCGGAGTCGGGGTCGACGGCGAGCACGAGGAGGGGGCGCGGCTCGTTCACGTGGATGAGGAGCTCGGAGCCGTCGAGCGTCACGCAGACGTCGTCGATGCACGGTGCGGTCATGCGGGGCCTGCTTCGGGTGTCGGCCGCCCGGCGGGTTCCAGGGCGTCGGCTGTCAGAACGGCCGGGACACGCGAATTGTTACGCGTCGGTAGGGTGACGCCGATCTCGACTAGACCGGTCGCCCCGACCCAGGCGGAGCCTCAGGCGGAGGCCTTCGAGCTGGACGAGGAGTCCGACTTCTTCTCGGTCTTCTTCTCCGCTGGCTTGTCGGCCTTCTTCTCCGAGGAGCCGGACGAGCCCGAGGAGTCCGACGAACCGCTGGTCGACGACGTCGTCGTGCCGCGGCTGTCGTTGCGGTAGAAGCCGGAGCCCTTGAAGACCACGCCGACGGCGTTGAACAGCTTGCGCAGCTTGCCGTTGCACTCGGGGCAGACGGTCAGCGCGTCGTCGCTGAAGCTCTGCACCTGCTCGAACGCGTGGCCGCACTCGGTGCAGGAGTACTGGTACGTGGGCACAGGAACCTCCGAGGGACGTGGCTGACCCGGAGAGGTTGGCACTCCCCGGGCTCGACTGCCAATTCTACGCCGCCATGCGTCCGACCAGATCAACCAGCGGTCGTCACAGCTCGGGCGCGAACTCCTTCTCCGCGATGGAGTCGACCTTTTCGCGGTACGAGGAGCCTCGTCTGTCCTCGTCCGCAGGCCAGCTCGCTACTCGTGCGACGAAGTCGTCCCAGGTGCCCAATCTCCTCGCGGGAACTCCCGCCACGACGGTTCCGCTCGGCACAGATCGGGACACGACTGAACCCGCGCCGACTACGACCCGATCGCCAATCTTTACCCCCGGCAAGATGGTGGCTCCGGCTCCGATGAACACATCGTCCCCGATCGAGATCGGCGCGTACCGGTAGCGGCGGCCGCGATGGTCACGAACGAGCCAGCCACTGCCGTCGTGGGTGACGAGTCGGACACCGGACGAAACGGTGACACGGTCGCCGATGCGCACGAGCCAGGGCTCGGTGGTAGCGACGGGCGAGAGGATCCGACAGCCCGTACCGATGCTCACACCAAGGGCGCGTGCGGCCTCCTCGTGCCCCTTGGTCCTCGTGATGAGTTTCCGACGCAGTCGCTTGACCCGGCTCATCGACTGGCTTGCCAAAACGGTGGCATGTTCACGCGTTGAGCCTAGCCGCGATACAGGTCTCAAAGGGATGCGTCGGAGCAATTGGTACCAGTCACTCCCGCCATCGGCATCGCGCCTAGGGATGAACGGCGGACGGTAGGTTGGCCGACCGTGACCGACATCGAGAACTTCTGGGCCGTCATCCCCGCCGGCGGTGCCGGGACGCGCCTGTGGCCCCTGTCCCGCAAGGGCGCCCCCAAGTTCCTCCACGACCTCACCCGCTCCGGTCGCTCGCTGCTGCAGGAGACGTGGGACCGCGTGCAGCCGCTCGCCGCCGACCGCGTCCTCGTCGTCACCGGCGCGGCCCACCGCCCGGCGGTGGCCGAGCAGCTGCCCGGCCTGCCCGACGACCAGCTGTTGGCCGAGCCCAGCCCGCGCGACTCGATGGCCGCGATCGGCCTGGCCGCCGCGATCCTCGAGGTCCGCGACCCCGACGCCGTCCTCGGCTCCTTCGCCGCCGACCAGGTGATCGAGGACCAGGCCGGCTTCCTCGCCTGCGTGCGCGAGGCCGCCGAGGTGGCCGCCGCGCGCGACGTCGTCGTCACCCTCGGCATCGAGCCGACCCACCCGGCCACCGGCTTCGGCTACATCCGCTCCGGCGAGCTGCTCGACCCCGCCGGGTCGGGCACGGCGCGCACCGTCGAGCAGTTCGTCGAGAAGCCCGACGCTGCGACCGCGGCGGAGTACCTCGCCAGCGGGCGCTACCGCTGGAACGGCGGCATGTTCGTCGTGCGCGCCTCGTTCCTGCTCGACCAGCTCGCGATCAGCCACCCCGACCTCGCCGCCGGCCTGCGCGCCATAGCCGCCGAGCCGACGCGCCTCGACGAGCTGTGGGGCGACCTCGAGAAGATTGCCATCGACCACGCGGTCGCCGAGCCCGCCGCCGACCGCGGCCTCGTCGCCACCGTGCCGGGCACCTTCGACTGGGACGACGTCGGCGACTTCGACGCCCTCGCCGGACTGCTCGGGAAGGGCGCCAAGGACGGTGAGGGCCACGACGTGACGGTCCTCGGCGACGCCGCGCGCGTGCGTACCCTCGACGCCTCCGGCATCGTCGTCGCCGGCACGGACCGCGAGGTCGCCGTGATCGGCCTCGACGACGTCGTCGTCGTCGACACCGGTGATGCGCTGCTCGTCACCACCCGCTCGCGAGCGCAGGACGTCAAGAAGATCGTCGAGGCGCTCAAGGCCGACGGCGTCGACGGGGTGCTCTAAGGGCTCTCAAACGAGAGCACCCGGGCCGCTCCGGACGTCGACCAGGGCCGGCGGGGGTTCACGGAGCGACCCGGGTGGGTCTCGGGGTGACGCGTCGCGGTCAGCGCTGACCGCGGGTGTCACGTCACGGGTGGTAGCCGTCAGCGTGCGGACAACGCTGTCCGTGCTTCATGCGGCACTTCAGGGCGCGACGGAACCTCTTCCACTTGCGCATCGCGGATCACCGCTTCTGTCGGTACGTCGGTGGCCCGCCTCCCAACGGCACCACCCGGCCGACGATCTCCCTCCCCAGGAAGCCGTCGAGGCCACCGTAGGACCGGGAACCTTGGTCCTTCCACAGAACCTCCTGAGGCTTTACCCACAACCCGTGATCTGCGTCGGTCCGGGCCCTCCGAGACCCCACCGGTCTAGTCTGCGCCCATGACGACACGGGGGAAGTCGGAGAGCGAGCTGCGCGACCACAGGACGGCCGGGGCGGTCCTGCTGCTCGTGTCGGGCGTGCTGGTGGTCGCGGGATACGTCACCGAGGGGTGGGAGACCGCCATCGTCGTCGGCGCGCTCCTGTCGCTGCCCGCCTGGTGGTTCCTGCTGGTCGCCGCGGTCGGTCGCGGCGTCGCGATCGGCCTCGGGCTGGCCGCCGAGTCCGCCCGGCCCGCGGCGGACGGGACCGCGGACCCGTCCACGCCATAACGCCCGACCCGTGCGTCACGCTGCCGACACGCGCGGCGCCTACCCTGGACGCGTGCCCGCCGTCCGCCGCTGCTCCGCCGCCGCCTTCATCGTCGGCGTGACCGGCTGGATGTTCTGGGCGATCACCGCCGCGCACGCGCCCGTCCAGACCCTGGTGCCCGTCGGCGGCGGTCACGGCCTCGTCGTCAGCGACCTGCCGCGGATCCTCATCTGGGGGCTGCTGGTCGGTCTCGGTCTGCGGAGCATGCGATGAGGCCGGTACGCGCTGCGGCGGCCGCCGCAGCGGGCGTACTGCTGCTGGGTGCCTGCGGTTCCGGCTCCGGCGAGCCGGCCGGGACGGCGGACTCCGACGAAGCGACCGAGCCCACCGTCACGGTCGGCGACGACCTGACCTTCACCGTGGAGGTCGCGCGCACCGACGAGGAACTGTCCGACGGCCTCAGCGGTCGTGAGGAGCTGGCGGGGGACGAGGGGATGTACTTCGACTTCGGGGAGTCCCGGGCCGGGCGCGTCTGGATGGTCGGCATGGAGTTCTCCATCGACGTCGCCTGGATCGCCGACGGCCGGGTGCTCTCCGTCGAGCGCGACCTGCCGCCCTGCGAGACCGCGGCCGAGGAGTGCGAGATCTGGAGCGCGGGCGCCGACGTCGACGGCTTCCTCGAGGTCACGGCCGGCGGGCTCGACGGCGTCGAGGGTGGCGAGAGCGTCACGCTCTCAGAATGACGGGGGTCACGACACAGCCGAATCGGCTGCGACCGCGGTGCTCGGTCGCCAGGATGGAGTCCTCGGCCACCCACCACGGAGGAGACCGCCCCGATGCACCGTCCCGCCCGCACGCTCATCGCTCTCGCAGCGACCAGCCTCGTCCTGTCCGGCTGCTTCGGCGACGATGCCGCCGCCGACTCCGCTGATGGTTCTGGCGGCTCGGGTTACTCGGATTCTTCGGAGAGCGCCGAGGAGTGGGACGACCGCTTCGACGCTCCGGGCAGCGTCATCGAGCAGGGGGAGTGGTTCACCTACCGCTCCGAGGACAACGGGGGCGACGAGGTCGTGATGCGGTTCCGCGTCACCGGGATGGAGCAGGCGACCCCGGACTACGTCGAGGACCTGGAGCGGAACGGATCCGGCTCCGGCTACGACTTCTTCCTGGTGCGCGGCGAGGAGGAGCAGGTCGACCCGGGCGGCGCCACGGGGGCGTTCAGCTGGGGCCACTGGCGCAACCCCGACCAGGAGAGCCAGCGGGCCACGATCATCGGCGACACCTCGCCGGACGGGTGCCGCTACGAGACCCAGGTGCTCCAGGGCATCGTCGACCAGTGCCTGCTCCTGCGCGTCGACCCCGGAGTCGTGCCCGAGGGTCTGTGGTTCGTGTCGGGCGAGCAGGACCCGGACGAGCTGTTCGACCCGCGCGACGGGAACCCGGTGCTGCTGAAGGCCCACCTGGGCTGAGTGGCGACGAGGGCGGGCGGCTCAGCGCGGCTCAGAGCTCGAAGAGGTCCGCCTCGGCCATCGCCGCGAACCCGCCGCAGCGGCATTCACTCTCGCCGCACGCGTGGGGCAGGGCGCTCACGTGCTGGAAGGCGAGGTGGTCGCAGGAGCAGCGCTGCTCGTGCGGGAGCTCGATGGCCATGCGCCGAACTATGGACGGTGATGCGTGCCAGGAAACGCCGTTGTCGGTAAAGGACGCGATTTCTGAGGCAATTCTCAGCGACGCGGCCGGAAACCCACGACCTGGTGCGACGAGCAGGCCATCACCAGCGCGACGATCCAGCCGATCAGGGTCCAGCCGACGAGCAGGTTGACCCAGAAGATCGTCCACGCGTTCGCCTTGCCGCGCAGCGCGGCGATCATCCACGGCAGGAAGTAGCCCAGGGTCACGATCGCCAGCACCACGCTGACGATCACGCTGATCGGGCGGCCGCGGCGGTCGGTGACGAACTCGTCCATGCCGTCCATCGTGCCGGGCGGCTGGTGAGCGGCGGGGTGGGCGACGTCAGCTGACGAGCGCGCCGCGCAGCGAGCCGTCGACGCTGTCGACGACCTCGAACGAGATCGTGGAACCGCTCAGGGGCGGCACCACGACGTTCTCGCCGGGGCGGATGTCGTGGTTGAGGTACGCCCCGTTGCCGGTCGCCTCGTCGAAGGCGAGGACGACGGCCGGGAAGGCCGTGCGCGACGAGATGGCGAGGTGGCGACCGCGCACCTCGAGCTGGACCGACTTCGGCATGGTGATGCTCCCCCTGTGGATCGGCGACGGACAGCGCTCCCGGACTCCGTCGTCCGAGGAGGAGTCTCGCCCATCGCGGCCTCGTTACCGGTCGGTTCCGAGCTTCTTTACCTGTCGGCCCCGTCACCTCGCCTCACGCCGCTCGTCGTCAGCGCCCCGTCGACCGCCTGGTCGTGCGGCTCGGCCGGCACGTCGAGACCGACCTCCTCGGGGTGCAGGACGACGAGGAGGTCGCGTCCCCCGGCCGGCAGGGCGGCGAGTGCTCGGTCGTACGCCCCGCCCCCGCGCCCCAGCCGCATCCCGTCCGGGCCCATCGCCAGGCCCGGCAGCAGCACCACGTCCGCCTCGGCCAGCGGCTCCCCGGCCTCCGTCGGCGCGAGCGCCGGCTCCCGCAGGCCCCGCAGCCCGACCACGAGCGCGTGGCGGCCGGCGTACCCGCCCCAGCGCAGCGTCCAGTCGGGGCTGAGCACCGGCAGCAGCACGCGTACGCCCGCGTCGCGCAGGCCGTCGAGCAGGGGCAGGGTGGCGGGCTCGTGGTCGACGCCGACGTACGCCGCGACGCACCCGGCCCCGGCGATCGACGGCTCGGCAAGCGCCGCGGCGGCCAGGGCGTCGGCGTACCGCTCCACCTCGGCCGGCGAGCGGCGCGCGCGTCGCTCGAGCACCTCGCGGCGCAGCCGCCGCTTCGCCGCGCGCAGGTCGTTGTCCCCAGGTCCTTGTGCGGGTGTCACTCCGGGAGCCTACGATCGCGCCCATGGGTAGCCCAGGTCTGCACAAGGCAGCCGAGAAGATGCGAGCCGCGGGGATCGACGAGACGGCCGTGCAGGTGTTCGCGCACTACTACCGCCTCCTCGAGCACGGGGAGACGGGGATGATCCGCGAGGACACCATCGACCCGCTCGACATGCCGGCGCTGGCCGACGTGGAGGTCGCCGAGGCCGACGGCGCCGCGGCCCTGCGCGCGACCGCGGTGATCAAGCTCAACGGCGGGCTCGGCACCTCGATGGGCATGGACCGCGCGAAGTCGCTGCTGTGCGTGCGCCGCGGGCTGTCCTTCCTCGACATCATCGCCCGGCAGGTGCTGGCGCTGCGCAAGGCGTACGACGCGCCCCTGCCCCTGATCCTGATGAACAGCTTCCGCACCTCGGAGGACACGCTCGCCGCGCTCGAGCGCTACGAGGACCTCCAGGTGGAGGGGCTGCCGCTGGAGTTCCTGCAGAACAAGGAGCCCAAGCTGCGCGCCTCCGACCTCGACCCGGTCGAGTTCCCCGAGGACCCCACGCTCGAGTGGTGCCCGCCGGGCCACGGCGACATCTACACGGCGCTCGTCGGCACCGGGCTGCTCGACCAGCTCGTCGACGCCGGCTACCGCTACGTGTTCGTCTCCAACTCCGACAACCTCGGCGCCGTGCCGGACCCGCGTGTCGCCGGCTGGTTCGCCGGCTCCGGGGCGCCGTTCGCCATCGAGGCCGTGCGCCGCACCCCCTCGGACCGCAAGGGCGGCCACTTCGCCCGCCGCAAGAGCGACGGCCGGATCATCCTGCGCGAGTCCGCCCAGACGGCCGACGAGGACCTCTCGGCGCTCGCCGACCTCGACCGGCACCGGTTCACCTCGACCAACAACCTGTGGATCGACCTGGCCGCGCTCAAGGCGAAGCTCACCGAGCGCGACGGCATCCTCGGCCTGCCGCTGATCCGCAACGAGAAGAACGTCGACCCCTCTGACAAGTCCACCGAGAAGGTCGTGCAGATCGAGACCGCCATGGGTGCGGCCATCGAGGTCTTCGACGGCGCGCAGACCATCGAGGTCGGCCGCGACCGGTTCATTCCGGTCAAGACGACCAACGACCTGCTCGTGCTGCGCAGCGACATCTACGCCATCACCCCCGAGTTCGGGCTCGACCAGGTCGCCGCCGAGGTGCCGTTCGTCGACCTCGACGGCGAGCACTACAAGCTGGTCGGCGACTTCGACCGCCGCTTCCCCGAGGGCGCCCCGTCGCTCAAGGAGGCGACCGCTCTCAAGGTGCGCGGCGACTGGACGTTCGGCCGCGAGGTCAAGGTCGTGGGCGAGGTCTCGCTCGACGAGGCTCCTTCGGCGCAGCGTCTCGAGCCGGGTACCGTGCTGGGAGGCTGAGGCACCGCGCCCCGGCGTACCCCACTCCCCACCTCTCGGAGGCGACCCGCAGGCGATGGCAGACCAGGACATGATCGGCGTCCCCGAGTTCTTCGAGCGCGTCATGGAGAGCGTCGAGCCGCTGGCCCCGATGTCGCACTCGCTGCAGGAGGCGAGCGGGCTGGCCTGCGCCGAGAACGTCGCCGCGGAGCTGTCGCTGCCGTCGTTCGACAACGCGTCGATGGACGGGTACGCGGTCGTCTCGGCCGACGTGGCCGGCTCGACGCCCGCGAGCCCGACGGTCCTGCCGGTGGTCGGCGAGATCGGCGCCGGCACCGCGCGGATCATGGCCCTGAGCCCCGGCACGGCGGTCAAGATCATGACCGGCGCGCCCGTGCCCGCCGGCTGCGACGCGGTCGTGCCCTACGAGTGGACCGACGCCGGCGTCGCGCAGGTGCGCATCGACAAGGCGCCCAAGCCGCTGCAGCACATCCGCCGCGCCGGTGAGGACGTCGGGCGCGGCGACGTCGTCGTCGGCGCCAACACGGTGCTCGGCCCCCGCCAGATCGGCCTGCTCGCCGCCGTCGGACGCAGCCACGTCTACAGCCGGCCCAAGCCGCGCGTCGTGGTGCTCTCCACGGGCTCCGAGCTGCGCGACCCCGGCAGCCAGGTCGGGCACGACTCGATCTACGACGGCAACTCCTACATGCTCGCCGCGGCCGCCCGCGCGGCCGGCGCCATCGCGTACCGCGTCGGGATCGTGCCCGACGACCCCGGCACCTTCCTCGAGACCGTGCACGACCAGCTCGTGCGCGCCGACCTCGTCGTCACCTCCGGCGGCGTCAGCGCCGGCGACTACGACGTCGTCAAGGCCGCGCTGTCCGGCGAGCCCGACATGTGGTTCGGCCGCGTCGCCATGCAGCCCGGCAAGCCGCAGGGCGTCGGCACCATCGGCGAGGACCGCACGCCGATCATCACGCTGCCCGGCAACCCGGTCTCGGCCTACGTCTCGTTCGAGGTCTTCGTGCTCCCGGCCATCCGCAAGCTGATGGGCCTGACCCCGTACGCCCGCCCCCTGCGCCGCGCGCTGCTCACCCACCCGGTCAGCTCGATCGAGGGCAAGCGGCAGTTCCTGCGCGGCGACTACTCCGTGCCCACCGGCGTCGGCGGCAACGCGGCTCGCGCCGCGCACGTCACGCCCGTCGGCGGCCCCGGCTCGCACATGCTCGGCGACCTCGCCGCGTCCAACGCGCTGATCGTCGTGCCCGAGTCGGTGACCCGGGTCGAGGCCGGGCAGCCCGTGCACGTGCTGGCGCTGGACGAGCAGTTCTGATGGGCGCGTCTCCGTCCCAGCCGTCCGGGCTGACCCACGTCGACGAGACCGGCGCCGCCCGGATGGTCGACGTGTCCGAGAAGGCCGTCACCTCCCGCTCGGCCACCGCGTCCGGGCGGGTGCTCGTCGTTCCCGAGGTCGTCGCGCTGCTGCGCGGCGAGGGCGTGCCGAAGGGCGACGCGCTCGCCGTCGCCCGCCTCGCCGGGATCATGGGCGCCAAGCAGACGCCCGCGCTGATCCCGCTGTGCCATCCCCTCGCGATCTCCGGCGTCACCGTCGACCTCGCCGTCGCCGACGACGCCGTCGAGATCACCGCGACCGTGCGCACCACCGACCGCACCGGCGTCGAGATGGAGGCCCTCACCGCGGTCTCCGTCGCCGCGCTCACCGTCATCGACATGGTCAAGGCCGTCGACAAGCGGGCCGTGATCACCGACGTGCGCGTGGAGGCGAAGGCCGGCGGCCGATCGGGGGACTGGACCCGATGAGCGTCACCGCCCCCACCGAGCTGACCGCCGCCGTCGTCGTGGCCTCCAACCGTGCGTCCGCCGGGGTGTACGCCGACACCACCGGCCCCCTGCTCGTCGACGCCCTGCGCTCGTGGGGCTTCGCGTGCGGCGACGCGGTCGTCGCCCCCGACGGCGACCCGGTCGGCGTCGCGATCTCCGAGGCCGTCGCCGCCGGCGCCCGCGTCGTGCTCACCACCGGCGGCACCGGGATCACCCCCGGCGACCTCACGCCCGAGGTCACCCGCCCGCTGCTCGACCGGGAGGTGCCGGGCATCGCCGAGGCGATCCGTGCGGCGGGCGTGGCGAAGGGCGTACCCACCGCCGTCCTGTCCCGCGGCCTCGCCGGCGTCGCCGGCTCCTGCCTCGTCGTCAACCTCCCCGGCTCGCGCGGCGGGGTGAAGGACGCCCTCGAGGTGCTCGCCCAGGTCGTGCCCCACGCCGTCGACCAGATCGGCGGGGGAGACCACGTGCGGTCCTCCGACGACTGATGGGCGCCTGATGGGCCGGAGGTCCTCCGGCGGCGCGTGGCCCGCGTGGCTCGTCGACCCCGACCTGTCCACCCAGCTCCTGCTGCGGCCGATCTCGACCCGCGACGCCGGCGACTGGCGGCGCGTGCGCAACGCCAACCTCGACTGGCTGCGCCGCTGGGACGCCACGCCGCCGCCCGGCGCCGAGCTCGAGGAGCCGATGACGCTGCGCCGCAGCCTGCGCCACCTCGTGCGGCTCGGCGAGGCCGGCAGCGCCATGCCGTTCGTGCTCGAGGTCGCCGGTGCCTTCGCCGGACAGGTCACCGTCAACACGATCGTGCGCGGCTCCGCGCAGTCGGCGTCCATCGGCTACTGGATCGACCAGCGCTGGGCCGGCCGCGGACTCATGCCCCGCGCCGTCGCCCTCGCCATCGACCACTGCTTCGGCCCCGCCCGCCTGCACCGCGTCGAGATCGCGATCCGGCCGGAGAACGCCAGCTCGCTGCGCGTCGTGGAGAAGCTGCGGCTGACCGAGGTGGGCTACGCCCCGCGCTACCTGCACATCGACGGCGACTGGCGCGACCACCGGCTCTTCGCCATCACGGCCGACGAGGCCTGGGGCCCGGGCGAGGGTGGCGGGGGTGTGCGGGGGCGGCTGTGACCGCCTCCCTCTGGATTACCCGGTTCACCGGGTAACGCTCGACCTAGACCCTGTCTGAACGGGGTCGAGGTCGAGCGAAACGGCACACAGTCGGGGTGTGGCGGGGCGGGGAGCCCTCCCCTCCGTCGGAGTTCCCGGTCAACCGGGAAGTCCCGCACCTGGCGCCCGTCTCGACGGGGGCCAAGTGCCGGAGTTGGTCGCGAAGACCCCGCGGGTACGCCCGGCAGTCCGGCGTACCTGCTGGCCCCCCGGCCCGCCGACCTCGGCCCACACATCACACCCGTCACACAAGTGCCAGCACGACACACCCTTGACATCCCGAGCCGCATCCGCCTCGACTCCTAGGCTCGGTCCGTGGATCTGAGTGGTGTCATCTTCGTGGCTGTCGCCATCGCGTGGGCGGCGTACCTCATCCCCCAGGCGCTCAAGCACCACGACGAGGCTGTCGAGAGTCGGTCGGTCGAGCGCTTCTCCGCCACGCTGCGCGTGCTCGTGCGCCGCGGCGAGGTCGCGACGGAGACCACGGTCGAGCCCGCGGAGCCCGAAGCTGCGCCCACCCCTGCGCAGCTCCGGGCCCGCCGGGCGGCCGCCCGTCGTGCGATGCAGCGGCGGCGCCGCGTGCTCGGCACGCTGCTGGCCCTGCTCACGCTGGGCATCGCGCTCGCGGCCTTCGGCGTCATGCCGTGGGGCTTCGTCGCCGCCCCGTCCGCGCTGCTGGTCACCTGGCTCGTCACCTGCCGCGTGATGGTCAAGGGGGAGCGGGCCGCATTCGCCCGCGACCGCGTCGCCGTCACCACCACGCCCGTCGCGCCCGAGAAGGCGCGCCCGGCGCCCAACGCCGCGTCGAGCGAGGCCGACCTGGTCGCCGCCATGGCCGAGCACGCCGACGAGGCCGAGGTGGCCGCGCTCTACAACGCCAACGCCGAGACCTCCCTCATCTCCGCGGTCTCCCTCGAGGGCGACACGGAGCTGTCCTCCGCCCACGCCGCGCCCCCGGCCGCCGTGCAGGACGACCGTGACCCCAGCACGCTGTGGGAGGCCCGCTCGGTCCCGCTGCCGACGTACGTCAGCAAGGACCACGCCGCCGCCCGCGAGCTGCCGGCCTTCGACTTCGACGACACCGGCGTGTGGTCCTCGGGCCGCGACGACGCCGACAGCGACCTCGTCCGCCGCAACGCCGCCGCGACCCCCGCGCCGGCCGAGCGCGACGAGCTCGACTCGGACCGCCGCGCCGTCGGGCACTGACCCGCGGATCCGGCCAGGGCGATTCGGCCCCGGCCGAGTGGTGGTGCTAACGTCTCTCCTCGCGTCGCGGTAGCGACGCACTGGGGCTGTGGCGCAGTTGGTAGCGCGTCTCGTTCGCATCGAGAAGGTCAGGGGTTCGAATCCCCTCAGCTCCACCAGACACCCGAACTGCCCCGCCACACGGCGGGGCAGTTCGCATTTCCGGGCAGGCCGAGGCGCGGTACGCCCGCGGCTCACCGCGGCGGCCGGCCGCCGGCGTACCCGGAGAAAACGCGGACGAGCTCCAAGAAAACGCGGACCCCGAGGCCGCCGGTTCGCTCGTCCGTCCGCGTTCTCTCGGCCGCGGTCCGCGTTTTCTCGAGGAGCCCGGGTACGCCCCCCCGCTCGCCACCCCGTGGCCGCGTGCCCGGTCGCCGCCCGCCCGCACCGCTCCCGCCGCCGAAGGGTCGTCTCGACGCGGTGCAGCGGGTCGGGGGAGCGCCTGCTCCAGCCGCACTCCGCCCGCCCTGGCGACGACCGACGAACCCTGTAACGGCGTCGCAACTCCCCGTCGCCCGTCGTTTCGCCGGCGTGAACTTTCCCGTCCCGCCCTTGACGCCTCGGCGTGAGCAACACACAGTGTTCGTGTGATGCGAATCGCATTCGCGTGAGCCGAACGAACAGGACGAAGGGGTAGCGCAGTGGTGTCAGTGTTCGACCCGACCACGGTGGGCGGGGTCCAGCTCCGCAACCGCGTGGTCGTGCCCGGACACACCACGAACTTCGCCGAGCACAACCGGCCGACCGCGCGGCACGCCGCCTACCTGGGCGAGCGGGCGCGGGGCGGCGCCGGCCTGATCATCACCGAGGCCGTCCGCGTGCACCCGACCAGTGCGGGCCGCCACCTGAGCCTCGGCAGCTTCGACGACTCGTCCATCGACGCCTTCGCCGAGGTCGCGGGGGCGGTGCAGCAGCACGGCGCCCGGATCTTCGCGCAGATCATGCACGCCGGTCGTCAGGCCAACGGTGAGGCCACCCGCACCGCTGCCTGGTCGGCGTCCGCCCTCCCGTGGTCGCCGTCGGCGGACGTGCCCCACGCCATGAGCGACGCGGACATCGCGGTCGTCGTCGACAGCTTCGGTCGCGCCGCCCGCCGGATGGCGCTCGCCGGGTTCGACGGGCTCGAGGTCCACGCCGGCCACGGCCACCTCATCCAGCAGTTCCTCTCCCCGGCCACCAACCACCGCGGGGACGCCTACGGCGGCGACGCCGAGCGGCGCCTGCGCTTCGCCCGGGAGGTCCTGCAGCAGGTGCGCACCGAGGCGCCCGGCCTCCCGATCGGTCTCCGGGTCAGCGCGGACGAGTTCCTCGACGGCGGCCTGCGGCCCGACGACGTCATCGGGATCGTCGACACGCTGGCGCGCGAGGTCGACCTCGCCTACGTCCACGTCAGCCACTCCGCGTACCACGCGAGCTACTCGCTCTCCACGCAGATGGCGGACATGAGCTTCCCGCACGCGCCCTTCCGGCACCACGCGGCGGCCTTCCGCTCGGCCCTGCCCGGCCTCCCGGTCATCGCCGTCTGCCGTCTCGACTCGCTGGCGGAGGCCGACGAGCTGATCGCCGCGGGCGAGGCGGACCTCGTCGCGCTCGCCCGCCCGCACATCGCCGACCCGCACCTCGTGCGCAAGGCGCAGGCGGGCCTGCCGGCCCGCAGCTGCCTGGCCTGCAACCAGGGCTGCATCGCCCGGGTCGAGAAGAGCCTCCCGATCACCTGCGTCGTCAATCCCGAGGTCGGCGTCGAGAAGCAGTGGGACGCGGTCTGGAGGAGCGTCGAGGGCTCGCGGGCGAACCGGGTCCTCGTCGTCGGGGGCGGCCCGGCCGGCATGCAGGCGGCCGTCTCCGCGCGCCGCGCGGGCGACAGGGTGACGCTCGTCGAGGCCGGCGACCGGCTCGGCGGCCAGGTCGCCTCCGCCGGCAGCATGCAGCACCGCGAGCGGCTGACGCGGCTCGTCGACGACCTGCGGGCCGAGCTCGCGCAGGCCGAGGTGACGGTCCTGCTCGACACCCGCCTCGGCGCCGACGAGGTCCTGGCCGGCGGCTGGGACCACGTGGTGATCGCCACCGGCTCGCGGCCCCGCCGCGCGGACTTCGGCGGCGACCTCCCGGTGTGGACGTCGCTCGAGGCGTGCGACCGCGTGGCCGCGGGCCAGGCGGGCGTACGCGCCGACGACCTCGCCGGCCGGCGCATCGTCGTGTGGGACGACGACGGCGACTGGACCTCAGCCTCCCTCGTCGAGGGCCTCGCCCTCCTCGGGGCGGAGGTGCACGTGGTCTCCCCGACCCCGAGCCTGCACGCCCGCATCACGACCTACTCCAAGCTCGCCCTCACGCCGCGCCTGCGCGACCTCGGCGTCCGGGCGCACCTGATGAGGACGCTCCGCGGCACCGACGCCGGGGAGGTCGTGCTGACCGACACCCTCAGCGGTGACGAGCACGTCCTCGTCGACGTGCACGCCGTCGTGGACCTCGGTCGGCCGAGCGCCGACGACCGGTTGCACCGCGAGCTGGCGGAACGCGGAGCCCGCAACCTCCACGTGGTCGGTGACGCCAACTCGCCCCGCACGGCCCTGGAAGCCGTCTTCGAGGGCCGGGTCGCCGGGGCGTTCCTGGGCGCGACGGACACCGCCGAGGCCAGCGCCGTGATCGGCGGCTACTGACCGCAGCCCGACTTCCCTCCGACCACACGCCCGACCCGGGCACCGAAAGGAAGACCGCATGATCGACATCGAAGACCGTCTCACGCTCGACGAGCGCGCGACCGTCGACTTCGTCCTCGGCCTGCGCAAGCGGTGGAGCGACACCGTCTACCCCGCGCTGGTGGAGGAGTTCGCGGAGACCGGCACCCCGGCGGAGTCCCCGCAGCTCGAGGAGGTCATGCACGGACTTCCCTCCTACCCGTGGTTCTCCCACCTGGAGCGCGTGCAGCAGAAGATGCTGTGGCGCGCCGCCGGCGACGCCGTCGTGGGTCGTCGCGACCAGCTGGTCGGAGAGCTGGACGCCGTGCCCGGCGAGGGAGTGGGGTCGCTGCGGCTGGTCGACGGGTTCGAGCTGCCGAGCTGGTACACCGACTACGACATCCACGTGCAGCCCGGGAGCTTCTTCTCGGACGACATGTCGGCGTACGTCTACGAGTTCGGCGCCCGCATCGTGATGCTGCGCGACAACGACGGGTACAAGTTCCACGGCCTCTTCGCCCAGACCACCCTGCCGGACAAGCCGGACGCCACGCGGGTGGTCGACATGGGGTGCGGGTTCGGCAAGAGCACCCGGCCGCTGGTCGCCAAGTACCCCACCGCCGAGGTGATCGGGGTCGACCTCGCCGCCCCGGGCCTCCGCCTCGCCCACGCCGAGGCCGAGGCGGAGGGGCTCGCGATCACCTACGCGCAGGCCGACAGCCGCGCGACGGGCCTCGACGACGCCAGCTGCGACGTCGTCACCGGCACGATGACGCTGCACGAGATGCCGTCCGACGCGATCGTCGACACCATCCGCGAGGGCGCCCGCCTCCTCAAGCCCGGCGGCGAGATGCACTTCCTCGAGTTCATGCTCACCGGCGACCCCCTGCGGGACGCGACCGTGATCGAGCACGCCGAGCGCAACAACGAGCCGTTCTTCCGAGCGCTGTTCAGCACCGACACCATCGCCGCGTGCGAGGAGGCCGGGCTCGTCGACGTGCAGTGGCGCGCGTTCGACGAGCGTCAGCTCGGCGTCCAGCCCGACGGCTGGGGCGAGCGCCGCGAGTGGCACTTCCCCTGGGCCGTCCTGTCCGCGCGGAAGGCCGTCTGATGACCGACGAGTTCCAGTACCTCGAGAACCCGCAGACCTCCAAGCTGTTCGACCTGGTCCTGCAGCTGTCGACCGAGCTGCACGTCGAGCGCCACCGTCTGCGCGCCCTGGAGGCGCTGCTGGTGCGCCAGGGTGCGCTCGCCGCGGGCGAGCTCGACGCGTTCGCGCCCACCGACGCGGAACGGCAGGTCCTCGACGACAGCCGCACCGACTACCTGGCCCGACTGTTCCGGATCATCACCGAGAACGGGCCCGCCGAGCACCCGCTGCGCGAGCAGTGGGAGGACCTGCTGGCCCGGAAGCGGGAGTCGTGACCGGCCCGGCCGCGCTGGTCGACGCGTACCTGCAGGCCTGCGAGGACCGCGACCTGGCCACCGCGTCGGGCTACCTCGCCCCCGGCGTGCGGATGCAGTTCCCGGGGGGTGTCACGTACGCCTCCCTGGAGGACATGGTGGCGGCCCCCAAGCCGTACGCCTGGGTGCGCAAGCACCGCGACCGCTACGAGGTCGGCACCGACGGCGACCGGACCACGGTCGTCTCCACGGGCCGCCTCCACGGGCGACGTCACGACGGCTCGGAGTTCGCCGACGTGCGCTACATCGACCTCTTCACCCTCCGGGCGGACCTCATCGTCGAGCAGCTCGTGTGGAACGACCTCCCCCTCGCGGGCCCCTGGCCCGCCAGCACCACCGCCTGATCTCGGACATCCCTCACGTCCTCCGGGCCCCGCCCGGTCAAACGAATCGAGAACCGACATGACGCTCCGACTCCGGGCCGGCGCACTCGCGCTCGCCACCCTCACCCCCGTCCTGGCCGCCTGCGGATCCGGCGGCGGGGGCGGCGCCGACGACGAGTTCACGATGGTCATCGCGGCCGCCGTGCTCGGCCCCAAGGAAGAGGTGGCCGTGTACGCGGTCGCCCAGGAGATGGGCTACTTCGAGGAGGAGGGCATCACCGTCGACACGGCGAACGCCGACGGCTCCGTCGCCGCGGTCCAGGCGGTCGGCACGGGCCAGGCGGACATCACCGCGGCCGACACGGGCTCGATCCTCTCGGCGGTCGACAAGAACGTCGGGGTGGTCACCGTCGGCGGCCTGGTGCAGAACTGGCCGTGGCAGTTCGCCACCCTGCCCGGCAGCGACATCCAGTCGCCCGAGGACCTCGACGGCAAGAAGGTCGGCGTCATCTCGCTGGCCTCCGGCAGCGCGCCGTACGCCCGCGCCTTCATCCGCGACGCCGGGCTCGAGCCCGAGCAGGACGTCCAGCTGCTCCCCGTCGGTGTCGGGGCCCAGGCCGCCAGCGCGCTGAGCAGCGGGGACGTCGACGCGCTCGCCCTCTACGGACAGGCGTACAGCGTCATCGAGTCGAGCGGCACGGAGCTCGCGTACCTCGAGAACCCCGACATCTTCCAGGGGATCCGGTCCCTCTCGTTCGCCGTCACCCAGGACGCGGTCGAGGAGAACCAGGAGAACGTCGAGGGCTTCCTGCGGGCCTCCTACAAGGCGATGCTCTTCTCGGCGCAGAACCCCGAGGCGGCGATGCGGATCGGCTACAAGGTCTTCCCGTCGCTGCTCGGCGGCGCCAGCGTGGAGGACCGCCTGCCCAGCGACCTCGCGAGCCTCGAGGCGTGGCTGGCCTCGGCGACCCCGACCTCGGGCGACCCGTCGAGCTGGAGCGACTGGGGCGCGATCCCGGACGAGGACTGGGACAAGACCCAGGAGTACACGGTCGGGGCCGAGCAGATCACCGAGCCGCTCCCCATCGACGACGTCTGGACCTCGGACCTCCTCGAGGCCGCCAACGACTTCGACGCCGCCGAGGTGATCGAGCAGGCCGACTCCTGGTCCGAGTGACCCCCCTCGCGCACGACCGTCGCAACGCCGAAGCGAAGGAACCCTCATGAGCCACACCGCACCCGTGACCCCCGTCGCGGAGCACGCCGCACCAGCAGCAGGATCATCCGAGGCGGACCCGTCCTGGATCCGGGTGAAGAGCCTGGAGAAGGTCTACCGGCCGGCCCGCTCGGCCCCCACCCACGCGCTCTCCGACATCGACCTGAACGTCCGGCGGGGCGAGTTCGTCTCGGTGGTCGGCCCGTCCGGCTGCGGGAAGACCACCCTGCTGAAGATCCTCGCCGGGCTGATCAAGCGCACGAGCGGCGAGGTCAGCATCGCGGGACGGCAGGTCGACCGGCCGATCCCCGAGGTGGGCATGGTGTTCCAGGCCGCCACCCTGCTGCCCTGGCGCTCCATCCTCGACAACGTCATGGTGCCGGCGGAGATCCAGAAGCTGGACAAGAAGAAGGCGCGCAAGCGTGCCGACGAGCTGCTCGAGATGGTCGGCCTGGGCGAGTTCCAGGACAAGTACCCCGCCGAGCTCAGCGGTGGCATGCAGCAGCGTGCCGGCATCTGCCGTGCGCTCGTCCACGACCCCGCGGTGATCCTGATGGACGAGCCGTTCGGTGCGCTGGACGCCATGACCCGGGAGTACATGAACCTCGAGCTGCTCCGGATCTGGAAGGAGAACGCGGCGACCATCGTCCTGGTCACCCACTCCATCCCCGAGGCCGTGTTCCTGTCCGACCGCGTGGTCGTGATGAGCCCGCGGCCCGGGCGGATCGCCGAGATCCTCGACATCGACCTCCCGCGTCCGCGCGAGCTGCGGATGATGTCGAGCGACGCCGCCGGGGTCTACGTCGAGCGCATCCGCAAGCACTTCAACGCCAGCGTCATCGATTGAGGTTGATATGAGTACCGTTCAGACGCCCCCGGAGACCGACGCGAAGACCCCCGCCGCGGCGGGAGCGACGAGCTCCCCGGCCGTCGCGAAGCTGCCGCTGTCGGCGCGGCTGCGCGCCAAGCCCGAGCTGGTCCTCGTGCCCGCCGTCTTCGTCGTCGTGGTGCTGGCCTGGGAGTTCGGGGTCCAGCTCTTCGACGTCGAGGCCTACGTCCTTCCCCCGCCGAGCGCGATCCTCGAGCAGCTCCAGGTGCAGCTCGGCGACTCGACCTTCTGGGGCCACTTCTGGGTGACCTTCCAGGAGGCGGCCGCAGGGTTCGCGATCGGCATCACCGCCGCGATCGTGCTCGGCACCGCGATCTCGCAGATCTCGATCGTCGAGAAGACGCTGATGCCCTACATCGTCGCCTTCCAGACCATCCCGAAGGTCGCGCTCGCGCCGCTGTTCGTGGTGTGGTTCGGCTTCGGTCTCACCAGCAAGATCGTGATGGCCGCGGTGATCTGCTTCTTCCCGATGCTCATCAACGTCGTCGAGGGGCTGCGCTCGGCCGACGCCGACCGCATCCAGATGCTCAAGGTGTTCGGCGCCGGCCGGTGGCAGATCTTCAAGAAGGTGCAGCTGCCGAGCGCGATGCCCTTCATCTTCGCCGGCATCGACATCGGCATCGTCTTCGCGATCCTCGGCGCGGTCGTGGGTGAGTTCATCGGTGCGCAGGAGGGCCTCGGCTACCTGCTGCTGCAGACCAACTACAACTTCGACATCCCCGGCATGTTCGCCGTCCTCATCGTCCTGTCGGTGCTCGGTCTGGTCGCCCACGCGCTGGTGCGGATCATCCAGAAGCGCGTCACCTTCTGGGCCGAGCAGAGCCACGTGGTCGGCGCGTGACCGCGACCGTCGCGGGCGACTTCGCCGGGAAGGTCGCGCTCGTCACCGGCGCGGCGCAGGGCATCGGGCGGGTCGTGGCCGACCTGCTGGCGCAGCGGGGCGCGACCGTCGCGCTCGCCGACGTCGTGCCGGTCGACGCCTGGCAGGCGGGCCCGCCCGAGGGTCCGCACAGCCACCACCACGTCGACGTCCGCGACGTCGCCTCGTGCCGGCGGCTGGTCGAGGAGGTGCTCGAGCGGCACGGCCGCCTGGACCACCTCGTCAACAACGCCGGGATCGTCCGGCGCGGCGCCGCGGCGGAGATGAGCGAGGCCGACTTCGTCGACGTCGTCGACATCAACCTGACGGGCACGTTCCGCGTCAGCCAGGCCGCCTACCCCGCCCTCAAGCAGACCAGCGGCTCGGTCGTGAACCTCGGGTCCACGAACGGGCACGTCGCGGTGCGGGGGAGCGCCGGGTACTGCGTCAGCAAGGCCGGCGTCATGCACCTCGCCCGGGTGCTCGCGCTGGAGTGGGCACCCGACGGCATCCGCGTGAACGCCGTCGGGCCGACCATCGTGCCCACCGCGATGACGACCGACGTGCGCGCCGACGACGCGTACATGGACGACAAGCTCGCGAGCATCCCGCTCGGGCGGATGGCGACGGCCGACGACGTCGCGCAAGCCATCGCCTACCTGCTGGGCCCCGGGGCCGCGATGGTGACGGGCCAGACCGTCTTCGTCGACGGCGGCGTCACCATCCACTGACCCCGGCCCGGCGGCTCGACCAATTTCCACGGAGGACAGACATGACATTCGACATCGAGGCGGCGCTCGCCGCCGTCGACGAGCACCTCGACGAGTTCGTCGCCGAGCTGCAGGAGCTGTGCCGCATCCGCAGCCGTCGGCACGAGCCCGACCAGATGGTCGCGACGGCCGACTTCATCGGGCGCTCCCTGGAGCGCTGGGGCGGCAGCTCGCAGGTCGTCGAGTGGGAGCAGTCGCACCCCTACGTGATCGGTGAGATCACCGGTGGCCCGCAGCGGCTCCTGCACTTCAACCACTACGACGTCGAGGTCGAGCCGACCGGTGACGACGACCAGTGGATCGTCCCGCCGTACGCGGCCGAGATCGTCGACGGCCGCCTGTACGCCCGCGGGGTCGGTGACGACAAGGGGGCGCTCATGTCGCGCATCCACGCGGCGGCGGCCTGGCGGCTCTCCGGCCAGGAGCCCCCCGTGACCAGCCGCTTCCTCTTCGAGGGCAAGCAGTGGCTCCACAGCCCCGGCCTCGGGTCGTTCGTCGAGGCGCACCGCGAGGAGCTCGACGCGGACGCCTCCCTGTGGGAGAACTCGTGGCTCGACGCGGACGGCCGGCTGCTGCTCAAGCTGTCCGAGAAGGGCGTGCTCTACCTGCGCCTGACGGCGACGACGATCTCGCGCGAGCTCACCAGCCAGAACACGGCGCTGCTGCCCTCGGCCACCACCCGCCTCGTCGCCGCCCTGGCCTCGCTCCAGGACGAGAACGGCGACTGCGTGGTCCCGGGGTTCGCCGACGGCGTCGAGGAGCCGACGCCCCGCGTGGCCGAGCTGCTCGCCCAGCTGCCGTTCGACGTCGACTTCCTGCTCGAGCGGGCCGGGGTGGAGCGGTTCCGCCACGACGAGGACGCGGCAGCGGCCGCCAGCGCCATCCGCGTGCGTCCGACGCTCACCATCGCCGCCGTCGAGGGCGGCAACACCGCCGACGACGTGACCCTGGGGATCCCCGCGACCGCGACCGCCAAGGTGGAGGTGCGACTGGTCGCCGGCCAGGACCCCGACGCCGTCCTGGCGGCCATCGAGAAGCACCTCGTCGCCGGCGGGTTCGGCGACGTCACCGTCGACGTGATGGCGCGCAGCCGGCCCAACCGCACCGACCCCGACCACCCCTTCGTCGACCTCGTCGCGCGCACCGCGCGGGAGACGTACGGCACGGAGCCCGTGGTCGAGCCCTACACGCAGTGGATCGGCAACCAGGGGGTGCTGGCCGGCCTCCCGATCGTCGGCGTCGGCGTCTCCCGCGCCGACTCGGGCATCGACGGTCCGAACGAGAACATCCGCCTCGACGACTACCGCAACGGCATCAGGCACGTCATCGCGGTCATGGCCGCCATGGCTGCGGAGGCGTCCGCGTGAGGAACCTCGGCGGGACCTCGCAGCGGGCGTACGTCACCCTGCCCTGGGGGCAGGTGCACCTGCGCCTCGCGGGCGACCCCGCCGACCCCGCCGTGGTGCTGCTGCACCAGTCGCCGCTGTCGTCGGCCACCTTCGAGCCGGTGCTGGGGCTGCTCGCGGCCCAGGGCCTGCGGGTGGTCGCCCCGGACACCCCCGGGTTCGGGATGTCCGACCCGACGCCGCAGCCATGGTCCATCGGCGACTACGCGGACGGTGTCGGGCACCTGCTCGACGCCCTGGGGCTCGACGAGGTCGTGCTGCTCGGGCAGCACACCGGGGCCGTGGTGGCCTGCGAGGTCGCGCGGCGTCGCCCCAGGAGCGTCCGCGGACTGGTGCTGCAGGGCCTGCCGCTCTACTCCGACGAGGAGCGGGCGGAGAAGCGAGCGGGGTACGCCCCGGGGTACGAGCCGAGCATCGACGGGTCGCACCTGACGACGATCTGGGACCGGGTCCGCGGCCTCTACCCCGACTCCGACGTCGACGAGGTCGACCGTCAGGTCCTGGAGTACCTGGCGACCGGGCCGGACTACGGCACCGCCTACCGGGCGGTCTTCGAGCACACCGTCGACGTCGAGGCGCTCCGTGGCGTGCCGACGGCGCTCGTCCACGGGGCGCAGGACCTGGTGCACCGCTTCACCGACACGGTCACCGCCGCCCTCCCGTGGGCCGGGCTCGACGTCGTCCCGGGAACCGACTTCGCCGCCGCGGAGCACCCGCACGAGTTCGCGACGGCCGTCGGTGCGCGTGCCCTCGCGTTCCACGGTGCGGCCTCCGGAGCTGCCGCAGGTGCGGGCGCCGCCGCGCCCACGGTGCTGTACACCGCCAGCGTCGAGGTCGTCGGCGGCCGTGGCGGCCGCGCCCGTTCCACGACGGGGAGCCTCGAGCTCGCCCTGGCCCGCCCCGCCGAGCGTGGGACCGAGGCGGGTACCGATCCCGAGGAGCTCTTCGCGGCCGGGTACGCAGCGTGCTTCGACAGCGCGCTGCAGGTCGTCGCCCGCCGCGAGGGCGTACGCGTGGGGCGCAGCACCACGACGGCATCCGTCAGCCTCGTCGTCGGCGCGGACCAGGCGTACTCGATCGCCGTCGAGCTGGAGGTGGCGGCGCCGGAGTGCGAGCCGGCCGAGCTCAGCCGGCTGGTCGACCTGGCGCACGCGACCTGTCCCTACTCGCGGGCGACACGCGGGAACATCCCCGTGGCGGTCCGCACCGCGCCGGGCCCGTGAGCACCCACGACACGGCACCCGGGGCAGCGCGACCGACAGACGACCACGACGCTCGAGGAGGAGCCATGGAACGGACACCCGCCGACCCGAGGTCGGGACTGCTGCGAGCGATGGCCGTGCTGAGCCTGATCGCCGAGCGCTCGCCCACCCGGCTCGGCGTCTCGACCATCGCCCGCGACCTCGACCTGCCCAAGGCCGTCGCCCACCGGATCCTCAAGGAGTTCACGGCGGCCGACTACCTCGTCTTCGACGACCGCACCAAGCGGTACCGCCTCGGCCCGTCGTCGCTGACGCTGGGGCTGGCGGCGCTGCGCGACCTCGACGTGCCCAAGATCGCCCGGCCCCACCTCGATCGGCTGGTCGCCGCGACCGGGGAGACGGCCACGCTGTCGGTCCGCAACGGATCCGCCCGGGTGTACGTCGACCAGGTGCTGTCCTCCCACGAGATCCGCATGTCGATCTCGCTGGGCACCTCGCACCCGCTGCACGCGGGCTCGTCGTCCAAGGCGATCCTGGCCCACCTCGGCGAGGCCGAGCTGGACGCGTACCTCGCGACCGCCGCGCTGGAGCGGGTCACCGCCCAGACGATCACCGACCCCGTCGCGCTGCGCGCCGACCTCGAGCGGGTCCGCGAGCTCGGCTACGCCGTCAGCGCGGGGGAGCGGCAGTCCGGCGCCGGCAGCGTCGCCGCCCCCCTCTACCGCGCCTCCGGCGAGGCCTTCGGGTCGATCTCGCTGTGCGGCCCGCGGGACCGCTTCACCCCCGAGGCGTACGAGGAGTACGCCCGCCTCGTCCTCAAGACCGCCGCCGAGATCAGCGCCGAGCTCGGCTACAAGCCCTCCCGGGAGGACCCCTCATGACCGTCGCGACCGACACCCCCACCGACACCGCCCGCGGGCCGCTGCACGGGGTCCGGGTGCTGGACGTCTCCACCATCCTGGCCGGACCGCTGGCCTGCCAGATCCTCGGCGACTACGGCGCCGACGTGATCAAGGTGGAGCACCCCCGGCTCGGCGACAGCATGCGCGGCCACGGCCCGGTCAACGGCGACGTGCCGCTGTGGTGGAAGGAGGTGTCCCGCAACAAGCGCGGGGTGGCGATCGACCTCGGCAAGCCCGAGGGCGCGGAGGTGCTGCGGACCCTGCTCCGCGATGCCGACGTCCTCGTCGAGAACTTCCGCCCGGGCACCCTCGAGCGCTGGGGTCTCGACCCGGCCTCGCTGATCGAGGAGAACCCCCGTCTCGTCGTCGCCCGGGTGACGGGGTTCGGCCAGACCGGGCCGTACTCGGCGCGGGCGGGCTTCGGCACCCTGGCCGAGGCCATGAGCGGCTTCGCCCACCTGACGGGTGACCCCGGGGGGCCGCCGACGCTGCCGGCGTTCGGGCTGGCCGACACGATCGCCGGCATGGCCGCGTCGTCGGCCATCTCGATGGCGCTGTACGCCCGGGAGCAGAGCGGCCGCGGGCAGGTGCTCGACATCAACCTGCTGGCGCCCATCATGACGGCCGTCGGGCCGGGTCCGACCGCGTACCAGCAGACCGGCGAGATCGGGATGCGGCAGGGCAACAGGTCGGTCAACAACAGCCCGCGCAACACGTACGAGACCAAGGACGGCCACTGGGTCGCCATCTCGACGAGCGCCCAGGCCATCGCCGAGCGGGTCCTGCGTCTCGTCGGCCACCCCGAGGTCATCGACGAGCCGTGGTTCGTCAGCGGCCGCCAGCGTGCGCAGCACGCGGACCTGCTCGACGACTACGTGGGCTCCTGGATCCGCGAGCGCACCCGCGCCGACGTGACGGCCGCGTTCTCCGAGGCGGGTGCCGCCGTGGCGCCGGTCTACGACGCACGCGACATCGTCGAGGACGAGCACGTCCTGGCCACCGGGATGATCACGTTCGTCGAGGACGACGAGCTCGGTGAGCTGGCGATGCACGGGCCCCTGTGGGGGATGTCCGAGACGCCGGGGAGCATCCGGTTCACCGGTCGCCCGCTCGGCGCCGACACCGACGCCGTCCTCCGCGAGGCGGGGATCGCCCCGGACCGCGTCGCCGAGCTGCGGGAGCGCGGCGTGGTCACCTGACGCGACGGTGCCGCGCGCACCCACCCACGACGACCTCCGCGATCGAAGAGAACTGGGGACCACCCGGATGACCACGACCACCCGCACGACCACCGACCCGCTGCTCGCCGCCGTGCAGCAGGGCGTCGAGGTGCACGACCTCGGCCGCCCCCTCAGCATCGGGATGCCGCAGTCGCCGAACCACCCGGCGTACTGGCACTCCCTGCCCCGCCGCCACGGCGACATGGTGCGCGGCGACGGCGGGTCGGCCGCCAACGACTTCATCTCGATGGGCACGCACGTGGGGACCCACATCGACGCGCTCGCCCACGTCTCGCAGGACGGTCTGCTGCACGGGGGCGTCGACGCCGCCCAGGCCGGCGTCGGCGGTCGCTACCTCGAGCACGGCGTGCACACGATCGCCCCGATGGTGCGGCGCGGCGTGCTGCTGGACGTCCCTGCCACGCTCGACCTCGCGGACGGCTGCGAGGCCGGCTACGAGATCACGGTCGCGGACCTCGAGGCGACCGTCGAGCGCCAGGGCACCGACGTGGGCGCCGGTGACGTGGTGCTGATCCGCAGCGGCTGGGGCCGCCACTTCCACGACCCCGACCCCTCGGTCTACCGCGGCGCGGCGTCCGGTGTGCCCGGCGTGAGCGAGGCCGGCGCGGCCTGGCTCGCCGCCCGGGACGTGCACGCCGTCGGCGCGGACACGATCGCCTTCGAACGGCTCGCCCCCGGGGCCGGGCACGCGTCCCTCCCGGCCCACCGCGTCCTGCTGGTCGAGAGCGGCATCTACATCGTCGAGGCCCTCGACCTCGACGGCGTGGCGCAGGCCGCGGTCCACGAGTTCACCTTCGTGCTCTCGCCCCTCCCGCTCGTCGGCGCGACGGGCTCGCCCGTGCGGCCCCTCGCGGTGGTGTCCCGTGGCTGAGCGGACCCTGGCGCAGCAGCTGGCGGCGTTCGCGGTCGAGACCCGCAGGGTCGGCGCGCCCGAGCAGGTCCGGGCGAGCGTCCGGCAGCGGGTGCTCGACGTGGTCGGGCTGTGCCTCGCCGCGCAGCGGCTCGAGACGAGCCGCGCGGTCGTCGACCTCGTGGCCTCCCAGGGCGGCACCCCGCAGGCGTACGCCTTCGGTGTCGCCGACCGCGTGCCCGCCGCGCAGGCCGCGCTCCTCAACGGCGTGCTGGCGCACTCCCTCGACTTCGACGACACCCACCTGCCGTCGGTGCTGCACCCGAGCGCCGCGGTGGTGCCCGCGGCGCTCGCGGTCGCGGAGATGGTCGACGCGCCCGCCGAGGCGCTGCTCGACGCCGCCGGCGTCGGCCTCGAGGTCGCGTGCCGGCTCGGCATGGCGGGCTACGACCGCCGGCTCGGCAACTCGGTCTTCTTCGAGCACGGGCAGCACGCCACCTCGATCTGCGGCGCGATGGGCGCCGCGGTCGCGGCCGCCCTGCTGTGCGGCCTCTCCGAGAGCCAGGTGGTCGACGTGCTCGGGGTGACCGCGTCGATGGCGGCCGGGATCATCGAGGCCAACCGCACGGGCGGCACCGTCAAGCGGATGCACTGCGGCTGGGCGGCCCACTCCGCCGTCATGGCCACCGAGATGGTCCGGCGCGGGATCACCGGTCCGCCGAGCGTGCTCGAGGGACGGTTCGGGTTCTTCGAGGCGTTCCTGCGCGGCGAGGCGGACCTGGGCGAGGTCACGGACGGCCTGGGTCGGACGTGGGCGGTGCCGGGGATCTTCTTCAAGCCCTACCCGGCCAACCACTTCACCCACACGAGCGCCGACGCCGGCATGCGCTTCGCGCAGCAGGGCGTACGCCCGGAGGACGTCGCCGCGATCGAGCTGCGGGTCCCCTCCGCCGTCGTCCGCACGATCGGCGAGCCGCTCGACGTCAAGCGGGCTCCGCAGACCGGCTACCAGGCCCAGTTCAGCGGCCCCTACGTCGTGGTCGCCGGGCTGCTCAACGAGGGCCGCGGCCTCGGTCTGGGGCTGGCGGACTTCACCGACGAGCTCGCCCAGGACCCCCGCCGGCGGGACCTGATGGCGAAGGTGACGGTCGTCGCCGACGAGGAGTGCGACCAGATCTTCCCGCACCAGTTCCCCGCGGTGGTGCGGTTGACGACCCACGACGGCGTCGAGCACGTCGAGCGGGTCCTCGCCAACCTGGGCGGCCCGGAGCGGCCGCTGTCCGACGACGACCTGGCCGCCAAGTTCCGCGAGAACTGCCGCGACCTCCTCGAGGCCACGGCCATCACCGACATCCAGCAGCTCGCCCGCGAGCTCGACGGCCGGCGCTCGGTCCGCGACCTCATGCAGGCCGCCGCCACCGCGGCGCTCGCCGGGACCCCGACCCGGTGACCCCACCGACCCACGACGAAAGGCACATCGAGATGAGCACCCCCGACCTCGTCATCACCAACGTCCGCGTGGTCCACCACGACCACCCCGAACCGCAGGCGTGGGACGTCGCGGTGACCGACGGCGTGATCACCGCCGTCGGGGCCGACCTCGACACGGACGGCGCCGAGGTCGTCGACGGCGCCGGCCGGCTGCTCTTCCCCGGCGTCGTCGACGCCCACCAGCACTGGGGCATCTACAACGAGCTCTCCGTCGACGCCGAGACCGAGAGCCGCGCGTGCGCCCAGGGCGGCGTGACGACGGCGCTGAACTACATGCGCACCGGTCAGTACTACCTGAACCGCGGCGGGTCCTACCGCGACTTCTTCCCGCGGGTGCTCGAGGCCTCGCAGGGCCGCTCGTTCGTCGACTACGGCTTCCACCTGGCCCCGATGAGCAAGGAGCACCTCGGCGAGCTGTCCGACCTCGTCACCGACCACGGGGTGACGTCCTTCAAGATCTTCATGTTCTACGGCAGCCACGGCCTGCACGGCCGGTCGAGCAGCCAGAGCGACTTCCTGATGATCCCGGAGGACGAGCGCTACGACCTGGCGCACTTCGAGTTCGTCATGCGTGCGGTCCAGAAGGCGCGGGCGGACCACCCCGAGCTCGCGGACGAGATCTCCCTCTCGCTGCACTGCGAGACCGCCGAGATCATGACGGCGTACACGAAGCTCGTCGAGGAGCAGGGCGAGCTGACCGGGCTCGCGGCCTACAGCGCCTCCCGGCCGCAGCACTCGGAGGGCCTGGCCGTCACCATCGCGTCCTACCTGGCCCACGAGACGGACCTGCCGACGATCAACCTGCTGCACCTGTCGTCCGCGAAGGCCATGGACGCGGCGCTGCGCATGGCCGCGACGTTCCCGGAGGTCGACTTCCGGCGCGAGGTCACCGTGGGGCACCTGCTCGCCGACATCGACACGGCGTCGGGCCTCGGCGCGAAGGTCAACCCCCCGATCCGGCCGCGCGAGGACGTCGAGGCCCTGTGGCGCCACGTGCTGGCCGGCGAGGTCAGCTGGGTCGTCAGCGACCACGCGTGCTGCCGCGAGGAGCTGAAGTTCGGCGAGCCGGCCGACGACGTGTTCGTCGCCAAGTCCGGCTTCGGCGGCGCCGAGTACCTCCTGGCGGGCATGGTCAGCGAGGGCGGAGCACGCGGCCTGCCGATGGGCGAGGTCGCCCGGCTCACCGCCTGGAACCCGGCGGAGCGCTTCGGGCTGCGCACCAAGGGCGCCGTGGCCGTCGGTTTCGACGCGGACCTCGTGCTGGTCGACCCCGACCACACCTGGACGGTGAGGGCGAGCGAGAGCGAGTCGACCCAGGAGTACACGCCCTTCGAGGGGATGGAGCTCACGGCCCAGGTCACCGACACCTTCCTGCGCGGCGCTCGCGTGCTCGCGGACGGCAAGGTCGTCGGCGAGCCGACCGGTCGGTACCTGCGCCGGCCGACCGGCCGGTGACGGGCGCGACCAGGCCCGCCCGGTCGCTGCTCTACGTGCCCGGCGACCGGGAGGGCTGGGCCGAGAAGGCCGCACGGTCGGGGGCCGACGCGTTGATCCTCGACCTCGAGGACGCGGTGGCGCCTCCGCGCAAGGACGAGGCCCGGCGACTGGTCGGCGCGCTGACCGGCGCGCCCCCGGGGTCAGTGGCTCACCAGCTGTGGGTGCGGATCGACGCGGCGGAGCCGGAGGACGACCTGGACGCCGTCGTGGGTCCGGGCCTGCACACGGTGGTCGTGCCCAAGGCCGAGCCCGACCTGGTCGACCGGGTGGCGCGGCGGCTCGACGAGCTCGAGGCGCGCCGCTCGCTGCGTCCGGGGAGCGTGGGGGTCGTGGCCCTGCTGGAGTCGGCCCGGGGGATCGCGACGGTGGACCAGGTCGCGGCGCACCCGCGCGTGCGCCGGCTCGCGATCGGCGAGGCCGACCTCGCTGCGGAGCTCGGCATGGTGCCCGGACCCGACCGGGAGGAGATGGCGCCCCTGCGCAACCGGGTCGTCCTCGCCTCCGCGCTCGCCGGCATCGAGCGCCCCATCGGTCCCGTGCACACGGTGCTGGACGATCCGGACGGTCTGCGCCGCTCCTGCCAGGTGCAGTTCCGGCAGGGCTTCCGGGGCCGGACGGCGGTGCATCCGCGCCAGGTCGCGGTCATCGCCGCGGAGTTCGCGCCCACGGCGGAGGAGGTCGAGCGCGCCCGCGCCCTGCTCGCGGAGTTCGAGGCATCGAGGGCCGACGGCAAGGCGGCGTACGCCGGTGCCTCCGGCTCGCTGGTCGACCCGGCGACGGTGCGCCGGGCCAGGGAGATCGTGGCCGAGGCGGCCGAGGGACAGGAGGAGTCGTGATCGTCAACCGCACCGGCGGGGACATCGAGCTGATCCACCAGGTCGAGCACGGCCGCATCGCCGGCGAGCTCGCGGAACGCTGGGGCGGCGGGGTCTTCGCCGCGCCGTCGCCGGTCCCGGCGGTGGCCCTGGCCGCCGCCAAGCACGACGAGGGGTGGCGGTCCTTCGACGGCGCGCTCCTGTTCGACGAGCTCGAGCGGCGCCCGCTGCACTTCCTCGACATCGACATCGACCGCCACATCCCGCTCTACGCAGCGGGGGTGGAGAAGGTGTCGATGCTCGACGCCTACGCGGGCCTGCTCGTCGGGATGCACTGGTCGGGGATCTACCGCGGCCGCTGGCAGCGTCCGCGAGCCGGCTCCCGACTGGAACGCACCCCGGAGGACCGAGCGCGTCAGGCCGCGGTCGTGCGCGCGGAGGAGGAGCGCTGGATCGGCGTGCGCGAGGAGGTGTGGACGGAGCAGGAGCCCCGGGCGCTGTTCGAGACGCGGCTGTGGCACCACTTCGAGCTGCTGCAGGTGTGGGACCTCCTGTCGTTGTTCCTCTGCGTCGTCCCGGACGAGCCGGCGCCGCGCGAGCCCGTCGTCCCGTGGGGACCCCAGCTGACCGGCGTGGACCACCGCTCGGAGTCGGTGCGGCTCCCCGCCGTGGGGCTGGGGCCGGGGGGCGAGCGTCGTCAGCTCGTCGCGCGGGTCGACGCTCCCGGCGTGGTCGTCGTCGACCCGTTCCCGTTCCTCGCGTCCTTCGACGTCCACGTCGAGGCCCAGGTACTCCCGGACCGCGGGTGGACCCGGGGCGAGGCGGTCGCCCACCTCGCTCGTCAGCCGATGCGCACCAAGACCTGGCGGGTGGCGCCGGTGCCGCGGTGAGCGGCGGCCGCCCACCCGGGCGTACCCGGAAGAAAACGCGGACGGAGCGCCAGAAAACGCGGACCCCGAGGCCGGTGGATCGCTCGTTCGTCCGCGTTTTCTCTCGGGCCCGGGTCGGGCGTGCTCGCCCCCGCAGACGCCGGCCGGACGCTGACGGCGCTCGCCCGGGGCCGGGGACGCGGCCACCCCCTCACGGACACGCCGTCTCCCGCTGCTGCACGTCGCTGCCACCGATCCGGCCGAGCGGGGTGCCGGGCGCGGCGGTCTCCGGGGCGATGAAGCAGCTGTAGTCGCTGCGGTTGAAGCCCTCGAGGTGCAGGTGCGGGCCGGTCCAGCAGCTGCTGTCGTAGGCGATGTCGCCGCCGACGACGCCGAGCACGGTGTCGGTGGAGACCGTGTCGCCCTCGGCAACGGTGACGTCCTCGAGGTGCAGGTACGCCACCCGGCCGATCTCGCCGGACGCGTCGCCGACCGAGACCTGGACGCCCTGCCCGCCTCCGCCGTTCGTGCAGGCCGGGGCGACCTTGGCGACGGTGAGGGTCAGGCCGTCGGGGCCGCTGAGGCGGGGGCGCACGGGCGTACCGGCCGCGAGGCCGTAGTCCGCCGACCAGTCGCCGGGGTAGCCGGTCTCCGCGTCGCGGAAGTTGTTCGCCGTATGGTGGCCCACGGGGTGGCTGGTGAGGGTCGCGTCGTAGTCGGCCTCGATGGTCACCGGCGGTCCGCCGGCGTGGGCCGCCGGGGCCAGCAGGGCGCTCGAGGCGGTGGTGGCGGCGGTCGTGGCGAGGGCCGCGACGGCCAGGGCTGCAGGTCGGATGCGCACGTTCCATCTCCCGAGAGTCGACGTTCGTTCCAGTCCTCCACGCTACGGAGACGACCCGCCCTGTCAAGGTTCTTGTTTGGAGTTGTTCCAGAAAACAGGTAATGTCCTGCCTCGTGAGCACCGACTTCCAGCAGCAGCTGCGGGGGGCCGGACTGCGTGTCACCCGGCCCCGGCTGGCGGTGCTGGACGCGGTCCGCGACCACCCCCACGCCGACACCGACACCATCCTCGGCGCCGTGCGGCGCCACCTGCCCGACGTCTCCGCGCAGGCGGTCTACGACTCGCTCAACGTGCTGACCACCTCGCGGCTGGTGCGCCGGATCAAGCCCAACGGCTCGGTCGCGCGCTACGAGACCCGCACGGGCGACAACCACCACCACGTCGTATGCCGCTCCTGCGGCGTCATCGCCGACGTCGACTGCGCCGTCGGCGAGGCGCCCTGCCTCACCGCCTCCGACGACCACGGCTTCGTCATCGACGAGGCGGAGGTCATCTACTGGGGCCGCTGCGCCGCCTGCGCGGTCGCCCCGGCGGTCTGAGACCGACGGGCGTACGCCCCCACGACAGCTTCCCGAATCTCCCCGATCCGCCCATCACCGGAAGGAACCTGATGTCCACCGAGCCCACTCCCGGCAACGAGCACGGACAGATCACGACCGACGAGCCGGTCCCGGCGCCGGGCGAGGCGTCCGGCTGCCCGGTCGCGCACGGCAGCGCGCTGCCGCACCCCACCCAGGGTGAGCCGAACCGCGTGTGGTGGCCCAACCGCCTCAACGTCGACATCCTCGCGAAGCACGCCCCGGCGAAGAACCCGCTGGGCGACGACTTCGACTACGCGGCCGCGTTCGCCTCGCTCGACCTGGCGGCCGTGAAGCAGGACATCGCGCACGTCCTCACCGACTCGCAGCCGTGGTGGCCCGCCGACTTCGGCAACTACGGCCCGTTCATGATCCGGATGGCGTGGCACAGCGCGGGCACCTACCGCGTCTTCGACGGCCGCGGCGGCGCCGGCGCCGGCATGCAGCGCTTCGCGCCGCTCAACAGCTGGCCCGACAACGTCAACCTCGACAAGGCCCGCCGCCTGCTGTGGCCGGTCAAGAAGAAGTACGGCCAGAAGATCTCCTGGGCCGACCTGATGATCCTCACCGGCAACGTCGCGCTCGAGGAGATGGGCTTCACGACCTTCGGCTTCGCCGGCGGCCGCGCCGACGTGTGGGAGCCGGACGACGACGTCTACTGGGGCTCGGAGACCGAGTGGCTCGGCACCGACCAGCGCTACTCGGGCGACCGCCAGCTCGAGAAGCCGCTCGGCGCCACCACGATGGGCCTCATCTACGTCAACCCCGAGGGTCCCGAGGGCCAGCCTGACCCGGTCGCCGCGGCCCGCGACATCCGCGAGACCTTCGGCCGGATGGCGATGAACGACGAGGAGACCGTCGCGCTGATCGCCGGCGGCCACACCTTCGGCAAGACGCACGGCGCCCACCAGGACGACAAGCTCGGCCCGGACCCGGAGGCCTCGCCCCTGGAGAACCAGGGCACGGGCTGGAAGAACGGCTACGGCACCGGCCACGGCGCCGACACCGTCACCAGCGGTCTCGAGGTCACCTGGACCTACCACCCCACCCGCTGGGACAACGAGTTCTTCCACATCCTGTTCGCCTACGAGTGGGAGCTCTTCCAGAGCCCGGCCGGCGCCAACCAGTGGCGGCCGAAGAACAACGGCGGCGCCGACATGGTGCAGGACGCGCACGGCGAGGGCCGTCGCGAGCCGCGCATGCTGACGACCGACCTGGCGCTGCGCTTCGACCCCGTCTACGAGCAGATCTCGCGCAAGTTCAAGGACGACCCGGTCGCGTTCGGCGACGCGTTCGCCCGCGCCTGGTTCAAGCTCACCCACCGCGACATGGGCCCGATCCAGCGCTACCTCGGCCCCGAGGTCCCGACCGAGGAGCTCATCTGGCAGGACCCGCTGCCGGCCGCCGAGGGCCAGCCCGTCGACGGCGAGGACATCGCGTTCCTCAAGAGCGAGGTGCTCAGCTCGGGCCTCTCGATCGGCGAGCTCGTCGCGACCGCGTGGGCGTCGGCGTCGACGTACCGCTCCAGCGACAAGCGCGGCGGTGCCAACGGTGCCCGCGTGCGCCTCGAGCCGCAGAACGGCTGGGAGGTCAACAACCCCGACCAGCTCGCCCGCGTGCTCGGCAAGCTCGAGGAGATCCGCTCCGCGTTCCACGAGAACTCGGGCGACAAGCGCGTCTCGATCGCCGACCTGATCGTCCTGGCGGGCTCCGCCGCGGTCGAGCAGGCCGCGAAGGACGGCGGCTTCGACATCGAGGTGCCGTTCACCCCGGGTCGCACCGACGCCACGCTCGAGCAGACCGACGTCGAGTCGTTCACGCACCTCGAGCCCGTCGCCGACGGCTTCCGGAACTGGACGGGCAAGGGCAACCGCCTCCCGGCCGAGTTCCTGTTCGTCGACCGCGCCAACCTGCTCGGCCTCACGGCGCCCGAGGCGACCGTGCTCGTCGGCGGCCTGCGCGTCCTCGGCACGAACCAGGACGGCTCCGCCACCGGCGTGTTCACCGAGAACGTCGGCACGCTGTCGAACGACTTCTTCGTCAACCTGCTCGAGCTCGGCACCGAGTGGACGGCGACGGACGACACCGAGCAGACCTACACGGGCACCACGGCGGCCGGCGAGACCATCGTCGGCAGCCGGGTCGACCTGGTCTTCGGCGCCAACTCCGAGCTGCGCGCCGTCGCGGAGGTCTACGCCAGCGACGACGCCCGCGAGAAGTTCGCCCGCGACTTCGTCGCCGCCTGGGTGAAGGTCATGAACGCGGACCGCTTCGACCTGGTCTGAACGTCACCCGCAGCACAGCGTCACAGCAGCACCGCCACGGCGGGTCCCGGTCACCGGGGCCCGCCGTTCGGCGTTCCGGGCGCGAGCGCTCAGCGCTGGTGGATCGCGCCGCCGAGCGAGTGGGCCGCCTTCAGCAGGAGCCGGCCGAGCTCGGGCTGCCGCTCGGGGCCGAAGCGGCCGACGACGCCGTTGAGGCTGAGCGCGCCGACGGGGCGCTCGGCCGCGTCGAACACCGCGGCCGCCATGCCCCAGCTGCCCTCGACGATGAGGCCCGGGTTGACGGCCCAGCCGGTACGCCGCACCTCGGCCAGGCGTCCGCGCACGGCGTCCGCAGAATGCGCGGCCCCGAAGGGCCCGGCGAGGTCGTGCTCGGCGAGGTGGCGCTCGACCTCGCGCTCGGGCAGGAACGCGAGCACCGCGATGCCCGCCGACACCACGCCGAGCGGGAACCGCGCGCCCTCGAACAGCACGTGGGAGCGCAGCGGGAACGCGCCGTCCTCGCGGATCAGGCAGACGGTCTCGTCGCCGCGCAGCACCGAGAAGAACGCGCTCTCCCCGGTCACCTCGGCCAGGCGGCGCACGACGGGGTGGGCGAGCGCGCGTACGTCGTAGCGTGGCGCCGCGGTGGCCCCCAGGAGGAACAGCTCCGCCCCCAGCAGCCAGGCGCCCGAGCGCGGGTCGCGGTCGACCAGCCCGTGCTCGGCCAGCGAGCTCAGCAGGCGGTGGACGGTCGCGCGCGGCAGCCCGGCGGCGTGCGCCGCCTCGGACGTGCCCAGCCCCTGCGGCTCGGCCTGCGACAGCACGCGGAGCACGGCGGCGGCGCGACCGACGACGTCCTTGGGGGTGTCCACCCAGTGAACGCTACCGGGAGGCGGTGTCCGGCTGGCAGGAGGTTGAGGCCCGTTCGGCGACGGCGCGTTGACGGCACCGGTGCGAGACGGTCGAATCGGCGCATGGACAAGGTGGTGACGTCGGCCACAGCGGCCGTGGAGGACATCGCGCCGGGCTCGAGCCTGGCCGTCGGCGGGTTCGGGGTCTGCGGGATCCCCTCGACCCTGATCGCCGCGCTGCACGCGCAGGGCGCGGACGACCTGGAGGTGTTCTCGAACAACGCCGGGATCGACGACTGGGGCCTCGGGATCCTGCTGGCCGCCGGGCGGCTGCGGCGCGTGGTCGCGTCGTACGTCGGCGAGAACAAGGAGTTCGCGCGGCAGTACCTGGGCGGCGAGCTCGAGGTCGAGCTGACGCCGCAGGGCACGCTCGCCGAGCGGCTGCGTGCCGGCGGCTCCGGCATCCCGGCGTTCTTCACGCCGACCGGGGTCGGCACCCAGATCGCCGACGGCGGCCTGCCGTGGCGCTACGACGCCGAGGGCAACGTGGTGCGTACCTCTCCGGCGAAGCAGACCCAGGTCTTCGAGACCGTCGACGGCGAGCGCGAGTTCGTGCTCGAGGAGGCGATCGTGGCCGACTTCGGCCTCGTGCGCGCCTGGAAGGGCGACCGCCACGGCAACCTCGTGTTCCGACGCGCCGCCCGCAACTTCAACCCGCTGGCCGCGATGGCCGGCCGGGTCACCATCGCCGAGGTCGAGCACCTCGTCGAGCCGGGCGAGATCGACCCCGACGACGTCCACACGCCGGGCATCTACGTGCACCGCGTCGTCGAGCTGAGCCCCGAGCAGGCCGACGACAAGCGGATCGAGAAGACGACGGTGCGTCCGCGCACCGAGCAGGCCACGGAGCAGGAGGGCGACCGATGAGCTGGGACCGCGACCAGATGGCGGCGCGGGCCGCCGCCGAGCTCGCCGACGGCGACTACGTGAACCTCGGGATCGGCCTGCCGACCCTGGTGCCCAACCACGTCGACGACGACAAGGAGATCGTGCTCCAGTCGGAGAACGGCATCCTCGGGCTGGGGGCGTACCCCGTCGAGGGCGACGAGGACCCCGACCTGATCAACGCCGGCAAGGAGACCGTCACGCTGCGCCGCGGCTCGTCGATCTTCGACTCCGCGACCAGCTTCGGGATGATCCGCGGCGGGAAGGTCGACGCCGCGATCCTCGGCGCCATGCAGGTCTCCGCGACCGGCGACCTCGCCAACTGGATGATCCCCGGCAAGATGGTCAAGGGCATGGGCGGTGCGATGGACCTCGTCCACGGCGCCCGCAAGGTCGTCGTGCTGATGGAGCACGTCGCCCGCGACGGCTCCCACAAGATCGTCGAGGAGTGCTCGCTGCCCTACACCGGCCGCGGCGTCGTGCAGCGGATCATCACCGACCTCGGCGTCATCGACGTGACCCCGGACGGCCTCGTGCTCGTCGAGCTCGCGCCCGACGTGACGGTCGAGGAGATCCAGGCCGCGACCGGGCCGACGCTGCGCGCGGCGGCCGACGCCTGAATCGCGCCCGGTCTCGCCTGGCAGGACGCTACTTAGGTACGCCTAACCCGGTGCCCTAGGTTCGCCTCGTGAGCAACGAGACGATGCGCGCGACCTGGGACGCCGACGCGGCCGGCTGGATCGAGACGGAGGCCGACCTCGACGCGGTGCTCGCGCCGGTCACGACCGCGGTCGTCCAGGCCGCCGACCTCGCCTCCGCCCGGCGGGTGCTCGACGTCGGTTGCGGCACGGGCGCGCTGCTCGAGGCCGCGGCCCGGCGTGGGGCGCACGAGGTCGTCGGGGTCGACATCGCCGAGCCGATGGTGGCGGCGGCGCAGGCGCGCGTACCGTCCGCCACCGTCCTCGCGGCCGACGCCCAGACGGCCGACCTCGGCCTCCTCGGAGCGCCGTTCGACCGGATCGTGTCGCGCTTCGGCGTGATGTTCTTCGCCGACCCGGTCGCCGCGTTCGCGAACCTGCGCTCCGCGGCCGCGCCGGGCGCCCGCCTCGCCTTCGCCTGCTGGCGCGAGGTCGAGGAGAACCCGATGTTCACCCTGGGCACCTCGGTGCTCACCCGCCGCTGGGACGCCGAGCTCGGCGACCGGCCGCGCAGCGTCCCGGGGGCGCCGGGTCCGGTGTCGATGGCCGAGTACGCCCGCGTGCGCGCCGTGCTCGTCGACGCGGGGTGGCGCGACGTCGCGGTGCGCCCGCTGGACTACGTCCACGACCACGGGTACGCCGGTGGCGACGGCGTCGAGAGCCGCCTCGCGGTGATCCTGGCGACGGCCACCGGTCGTGCGGCGCGCGCCCGGCTGCTGCCGCTGCTCGGCGAGGACGGGTGGGCCGCGCTGCTGGACGAGGTGCGCACGGAGCTGCGCCGGCACCGGGTCGACGGCGTGGTGCGCTACCCGGGCGCCTGCTGGCTGGTCACGGCGTCGAACCCCGCCTGATCGGGCCGGCTGCCGCAGGAATGCCGCGTCCCAGGTAGTTGTTCGGTCAACTATGAAGAACATCGGGTTCCTGTCCTTCGGTCACTGGACGCCCTCGCCGCACTCGCAGACGCGGTCGGCCTCGGACGTGCTGCTGCAGTCGATCGAGCTCGCGGTCGCCGCGGAGGAGCTGGGCGCCGACGGTGCGTACTTCCGCGTGCACCACTTCGCCCGCCAGCTGGCCTCGCCGTTCCCGCTGCTGGCCGCGGCCGGCGCGCGTACCAGCCGGATCGAGCTCGGCACCGGCGTGATCGACATGCGCTACGAGAACCCGCTCTACATGGCGGAGGACGCGGGCGCCGCCGACCTCATCTCCGGCGGCCGGCTGCAGCTCGGCATCAGCCGCGGATCACCGGAGCAGGTGATCGACGGCTACCGGTACTTCGGCTACGCGCCCGCCGACGGCGAGGACCACGCCGACCTGGCGCGCCGCCACACCGAGGTGTTCCTCGACGTGATCTCCGGGCGCGGGTTCGCGCAGCCGAACCCCCGGCCGATGTTCCCCAACCCGCCCGGCCTGCTGCGCATCGAGCCGTACTCCGAGGGCCTGCGCGACCGCATCTGGTGGGGCGCCGGCTCCCGCGCGACCGCCGAGTGGACCGGCCGCCAGGGCATGAACCTGATGAGCTCGACCCTGCTGACCGAGGACACCGGCGTCCCGTTCCACCAGCTGCAGGCCGAGCAGATCCAGATGTTCCGCGACGCCTGGAAGGAGGCCGGCCACGACCGCGAGCCGCGGGTCTCGGTCAGCCGGAGCATCTTCCCGATCGTCGACGACCGCGACCGGGCATACTTCGGCCACGACCGCGACAGCCGCGACCAGGTCGGAATCATCGACGGCGGCACGGCGCGCTTCGGGAAGTCGTACGCCGCGGAGCCCGACGAGCTCGTCGAGCAGCTGCGCGAGGACGAGGCGATCGCCGCGGCCGACACGCTGCTGCTCACCGTGCCGAACCAGCTGGGCGTGGACTACAACGCCCACGTGATCGAGTCGCTGCTGACGCACGTCGCGCCGGCGCTGGGCTGGCGCTGACAGACTGGTCGGCATGACCGTACGCCGCGGCGTGGCCGCTGCAGGGCTGCTCCTCGTCACCGCGTGCACGGGCACGGACGAGGGGGCGGGCCCCGACGCGTCGTCGGGGCCGAGCTCGTCGGCCACGTCCTCGGCGGCCGCGTCCTCCGGGACGCCGCCGAGCACGGCCACCCCCACGCCCGAGCCGACGCCCCCGCCGGCCGAGGGGCCGGCGGACCTCTCGCGCTGGTTCGACGCCGCGTTCACCGGTGGCGACCTGCAGCTCGGCGAGGTGCGCGAGCAGACCTCCGCGTACACCTCCTACGACGCCAGCTACCGCAGCGAGGGACTGCTGATCACCGGCGTGCTCAACGTCCCGGCGGGGGAGGGTCCGTTCCCCGCGGTCGTGCTCGCCCACGGCTACATCGACCCCGCCGCGTACGAGCAGGGCCAGGGCATGACGCGCGAGCGCGGCGTCCTCGCGACCGACGGGTTCGTCGCGTTCCACGTCGACTACCGCGGTCACGCGGGCTCCGACGACGACCCGGCGCTGGTGGAGACGCAGCGGTTCGGGTACGCCGTCGACGTCCTCAACGCGGCCACCGCGCTGCGCGAGACCGACCTCGTGGCCGTCGACGACGAGCGCGTCGCGGCCTTCGGGCGCTCGATGGGGGGCGGCGCGGTGCTCGAGGCGCTGGAGATGGCGCCCGGTCACCTCGACGCCGGCGTCCTGTACGCCTCCGTGTCCAGCAACGCCGCCGACAACTTCGTGCAGTTCAACGACGGCGGCGGGTTCTGGGAGCAGCTGGTCGACCTCGCGGGCACGCCCGAGGAGAACCCCGGCTACTACGCGGCCGCCTCGACCCGCACCTACGTCGACCGGGTGACCGAGCCGGTGCTCGTCGTCCACGGCAGCGCCGACGACACGTGCCCGCTGCCCTGGGCGGAGGCGACCCACGCGGCCCTGCAGGGCGCGGGCGTCGACGCGACGCTCGACGTGTACGACGGCGAGGGCCACGCCTTCGGGCCGCAGTTCCCCGCGTCGATGGAGGCGATCTCGGCGTTCCTCGGGGAGAAGCTGGGCTGAGCGTTCCCGTCCGCGCGGCGCCGTCTCAGGCGCCGGTGACCTCGACGAGCCGCCCGATCTTGTCGATGCGGTGCTCGGGGTTGCCGAACTCGTCGGACCACCAGTTGCCCTCGGCCCGGTCCTCGGGGGTCCGGCAGGTCGAGAGCGTGATCATGGCCTCGGTCGGCGTGACCCCGGGCTGCCCGGGCACGGCGGCCCGCTGCGCCGCGAGCGACGCCGGGTCGCGGAACGAGACCTGGTGGGTCTCGACGACCTCGTAGCTGTAGGTCAGGGCGTCGACCCGGACCTGCACGACGTCGCCGTCCACGAGATCGGGCAGGAACTCGAACGCGCGCGTCGACGACAGCCGGTGGGCGGTGACCTGGTAGTTCCCCACGCCTCCGGGCCCGGTGCCGCCCTCGGCCCCGTAGGGGCTGGCCGCGATGCCGCCGTCCTGGATCTCGGTGCCGGGGGCGTCGTCGGTGCGCCCCTCGTACGCCTGCACCACGAGGTCGACGATGCCGAGCGCGGGGATGCTGAGCAGCGCGTCGCGCGGGGTGCCGTCGCTCGGGACGGGGCCAGGCGGCTCGGGCGGCTCGGTGGGCTCCGTGGGCTCGGGCGGTTCGCTGGGAGTGGTCGGCGTGGGTTCGGCCGGCGTCTGGCCCGCACCGGCGGTGGCCGAGCCCGTCGGCGGCGCGGCGCTGTCGCGCAGCCCGGGCGTACAGGCCGTCGCGGCCAGCAGCAGGGCGGCGAGCGCGACCACGAGGGCGACCGGCGTGGTCCGCGAGGTGGCCCGCAGGGTGGGGGAGGAGCGGCGCATCGTGGCCTCCGGGAGGGCGGCCCGACGACGGGCCGCGACCTCTCCATGGTGCCACGGGCTGTCACCGCGGGGGACTGTGTGACGAACTCCTGCACTTGGACCCCGTCGAAACGGGGTCCAAGTGCCGGAGTACCCGGTTAACCGGGTACTCCTGAGGCGGGAGGGAGAGCGGGAGGGAGAGCGGCAGGCCCGCTCAGCCGGCGGCCTGCTCCTGGGTGGGCTCGTCGCCGGGCTCGTCGGCCGGCTGGCCCGTCGGGGTGCCGAAGACGATCACGTTGCGCTCGTAGTACTCGCCGTTCCAGTCCGCGCACGTGATGAGCACGAGGTCGCCCTCGCCACGGTCCTGGCCGAACAGCTCCTCGGCGTTCTCGGTGATCTCCTCGCGGGAGTAGTAGCGCACCTTGTCGACCGAGTAGCGCATCCGGCCGTTGTTGTTGACGACGTCGACCGCGTCGCCCGGCTCGAGGGTGCCGATGCGGTTCATCGAGCCGCCGCCGGTGTGGACGGTGTGGCCGGTGATGACGGTCTGGCCGTCGCGGGCGCCGGGCGGGGCGCTCTCGCGCCACCACCCGACGGTGCTCGCGTCGCGGGGCGGGTCGAGCACGCCCTGCGGGTCCACGTCGATCTCCCACACGGCGGCGACGACGTCGAGCTTGGGGATCTCCAACCGGATCGGCGCGGCCGGGTCGAGAGGGACGTAGTCCGACGAGGTTCCGTCGTCCGCCTCTCCACCCGGCCACGCGATGCCGGTGCCGACCATCCCGACGCAGAGGACCAGGAGCATCGTGGTCAGGGCGGTGAGGATCGCGTCGAAGCGACCCACCCGCACCGTCTTGCTCTCGGTCATGATCGGGAGGTTACGTCGTCAGGCGTCTGCGCGGAGGCGGAAGAACCGGTACGCACCGGCTCCCACCGCGAGCAGCGTCATCGTGACCAGCGCGACCGGACCCCACGGGGCCGGCGTCTCGCCGGACAGGCCGGCCGGGACGGAGACCGGGACGGCCGGCGTCGGGCGGTCGGTGTCGGTCGGCGGGGTGGTCGGGTCGGGCTCGTCGGTCGGCGGCTCCTGGACGTCGTAGACGCCGCCCTGGCAGAACGCCTTGCCCAGCTCGAGCGCGGCAAAGCTGGTGCCGATGAACTGCGAGGCCGCGGGGAGCACCTGCAGGTCGAGCGCGGTGACCTCGATCGAGTTCGGCGTCGGCTGCGACTGCTTGTTGAGCGTGAGGCTCAGCAGGTTGTCGCGCACCGGCGCGAGCTGGTCGGAGATCTGCGCGATCACCAGGTCGTTGATCTCGCTCAGGTAGGGCAGCAGGGCCGTCAGCGGGGCGAGCGCACCGCCGAGGGCGTTGGTCAGCTGCGAGTCGAGACCGGCGATGACCGAGTCGACGAGCACGTTCAGGTCGGTGACGACCTCCGTGTTCGGCGGGATGTCGCCGACCGGGAGGCTGAGGATCTCGATCTCCTGGCCCGCGACGGTGACGTAGCCGCGCAGGTCGGCGACGTTCGAGGTCGCGGTCGCCGAGGTCGAGGTCGCCTGGCAGGTGCTCTGGATCGCGCCGGCGGACTCGATCACGATGCCGAGCTCGCCCAGGCCGCCGAGGACCTGGTTGAGGACGTCGCTCAGGGGCGTCAGGACCTGGCCGACCAGGGGGCCGAGCGCGTCGTTGAGCGGACCGGTCAGCGGGTCGAGGATGTTGGAGGCGATCAGGTCGGCGTCGCCCAGGTCGACCGTGCCGGGGAGCAGGGTGACCGCGTCGCCGCCGGTGAGGCAGGAGCCGTCACCGACCTCGACGATCACGGCGCCCGTGCCGGCCACGCCGGAGCAGGCGTACGCCGTGCCGCGGCCGTCGGCCGCGGTGGTGGTCGCGTCCTGGTAGAGGGCGCCGATGGAGACGTTGCCCTGGTTGGACAGCACGTCGGCGACCTGGGGGTCTACGACGCCGGTCGAGGTCTCGTTCTCACCGTCGTTGACGACGGTGTACTGACCCGAGTCGACCGGGCTGCCCGCGATCGTGAGGACGGCGGCGGTCGCGCTCGCCGTGGCGGCGGGCTCGGCAGCCATCGCCGGAGCGGTGGTCACGCCGATGACGGCGACGGTGGAGAGTGCTGCCAACAGGCGCACGGCGGAGCGTTGCAAAGGAATCCCTCCCGGCTCGATCAAGCTGAAGATCAGCGTGTGAGCCGGTCGACCCTTCCAACGGGCTCGACGTGCTCAACGCCACACATGCCGGGAGGTTACCTCAAGAAATTCTCAAGGCGAGTGCAACGTCTCAACTTTGTTTGTGATGCGTACCCCAACCGTCGCCGTCCGGCGTCACCAGCTGGACTTGCGGATCCCCGGCAGCTCGCCGCGGTGGGCCAGCTCGCGGAACCGGATCCGCGAGAGACCCGCCTTGCGCAGGTAGCCGCGGGGTCGGCCGTCCGTCTGGTCCCGGTTGCGCAGGCGCACCGGTGAGGCGTCGCGCGGCAGCCGGTTCAGCTCGCGCACCGCCTCGAGGAGCTGGGGCGACCCGGGTTCGGCGACGCGCACCGCCTCCTTGAGGGCCGCGCGCCGCTCGGCGTACCGCGCCACGGTCCGCTCGCGCCGGGCCTGGGCCGCGATCTTCGCCTTCTTCGCCATCTCAGCGCTCCTCCCGGAAGTCCACGTGCCGACGCACGCGGGGGTCGAACTTGCGCAGCACCAGGCGGTCGGGGTCGTTGCGCCGGTTCTTCCTGGTCACGTAGGTGTAGCCGGTCCCCGCCGTCGAGCGGAGCTTGACGATGGGGCGCACGTCGTTGCCTCGCTTCGCCACTACAGCTGCACCCCCCGCCGACGCAGGTCGGCCACGACGGACTCGATGCCGCGGGCGTCGACGACCTTGATGCCCCGGGCGCTGAGGCGCAGCTTCACGGTGCGCCCCAGCGAGGGCACGAAGTAGCGCTTGGTCTGGACGTTCACGTCGAACCTCCGCTTGGTGCGGCGGTGGGAGTGCGAGACGTGGTGGCCGAAGCCGGGCTCACGTCCCGTCACCTGGCAGGTGCGGGCCACGGGATTCCTCTCCGTCGGGGGATGTGTCATAGTAATGAGAACGGTTCTCATTCTAAACACACGACCCGAGCTCGAAGGGAACGCACCGATGCAGCAGGGGATCCACCCCACCTACGGACCCGTCGTCTTCCGCGACCGATCGACCGGCTGGACGCTCCTGACGCGCTCCACGCTCTCGGCCGCCGTGGGCGGCGAGACCGTCGAGGTCGACGGCACCACCTACCCCGTCGTCGACGTCGACGTCTCCGCCACCAGCCACCCCTTCTGGACCGGCCGCGGCCGCGTGCTCGACGCCGAGGGCCGCGTCGAGGCGTTCCGCCGGCGGTACGGCGCCGCCGCAGCGCCGCGGGGGCGCTCGTGAGGGCCTCCGTCGTCCTCGTCACCGGCGCCGCGCCGGCGGCGATGGCGGCCACCCAGCTGAGCCTGTTGTGGGACCTGCCGCACGCGGTCGCCGTGCGCCACCACATCGACCTCGACCGGGGCGTCCTCGAGCGCGTCGTCAGCGACCTCGGCGGCGTCGTCGAGCGCGAGGAGGTGACCCTCGAGCACGCCTGCGTCAGCTGCGCCCTGCGCGAGGACGTGCTCCCGACGCTCGACCGGCTCGCCCGCGACGGACGGTGGCGCACGATCGTCGCCCAGCTGCCCGTCGGGGCGGAGGGGGAGCAGGTCTGCTCCGTCCTGGCCTGGGACCCGGCGCTCGCCCGCCGGCTCAAGGTCGCGGCGGTCGTCGCCGCCGTCGACGGCGCAAGCGTGGTCGAGGACCTGCTCGGCGACGACACACTCGCGGACCGGGGGCTGGCCAGCAGCCACGACGACGAGCGCGGCCTGGGCGAGGTCGCCTGCTCGATGGTCGAGTACGCCGACGTGGTCGTCGCGCACGGCGTCGACGAGGCCGCGGTCTCGAGCACGTCGGGCACCGCCCGTGCGCTGCTGCAGGTGCTCGCGCGTCCGGACGTACCCGTCGTGCAGGGCGCCGACCTCCTCGCCGGCGCCGACCTGCTGCAGCGCCCGCCGCACCAGCACGCCCGCACCCGGGCCTGGTCCAGCCACCTGCGCGACGCCCCGGTGCCGCCGGCGCCCCGCGACGACGTGTGGACCCTCGACCTGCACGCCGACGCGCCGTTCCACCCCGAGCGGCTGCTGGAGCACCTCGAGGAGCTCGCCTCCGGCCCGTTCCGCACCCGCGGCTGCTTCTGGCTGCCCACCCGCCCCGACCAGGCGCTGCTGTGGGAGGGCGCCGGCGGGCACCTCGCGATCGGCGCCGGCGAGGCGTGGGGGCGGCGGCCGCGACGGACGCGGCTGACGTACGTCGGCGTCGGCAGCCCCCCGGCCCACCTGGCCGCGGCGTTCGAGTCGCTGCTGCTCGCGCCGGCGGCGTACGGCCCCGGCATCGCCTGGCACCTGGCCGAGGACGGCTTCGAGCCCTGGCTCGGCCCCCTGCGCGACGTGGCCTGACCGCGGCCGCCGACCCACCCACCCAGCAGCCCACCCAGCAACGAAGGAGCACCCCTGTGGCCGTCCCCAAGCGCCGCACGTCCCGCAGCAACACCCGACACCGCCGCTCGGCCTGGAAGGCCAGCCGGCCCGACCTCGTCCCGGTCGTCGTCGACGGCCACGAGCACGTCGTGCCGCGCCGCCTCGTCGCCGCCGTGCAGCGGGGCCTCGTCGACCCGGCCACCGGTCGGCTGCGCTGACCGCGCGTACCCCCGTCCCCCCCACCACCAGGAGCTCCCCCGTGAAGGTCCGCAACTCGCTGAAGTCCCTCAAGAAGCAGCCCGGCGCGCAGGTCGTGCGCCGTCGCGGCCGCACGTTCGTCATCAACAAGCAGAACCCGCGGATGAAGGCCCGCCAGGGCTGACCCGCGCCTCCGACCTGCGGGGCGTACCGCTGCTCTCATGCCGGCAGCGGTGCGTCCCGCAGCCCACACCCCGGGCGCCCCGGACGGGTCGGGCGCCCCGCGGTGATGATGGGCTCCATGACCTCCATCACGTCGACCTACGACCCCGCCGCCCGCGTCGCCCGGATCACGCTGGCCGACCCCGAGCGCGGCAACGCCATCCACCCCGCGATGGTGGCCGAGCTCGGCGAGGCGGTGCGCACCGCCGACCGGGCCGGTGCGCGCGTGATCGTGCTGGCCTCGACCGGACGCTTCTTCAGCGTCGGCGGCGACCTGCGGGGGATGGCGGCGGCCGACGACATGGCCGCCCACCTCGATGACCTGGCCGACGACCTGCACCGCGTCGTCAGCGACCTGCAGCGCAGCCGCGCGGTCGTCGTCGCGGCCGTGCAGGGCGTCGCGGCGGGTGCGGGTTTCCCGCTCGCCGCTGCGGCCGACGTCGTCCTCGCGGGCCGCTCGGCCTCGTTCACCCTCGGCTACACCAAGGTCGGGCTCAGCCCGGACGGCGGCACGTCCCTGCTGGTGCACACCCTCGGGCTGCACCGCACCCTGCGGCTCGCGCTGCTGGGCGACCGGCTCGACGCGGAGGAGGCGTACGCCGCGGGGCTGGTCGCGCGGGTCGTCGACGACGCCGACCTCGAGACCCAGACCGACGCCGTCGTGGCGCTGCTGGCCGCCGGTGCGCCGGACGCGCAGGCCACCGCCAAGCGGGTCGTGCGCGACGCCGCCGAGCCGGCGCCCGAGGCGCGACTGCGTGCCGAGGCCCGCGGGATCACGGCGCAGGCGGGCGGCCCCGAGGGTGCCGAGGGCGTCGCGGCCTTCCTCGCCAAGCGGGCGCCGGTGTTCGGCGACGGCGACTGAGCGCGTCCACTACGCTCGTGCGCGTGCTCGTCCCGGGACCGGGACGGGAGACGACGAGTCGTGGAGGTCTCGGATCATGGGTGCGCGCATGGGCGTACGGACGGTGGCGGTGTCGGCGGTGCTCGGCCTCGCGCTGGTCGGGTGCAGCGGCGACGGCGAGGACGAGTCCACGCCGGAGCGGGAGTGGCCGGCCGACCTGGCCGGCGCCTGCGACGAGATCGGGCCGCTCCTGCAGCCGGAGTTCGACCAGGAGAACGGCGACATCGACTACGAGACGCTGACGTCCGAGCTGGAGGCGTACGCGGAGAACGGCGACCAGGCGACCGCGGACGCGCTCGCGCCGCTGGCCGAGGCCTCGGAGGCCATGATCGCGGTCGCCGCGGCCGACGCGGAGTACGCGCAGGCTCAGGAGGACCTGCTCTCCGACCCCGACTCCATCCCCTCCGAGTTCCTCGAGCTGGAGCCGGGCGAGGAGGCGACCATCGAGCTGCCGGGCGGCGATCCCGCCGTCGCCGAGCAGGCCGCCGCCGCGGACGAGGCGTTCCAGGCCGCGCGCGAGGACCTCAGCGCCCAGTGCGACGCCGAGGGCACCCCGCTCATCGACCCCGACGAGGTCGAGGCCGAGAACCAGGAGATCGAGGACTCGCTGCGCGAGTCCGGCGCTCCTGGCGAGGCCGACATCACCGACCCGGCCGAGGAGACCACGGCCCCCTGAGCGGGCCGTCGCTCCACCCCCTGGGCAACGAGAAGGGCGTCCGACCAGATGGTCGGACGCCCTTCGTCGTGTCGGTGGGCCGAGATCAGCCGGCGACCTGCTTCTTCAGCGCAGCGGCGGCCTTGAAGGCCGGCGTCGTGCTCGCGGAGATCTGGATCTCCTCGCCGGTCTGCGGGTTGCGGCCCGTGCGGGCGGCGCGCTCACGCGTCTCGAAGGTGCCGAAGCCGGCGATGGCGACCTTGTCGCCCGCGGCCAGGGCGTTGCCGATCGCGGAGAACACCGCGTTGGCGGCGGTCTCGGCGTCGGCCTTGCTCAGACCGGCAGCCTCGGCGACCTGGTCGACGAGCTCCTTCTTGTTCACCATGCTTGCTCACTCCTCATCAGGGACGTTCGGTCGATACCGACCGTAAAGGCTGTTCCGCCTCCGGTCACGCTACCGGGCATCCGCACCGGTGCACGCTTCGGGTTCGGCGCGTCGCCGCGTGGTTGCTGGGATTTCGTCGCCCGCGGCACCCTCGAGGGCCCGTCGCAGGGTCCGGGCGCCCGCGAGCGCGACCAGCAGCGAGGCGAACGCGGCGGCCACCGTGACGGAGAACGCGGCCGTGTGCCCGGGCAGCGACCCGAGCGAGCCGGCCTCCCCGGCGTCGGCGAGGCGACCCGCCACCGCGGAGCCGGCGGCGTACCCCAGACCCGTCACGCCGGCCAGCAGCGTCATCGCCGTGCCGACGCGGGCGGCGGGCACGACGCGCTCGGCGAGCGTGAAGGAGGTGATCATCGACGGGGCGACCGCGAGACCGAGGAACAGGATCACCACCGCCACGCCGGGCAGGCTCGAGACCGTCAGCAGCGGCAGCGCGAGCAGGGCCAGTCCCGCGCCCGCGGCGAGCAGGCGGGTGGGCAGGCCGATGCGGTCCGGCAGGGAGGCGTACCCCACCGCCGCGATCACGCTGCCGATCCCGAGCAGCGCGTGCACCAGGCCGGCGGCGCCCGGCTGCCCGGCCGCGGTGGCCAGCACGGTGGTGCCGGTCTGCACGGACCCGAACAGGGCGCCGAGGCTCAGCTGCGCGCCCATCACCACGACGACCGCGGCGGTCAGGACGGGACCGGAGGCGGTACGCCGGTCGCGCCCGACGCCGCGCGGGGCCGTGCGGTGCAGCGCGAACGCGGTGCCGAAGACCGCGAGCATGCCGGCGGCGGCGAGCAGCGCGGCAGCCGGGTCGAGCAGCGCCGCGAGCAGGCCCACCACCGTGGGGCCGAGGACGAAGGAGGCCTCGTCGGCGGCACCCTCGTAGGAGAACGCGGTCGCCACGAGGCGGTGCTGCTGCGGGTCGTCGGCCGTGGCGGGACGCCAGCGCACGCGCGCCAGCGGCCCGACCTGCGGCAGGGCGAGGCCGGCGAACGCGGCGACGCCGAGCAGGGCGGGGGTCGAGGCGCCGCCGGTGGCGCCGGCGACGATGCCGACCAGGCCGAACGCGCCGAGCAGGGCCTGGACGAGCACGACGGGGCGCTGGCCCCACCGGTCGGCGAGACCGCCGGCGACGGGGGAGCCGACCGCGTTGGCGACCGCGAGGGTGCCGGCCGCGGCGCCGCCGGCGCCGTAGCTGCCGGTCTCGGCGGCGACGAGGAGCAGGGTCCCGATCTGGGACATCGCGAGGGGCACGCGGGCGACGAACGCGACCGCGACGTAGGGGGCACCGACGAGCTCGAGGAGTCGACGGTAGGAGCGCAGGGGTGACACGGGGGTCCTTCCGGGTACGGCGAGCCTGCGCGCCGTACCCACCTCCAAGACGCGCCGTAACCCTCAGCATCGCCGAGAGTACGCCCGGAGCTCGTCGTGGCGGTAGATCCGGCGGCTCGAAGGGGAGCCTCACCTTCCTGGAATGGTTCCAGAAAAGGTGTCAGAGTGGCGCTCGTCGCCGGGCGGGAGCCCGGCCTTCGGACCCCGAGGAGAGGAGACCGCCATGAGCGAGACCATCCAGACCACCGCCGGCGCGACGACCCACAAGGCCGACCCGCGCTACCGCGCCTCGCAGCAGGTCGCCGACCACCTGCAGCAGCTCAGCGTCGACCTCATCGACCTGCACCTCGTCGGCAAGCAGGCGCACTGGAACGTCGTCGGCAAGAACTTCCGCGACCTGCACCTCGCCCTCGACGAGGTCGTCGACGCGGCCCGCGAGTTCTCCGACACGGTCGCCGAGCGCATGCGCGCCATCTACGTGACCGTCGACGGCCGCGCCGCCCGCGTCGCGACCGGCTCGAGCCTGCCGGACTTCCCGGCCACCGAGATCGACACCGCCGACACCGTCGACCTCATCGTCAAGGCCCTCTACGCCGTCGCCGGCACCGCCCGTCGCATCCACGACGACGTCGACGCCGAGGACCCGACCACGGCCGACATCCTGCACTCGATCCTCGAGCGCCTCGAGCAGCTCGCGTGGATGATCGACGCGGAGAACCGGACCGCCAACCAGAGCGAGCCGGCCAACATCAACGAGTGACCCTCCGCCCCGGCGCGCGCCGGGGCAGCGGACGCCGACGCCGGCGTCTCCCGATCTCTGTGGCGGAGCGGGAGGCGCCGGCGTCGTGCTGTCGCTCAGGCCGGGTCGAGCAGGCTCCGTGACGCCAGGATCCGGTCGACCTCGATCCGGATCGCCACCCGGTCCTCACGCTCCTTCGGCTGCTTGTAGCGCAGGGCGTACCGCTCGACGGCGCGCGCCACGGCGGCCGGCTCGGTGGTCGCGGTCGCGGTGCCCTCGATCGTCGCCCACACCGCGCGCTCCACGTCGCACACGCTGACCGGGCCGCCGGGGTTGGCCAGCACGTTGCGGGCCTTCCTCGAGGAGGCGAACGTGATCACCCACGCGCAGCGCTCCTCGACGTCGAGGGTCACGCCGACGGGCACGGAGTGCGGGCGGCCGTCGGCGCGCAGGGTGGTCAGCGTCGCCGGGCGGCGCACGGAGAGGTGGGCGAGCAGGGGCTCGGGCACGCTGTCCCAGCCGGGGGTCCACGAGGTCACGGGGTCATCCTCTCCTGGTGGTGGCGGGAGCGCCGGCGCGCGACGGCGACCGCCACGAGCGGGGTCAGCGCCGCGAGCACGGCGACGACGCCGACGCTCCAGGCGTCGGGCTCGCCGAAGAAGCGGCCGTAGGCCACCCAGCCCAGGCCCCAGGCCTGCGCCAGGGCCACGGCCACGCGACCCCAGGCCAGGGCCGCCAGCGCCGTCACGACGGCGATCGCGACCAGCACCACGAGGGCGATCCGGGCGGCGGTGACGCCGGTGGCGGTGGCGCCGTCGGCCGCCGCGGTCGCGGCCACGTTGGCGACGCTCGCCAGGCTGACCCACCCCGCGTACAGGCCGAAGGTGCCGTCGGTGACGACGGCCTCGACGCGGTCGGGCGGCGGGTGCTCGCCGAGGCGGCGCAGGATCTCGCACAGCACCGCGAGCAGCACCACGATGACCACGACGCTGGTCCACAGCAGGCCGTCGAAGGTGACCCACAGCCAGGTCGCGTTGAGCACCGACGCGGCGACCACGAGCCAGCCGATCGCGCGGTGGCGGGGGTCGGTGCGGGCCGTGCGGCGCCACTGCAGCAGGACGTACGCGGCCTGGCCGAGGTAGACCAGCGACCAGATCGAGAAGGCCGGGCCCGCGGGCGTCAGGAGGGTCGAGTCGTCGGCGAACGCCGCGTTGTTGGCGGTGTCGACCTCGCGGCCGCCGATCGCGCCGGACCCGACGAGGTTCGCGACCACGCAGGCGACGAACGCGACGGTGACGGCGACCTGGCGGGACAGGTCGGCCGGTGCGGAGGCGGTCGCGGCAGAGGGGGGTGCCACGGTCATCCGGTCATCGTGGCAGAGGTGTGGTCGCTACCGTCGGGGCATGACCTCGGCCCGCCCCGCCTCGCTCCCGGCCGCCCGCCTGCTCGACACCGTGCTGGACCGCACGGTCGCTCCGGGCTACACGCGCCTCGGCCTTGCCGTGCGGCGCCGGCTGCCGACCTGGCCCGCCGACCCCGCCGCCGGCGCGCTCGCCGGCCGCGTCGCCGCCGTCACCGGGGCCTCCTCCGGCCTGGGGATCGCGACCGCGGAGCAGCTGGCCCGCCTCGGCGCCGAGGTGCGGCTGGTCGTGCGCGACACCGAGAAGGGCGAGGGGGTGCGCCGCGAGCTCGCCGAGCGGGTGCCCGGGGCGACGTTCGTCGTCGACCGCTGCGACGTCGGCGACCTCGACGACGTGCGCCGGGCCGCGACCGACCTGGCCGCGGCACTGGGCGACCGGCCGCTCGACGTGCTCGTCCACAACGCCGGCGCGATGCCGCCCGAGCGCACGACCTCGGCGCAGGGCCACGAGCTGTCGATGGCCGTGCACGTGCTCGGACCCGTGCTGCTGACCGACCTGCTGCGCGAGCGGCTCGCGGCCTCCGAGCGCGGGGCGCGGGTGGTGCTGGTGACGTCGGGCGGGATGTACGCGCAGAAGCTGCGGGCCGACGACCCCGAGTTCGAGCAGGGCGACTACTCCCCGACGACCGCGTACGCCCGGTCCAAGCGCGCGCAGGTCGAGCTCGCGCCGGTGCTGGCCGAGCGGTGGCGCCCCGCCAGCGTCGCGGTCATGCACCCGGGGTGGGCGGACACGCCGGGCGTGGCGGAGTCGCTGCCGGGCTTCCACAAGCTGACCGGGCGGGTGCTGCGCGACAGCGACGAGGGCGCCGACACGACGACGTGGCTCGCGGCGACCGAGCCGGCGCCGCCGACCGGCCTGCTCTGGCACGACCGGCGCCCGCGTCCCACCTCGCTGCTCCCGACCACCCGCACCACCGATCCCGACCGCGCCCGCCTCTGGGCGTGGGTGCGCGGCGCGACGGGCCTCTGACGCCCCTGCGCGAGTTGCGGGTTGCGCCGCGGTTGGATGCGTCGAGTTGCGGGTTGCGCCGCGGTTCGGTGCGCCGATCCGGCACGAACGGCATGCAGGGCGGCGAGAGGTACGCGCGTACCGCGGCGTGCTCGGTAGCCCGCCGCGCTCGGCGGCGGCGTAAGCCGTAACTCGGTGCCTCGGCCGCGGCGTCAGCCGTAACTCGGTGCCTGGGCCGCGGCGCAACCCGCAACTCGGCGCGGGGCTAGATCCAGCGGTCGAACCAGATCCGGTCGAGCCACTCGCTGCGGGTCAGCATCTCGCCGGTGAAGATCGGGTAGAACCACGCGAAGTTCAAGATCACCAGCACCACCAGCGTCCCGGCCAGCACGACGCCGACGGTGCGCCGCGCCGTCGGGGTCCGGTCGCGCCCGATCAGCTGCCCCAGCGCCAGGCTCAGCGCGATGATCGTGAACGGCAGGATCGCCATCGCGTAGAACAGGAAGATCGGGCGTTCGTCGTTGAACCACCACGGCAGCCACGTCGACAGGGCGCCGGCGACCGCGACGCCGTAGCGCCAGTCGCGCGCCCCGACCCACATCAGGGCCGCGACGAGCAGGGCGGCCGCGCCCGCCCACCACAGCACCGGCGTGCCGAGGATCAGCACCTGCGTCAGGCACGTGCTGTCGGCGGCCGCCCGGCAGCCGCGGTCGCCGGGCTCGATGCCGTTCTCCGCGTGCACGCCGACGGGCCGGTTGAGCACCAGCCAGCCGCGCGGGTCGGACTGGTAGGGGTGGTCGGCGCAGTTGAGGTACTGCGTGTGGAAGACGTAGACGTCCTGGTGGTAGTACCAGAGCGAACGCAGCGACTGCACCACCTCGCCGAGTCCGGAGGCGTCCGGCTCGGTCGCCGTGGGCCAGCGCGCGTCGGGGTCGCGGCCGGGCTGGTCGTCGCAGCTGGTCGCCGGCGTCGTGAACTGGGTGTACTGCGTCGAGGAGAACGCCTCCTCCTCGACGTCGGCGTTGACCAGCCAGCCGGTCCAGCTGATCACGTAGGTCACGGCCGCGACGAGCACGAGGTAGCCGAAGGCGGGCACGCCGTCCACCACGGCCGCGCGCAGCAGCGAGCGCCGCACGCCGAACATCCGCCGGGCCCCCGCGCTCCAGACCCACACGAGGATCCCGAAGACCGCCAGCGGGTAGAGCGCCGTCCACTTGGTGCCCACCGCGAGGCCCCACATCACGCCGCCGGCGAGCAGCCAGGGGCGCCACAGCAGCGCGCGTACCGGCCCCGCGGGCCCGAACCGCCCCGAGCCGTCCAGCGGGTCCAGCGGCGCGTCGGGATCATCGGGGCGCTCCGGCACCAGCCGCGCCAGCCGGGCGCGCAGCCAGAAGCGGTCGTTGACCACGCAGGCCACGCCGCACATCAGGAACAGCGCGAGGAAGATGTCGAGCAGGGCCAGGCGGGAGAGCACGAAGTGCATCCCGTCGAAGGTCAGCAGGACGCCCGCGACGCAGCCGAGCAGCGTCGAGCCCGTCATCCGCCGCACCAGCCGGCACATCACGAGCACGAGCAGGGCGCCCGCGAGCGCCGCCGAGAAGCGCCAGCCGAAGGGGTCCATCCCGAACAGCCGGATGCCGATCGCGATCATCCACTTGCCGACCTCGGGGTGCACGACCAGCTCGGGGTCCTCCGACCACGCCTCGAGGTCGCCGTCGAGGATCCGCTGGTCGGCGTCGTCGGGGAAGTCGCGCACGTAGCCGTGGTTGAGCAGCGACCAGGCGTGCTTGGCGTAGTAGGTCTCGTCGAAGGAGAACTCCCGCGGCGTGCCGAGGTGCCACAGCCGCAGGCCGAGGGCCAGCGCGAAGACGGCGAGGGCCGGCAGCCAGCCGCCCGCCCGCGTGGACCAGCCCGACAGCGCCCTGGCCACGGCCGGCGGCGGCACCCCGCGGGCGCGCTCGCGCACGCGTTCGAGGGTCGCGCTGGGCCAGGTCACGGGGGTGAACTCTACGGACGCGCGCCTGGGATGATCGGCCTCATGGTCCTCGTTCTCGCCGGCACCCCGATCGGTCGTCCGGACGACGCCTCGCCGCGCCTCGTCGCCGAGCTCGGCCGCGCCGACGTCGTCGCCGCCGAGGACACCCGGCGCCTGCGCCGGCTGGCGGCCGACCTGGGGGTCGAGGTCGGCGGCCGGGTGGTGTCGTACTTCGAGGGCAACGAGGCGGCGCGCACCCCGCAGCTGCTGGAGGCCGCGCAGGCCGGCGAGCGGGTCCTGCTCGTCACCGACGCGGGCATGCCAAGCGTGTCCGACCCCGGCTACCGCCTCGTCGCCGCCTGCGTGGAGGCCGACGTCCCGGTCACCGCGGTGCCCGGCCCCAGCGCGGTGCTCACCGCCCTCGCCGTGTCCGGCCTGCCCGTCGACCGGTTCTGCTTCGAGGGCTTCCTGCCGCGCAAGGACGGCCCGCGCTCGCGCCGGCTCGCCGAGCTGGCCCGCGAGCAGCGCACCATGGTGTTCTTCGAGGCGCCGCACCGCACCGCCGCCGCGCTCACGGCGCTCGCCGCCGCGTTCGGCGACGACCGACCCGCCGCGGTGTGCCGCGAGCTGACGAAGACGCACGAGGAGGTGCGCCGCGGCGGCCTGCGCGAGCTGGTGGAGTGGGCGGCCGAGGGCGTACGCGGGGAGGTCACCCTGGTCGTGCAGGGCGTCGTGCCCGGCACCGAGGTCGACGGCGACCCCGACAGCCTGCGGGCCGCGGTCGCGGAGCAGGAGGCGGACGGCGTCCCCCGCAAGGACGCGATCAAGGCGGTCGCCGAGCTCGCGGGCGTGCCGAAGCGCGTGGTCTACGACGCGGTGCACCGCGCCTGAGCGGGCGCGCGGTCGGTCACCCCGCCGCCCGCGGGGGCCGGTCTCCTAGGCTCGCCGCATGGCCTCCCGCCTCACCTCCTTCACCCACGACGGCCTGACGTTCGACGTCACCGACGACGGCCCCCTCGACGGCGAGGTCGTCGTGCTCCTGCACGGCTTCCCGCAGCGCGCCAGCTCGTGGCGCCGCGTGGCGCCGCTGCTGCACGCGCAGGGCTACCGCACCGTCGCGCCCGACCAGCGCGGCTACTCCCCGGGCGCGCGGCCGACGGGTCGCCGGGCATACGCCGCCGGCCGTCTGGTCGGCGACGTCGTGGCGCTGCTCGACGCCCTCGGCGAGCCGGGCCGGCGCGTGCACCTGGTCGGTCACGACTGGGGAGCCGCGGTGGGCTGGGGCGTCGCGGCCGCGCTGCCGGACCGGATCAAGACCTGGACGGCCGTCTCCGTGCCGCCCGTCGAGGCGTTCGTGGCGGCCGGGCTGCGGAGCAGGCAGCTGCTGCGCAGCTGGTACATGCTCTTCTTCCAGCTGCCCGCCGTGCCGGAGGCGGTCGCGACCCGGACCCCGCGCGCGTTCGAGCGGGTGCTGGCCGCGGCCGGTATGCGCGAGGAGGACCTGGCGCGCTTCCGCGAGGAGATCGTGGAGCACGGGGCGCTGCCCGGCGGCCTGGCCTGGTACCGCGCCCTGCCGCTGAACCTGACCCGCGGCCGGAAGGGCGGGAAGCGCGGGAAGGGCGCCGGGGGCGAGGGGAGCGAGAAGGGCCGCGGCGCCGTGCGCGTGCCGACCACGATGGTGTGGAGCGACGGCGACGCCGCGATCGACCGCGTCGGCGTGGACCTCGCGGCCGACCACGTGCGGGCCGACTACGAGCTCGTCGTGCTCACCGGCGTCAGCCACTGGGTGCCCGAGCACGCGCCGGAGGCGCTGGCCGAGGCGATCCTCGAGCGGGTCACGTCGGTGCCCGCGTGAGCGCGGCCGCCCCCGACCGCCGCTCCGAGGCGCCCCCGGCCCCCGAGCCGCTGCCGCACCCGGTCGTCGACAACCACTGCCACCTCGACATCACCCGCGACGGCGCGGAGGCGGTCGACGTGCCGCAGGCCCTCGCGGCCGCCGCGGCCGTCGGCGTGCCGCGGATCGTGCAGATCGGTTGCGACCTGCGGGGCGCGCGGTGGGCGGTCGAGGCGGCGCGGCAGCACGACGCGATCGTCGCGGGCGTCGCGCTGCACCCCAACGAGGCGCCACGGCTCGCCGAGCAGGGCCTCCTCGAGGACGCGCTGGTCGAGATCGAGGAGCTCGCCGCCGCGCACCCCGACGTGCGCGCGGTGGGGGAGACCGGTCTCGACTTCTTCCGCACCGGGCCCGAGGGCGTGGCCGCGCAGCGGGAGAGCTTCGCGCGCCACATCGACATCGCGCGGCGTCTCGACCGCACGCTCGTCATCCACGACCGCGACTCGCACGACGCCGTCCTGGAGGTGCTCGACGCCGAGGGCGTGCCCGAGCGCTGGGTGATGCACTGCTTCTCCGGCGACGCCGCGTTCGCGCGCGCGTGCCTGGACCGGGGGGCGTACCTCTCCTTCGCGGGCACGGTGACGTTCAAGAACGCGGAGCCCCTGCGCGAGGCCCTGCGCGTCGCGCCGCGCGACCGCGTCCTGGTCGAGACGGACGCGCCGTACCTGACCCCCGCGCCGCACCGCGGCCGCCCGAACGCCTCCTACCTGGTGCCGCTGACGGTACGCACGATGGCCCAGGTCAGGGGCGACGACCTGGGTGAGCTGTGCGCCGCGATCGAGGCGTCGACGTACGCCGCGTTCGGCGGCCGCTGGGACGCCTGAGGCCCTGCGCGCCGGACCAGGCGGCCGTGTCAGGCGTGTCACGCCTGGGGACGAGGGATTGGCGGCAGCCGCCCGCGCCGTTATCGTCGTGGCCTTGTAGCCGGGATCGGGCAGTTGTACCGACCGGCGCGAGGCACGGCTCCCGGGCCGGGTGGGCGGACAGACAGCCGCTGATCCCGGGCCGGCTACTTCCCCAGCCGAGCCCTCGCCGCACCGAAGGTCGAACGACCCGGGCGGCGTGTGCGCCGACGTCCGAGGACCGGGGAGCACGGCGTTCGGAGAAGTGTGCAGCTTTCAGGTGTCCTGGGCGGCCGAGGCGATCTCGCCCGGCTCGTCCGCAGTCGAGGTTTCCTCGTCGCCCTCGTCGCGGTCGTGGTGCTGGCGGTGGCCGGCACGACCGTCGGCTACCAGGCCCTCGGCAAGTCGGTGACGCTCAGCGTCGACGGCGAGGAGTCCACGGTCACGGTCTTCGGCGACACCGTCGCCGACGTGCTGGAGTCCGAGTCCCTCGAGGTGGGCGAGCGCGACCGCGTGGTGCCCAGCGTCGACGAGACGATCGAGGACGGCGCCGTGGTCGAGGTCAGCTACGGGCGCCCGCTCGAGCTGACGGTCGACGGCGCGACCGAGACGCGCTGGACCACCGCGTCCGACGTCGCGGGCGCGCTGAGCGAGCTGGGCCTCGACGGCGCCGGCTCCGAGCTCTCCGTGAGCCGCAGCGCCTCGATCGACCGCGAGGGCATGGCCCTCGAGATCGTCACCCCGCGCACCCTGACGCTCGTGATCGGCGCCGACGCCCCGGCGGAGGAGACCGTCACCGCGCTGACCGTCGGGGAGGTCCTGGAGCAGCTCGAGATCGAGCTGGGCCCGGAGGACCGCGTGCAGCCGGGTCTCGACACCCCGACCGGCGAGGGCGGCACCATCACGGTCGTCCGCTGGGCCGTCGAGGACCGCGAGGTCGCCGACCAGGCCGTGCCGCACGACACCGTCGAGGTGGAGTCTGACGACCTCTACGAGGGCACGACCCGCGTCGAGACCGAGGGCCAGGACGGCGTCGCCAACGTGACCTACCGCGTCACCCTGCGCAACGGCGCCGAGAACGCCCGCGAGGAGATCTCCCGCGAGGTCGTGCGCGAGCCGGTCACCGAGCGCGTGCTCGTGGGCACCAAGGAGCGCGCCCCCGCTGCGTCCTCCGGCTCGTCCGGCTCGTCGGCCCCGGCCGGCGGCAGCAACTACGCCTCGGGCAACACCGACTGGGACCGCCTGGCGCAGTGCGAGTCCGGCGGCAACTGGGCCATCAACACCGGCAACGGCTACTACGGCGGCCTGCAGTTCAACCTGCAGACCTGGCGCGGCTACGGCGGCTCGGGCTACCCGCACGAGGCCAGCCGCGAGGAGCAGATCCGGATCGCGACCAAGGTCCGCGACGACCGCGGCGGCTACGGCGCCTGGCCGGGCTGCGCGAGCAAGCTCGGTCTGCCCCGCTGACCCGAGGCTCGACGAGACACCCTCCACGGGCCGGGACCCGCGCCGCACGGCGCCGGTCCCGGCCCGTGGCGCGTCGGCGGGTCTCGTTAGGGTGACGCCCGTGACCGAGCCAGGCGACCCGCGACTGCTGAGCGCGGCCGACGTGCGTCGCCTCGCCGCCGAGCTCGACCTGCGCCCCACCAAGCAGCGCGGGCAGAACTTCGTCATCGACCCCAACACCGTGCGTCGGATCGTGCGCGACTCGGGGATCACCGGCGACGACGTCGTGGTCGAGGTGGGCCCGGGCCTCGGCTCGTTGACCCTGGCGCTGCTGGCCGTCGCGCGACGGGTCGTCGCGGTCGAGGTCGACCCCCTCCTGGCCGGCCGGCTGCCCGCCACCATCGAGGCGTACGCCCCGGGGATCGGCGAGGACGCCTTCGAGGTCGTGCTGGCCGACGCCCTGCGGATCGAGGAGGTCCCCGGCCCCGCGCCGACCGCGCTGGTCGCCAACCTGCCCTACAACGTCTCCGTCCCGGTGCTGCTGCACCTGATGTCGCTGCTGCCGGGCCTCGAGCGCGGGCTCGTGATGGTGCAGGCCGAGGTCGCGGACCGGCTGGCCGCCGGTCCCGGCTCGCGGACCTACGGGGTGCCGTCGGTCAAGGCGGCCTGGTACGCCGACGTGCGTCGCGCCGGGGCGGTGGGTCGCAACGTGTTCTGGCCCGCGCCCAACGTCGACTCCGGCCTCGTCGCGTGGACGCGGCGCGAGCCGCCGCGCACGACGGCCACGCGCGCGCAGGTGTTCGGCGTGGTCGACGCGGCCTTCGCGCAGCGGCGCAAGACGCTGCGCGCCGCGCTGCGGGGACTCGTGACGAGCCTGGCGTCGGCCGAGGGCGAGGCCGCCGGCCCGTCCGTCGCCGAGCGCCTCGAGGCCGCCCTGGCGTACGCGGGGGTCGCCCCCACGGCCCGTGGCGAGGAGCTGCGCGTGGAGCAGTTCGCCGCGATCGCGGAGTCGCTGCACGCCTCCGAGGGGGTCGCGTGAGCAGCAGACGCGCCGTCGGGCCGGCGCAGGCGGTCACGGTGCGCGCGCCCGCCAAGATCAACGTCTACCTCTCGGTCGGCACGCCGCGCGCCGACGGGTTCCACCCGCTGGCGACCGTCTACCAGGCCATCGGTCTCTACGACGACGTCACCGCCCGGCCGGGCGGCTCCGGCACGGTGCCGGTGCGCGTGAAGCTCGCCGCCGCCGACCACGTCGACGCCGACGCCGTGCCGCTCGCGCCGGGCACGAACCTGGTGCACCGGGCGGCCGAGCTGCTCGGCGCCCACCACGGGCGCCGCCTGCGCTCCGACATCTCGATCTCCAAGGCCATCCCGGTCGCCGGCGGCCTGGCGGGCGGGTCGGCCGACGCCGCCGCCGCGCTGGTCGCGCTCGACCGGCTGCACGACCTGCAGACCACCGACGAGGCCCTGCTCGCGATCGCGGCCGAGCTCGGCAGCGACGTGCCCTTCTCCCTCGTCGGCGGCACGGCCCAGGGGGTCGGCCGCGGCGAGCAGGTGACGGCGTACGTCGACCCCGCCATCGTCGAGGCCGCCTGGTGGTGGGTGGTGGTGCCGTCCGCGACCGGCCTGGCCACCCCGCAGGTCTACGCGCACTTCGACCGCATGCGGCCCGACGCGCACGAGGCGCCGGTCGTGCCCGACCGGGTGCTCGCCGCGCTCGCCTCGCAGGACCCGACCTCGCTGGCCGCCGTGCTGCACAACGACCTGCAGGCGGTCGCCCTCGACCTGCGCCCCGACCTGGTCGACGTGCTCGCCGACGGCGAGGAGGCGGGCGCGCTGCGCGGGATCGTCTCCGGCTCCGGACCGACCTGCGTGTTCCTGTGCGAGGACGCCGACCACGCCCGCGAGGTCGCCGGACGCCTGCAGGAGCAACACCCCGTGGTGCTCGTCGCGACCGGACCGGTCGCGGGCGCGCACCGGGTGGAGTACGTCTGATGGCCGCGCCGCGCCAGGGAGCCCCCCGCGCCAACCTCGTGAACCTGGAGAAGGTCTCGAAGTCGTACGGCGTGCGGCCGCTGCTCACCGACGTCTCGCTCGGCATCGGCGAGGGCGAGCGGATCGGCATCGTCGGACGCAACGGCGACGGCAAGACCACGCTGCTCGAGGTCCTGACCGGGATCGAGGAGCCGGACACCGGCCGGGTCTCGCGCTCGCGCGGGCTGCTGGTCGGCTACCTGCACCAGGGCGACGCGCTCGACGACACCCACACGGTGCGCGAGGCCGTGCTGCAGGGCCGCGCCGACCACGAGTGGGCGGCCGAGACCGCGACCCGCGAGGTCGTCGAGGTGCTCCTCGCCGGCATCGAGCTCGACCGCTCCGTGCACGGCCTGTCCGGCGGCGAGCGGCGCCGCTGCTCGCTGGCCGCGCTGCTGCTCGACCGCCACGACCTGCTGGTCCTCGACGAGCCGACCAACCACCTCGACGTGGAGGCCGTCGCCTGGCTGGCGCGCCACGTCGCCGGGTTGTCCAGCGCACTGCTCGTCGTCACCCACGACCGTTGGTTCCTCGACGCGGTGTGCGAGTGGACGTGGGAGGTGCACGACGGCGTCGTCGACGTCTACGAGGGCGGGTACGCCGCGTTCACGCTCGCCAAGGCCGAGCGCTCGCGCCAGGCCGCCGCCAACGAGGCGCGCCGGGCGAACCTGGCCCGCAAGGAGCTGGCCTGGCTGCGCCGCGGCGCGCCGGCCCGCACCTCCAAGCCCAAGTTCCGCATCGACGCCGCCAACGCGCTGATCGAGGACGAGCCGCCGCCGCGCGACAGCCTCGCGCTGCAGCGATTCGCGACCCAGCGACTCGGCAAGGACGTCGTCGACCTCGAGCACGTCGACCTCTCCCGCGGCGACAAGCGCCTGCTGCGCGACGCCACGTGGCGCCTCGGCCCGGGGGACCGGGTCTCCATCGTCGGCGTCAACGGCGCCGGCAAGACCTCCGTGCTCAACCTCGTGGCCGGCGCGCTGGCGCCGGACGCGGGCCGTGTGAAGCAGGGCCGCACCGTGGCGCTGGCCCACCTGACCCAGCAGCTCGACGGTCTCGACCCGACCGCCCGGGTGCTCGCCGCCGTCGAGTCGATCCGCCGCGTGACCCGCACGGCCGACGGCGAGGTCACCGCGTCGAGCCTGCTCGAGCGCTTCGGCTTCACCGGCGACCGGCTCACGGCCCGCATCGGCGACCTCTCCGGCGGCGAGCGGCGCCGCTTCCAGCTGCTGTGCCTGCTGCTGGAGGAGCCGAACGTGCTCCTGCTCGACGAGCCGACCAACGACCTCGACATCGAGACCCTGCAGGTGCTCGAGGACTTCCTCGACGGCTGGCCCGGCACGCTCGTCGTGGTCAGCCACGACCGGTACTTCCTCGAGCGCACCACCGACTCGACCTGGGCGCTGCTCGGCGACGGCGGCATCTCGATGCTGCCCCGGGGCGTGGACGAGTACCTCGAGCGCCGCGCGGCGTCGGTCGCGGCGGCCGGCTCGGGCTCCTCGGGCTCGTCGGGCTCCGCCGCGGCCCCCGCTGCGACTGCGGCACCGGCCGGGGGCGCCCGCGCCGGGAGCGCGGAGGAGCGCGCCGCACGCAAGGCCCTGGCCCGCGTCGAGAAGCGCCTGCAGCGCATCGGCGAGGAGGAGGCGGCCCTCAACGCGCAGGCCGCCGAGGCCGCGCAGGACTACGAGCGGCTCGGCGCGATCGGCGCCCAGCTGCAGGCGCTCGCCGAGGAGCGCGACACGCTCGAGCTCGAGTGGCTCGAGGCCGCCGAGATCCTCGGCTGACGCGCGTACCCGCCGAGGTGCGCGAGAGGGGGGCGGGGCCGGTGACGGAGCAGGCGTCGGGCAGGCCCTTCCCATCCGGCGACTTCTCGCGGTTCTGGCGCGCCCGGGCGGCGGCGGGCCTGGGCACCTACGTGACGCTGCTGGCGCTGCAGACGCTCGTCGTCCTCACGCTGGACGGCACGGCCCAGGACGTCGGCTGGCTCAACTCCGCCCGCTGGCTGCCGTACCTCGTGCTCGGCCTCGTCGTCGGGGCGCTCGTCGACCGCTGCCGGCGGCGGCCGGTCATGGTCGCCACGGACCTGGCCCAGGCGGCACTGCTCGCCGCGATCCCCGCGGCCTGGCTGCTCGACGTCCTGACGATGCCGCTCCTGCTCGTCCTGGTGGCCGCCTACGGCACCGCGTCCCTGGTCAACGGGGCGGCCGCGACGTCGTTCGTCCCGCGGCTGGTGGCGCGCGACGAGCTGCAGCGCGCGCACGCCCGGCTCGACGGCGCCGACGCCGTCGCGCAGACGGCGGGCCCGGCGCTCGGCGGCCTGCTCGTGCGGTGGATCGGCCCCCCGCTGGCCGTCCTGCTGGACGCGGTGACGCATCTGTACGCGGCGCTCGCGGTCGCCCGCCTGCGCACGGTCGAGCCGGTGCCGGCGCCCGATCCCGACACCGCGCCCGACGCCGCGCGCAGCGTCACGCGCGAGATCCGCGAGGGGGTGCGCTGGGTCTACCGCACCTCCGGGCTGGCGGTGCTCGCGGGTGCGACCCACGTCTGGTTCGCCGCCAACGCGGTCGTCGGTGCGGTGCTGGCGCCGTACGCACTGCTCACGCTCGGCCTGGACGCGCTGCAGCTCGCGCTGGCCACCGCGCTCGCGGGGGTCGGCGCCGTGGTGGGCGCGGTGGTCACGACGGCGGGTGGTCGCCGCCTCGGGATCGGGCCCGCCGTCATCACCGCGCACGTCGTGACGACCGTCGGCGTCGCCGTCATGCTGCTCGCCGGCGTCGGCACCACGGGGTGGGCGGCCACGGCCGTGCTCGGGGTGGGACAGGCGTTCTACGGCTTCGGGATCGGGTTCGGCAACTCGCACGAGGAGAGCTACCGCCAGGCCCTGACCCCGGACGCGATGCAGGGCCGGACCATCACGACCATGCGCTCGGCCAACCGGGCGGTGATCGTCGTCGTCGCGCCGCTCGGCGGGCTCCTGGCCGACCGGGCCGGGGACCGGTTCGCGCTCGGCGTCGCCGCCGCGGTCTTCGCCGTCGCGGTCGCCGTGCTCGCGGCCTCGCCGTTCCGGCGCACGCGCACCGTCGAGCCGTAGCCCGAGCCTCCCCGCGCGGATCCGCCCGCAGCTCGACCCGGGGACCGTGCCGTTCGTGCCAGCTCGGCCCCCAGGCGTACTCCCACGCGCGCCGCGCTTGCTGCTCCGGCGGGCCCGATCAGGCCGGATTGTGTACAAGACGCCGGGCAGATGGCGCTCAGGGGCTTGACGTGTGCCGGATTACATACAATCGTACGTGACACCGCTCACACAGGAGGAACGATGCGCTGTCACGCCACCGCGATCGCCGGGAGTTTCCTGGTCGTCGCGTCGATGCTCACCGGATGCAGCTCCGGTTCGTCCGACGGGGACGGGATCGAGATCTCCGTGACCCACCCCGACGACCTCTACGGCCTGCCGTGGCACGTCGGCCGCGACCAGGGCTTCTTCGAGGACGCCGGCGTCACGATCTCCAAGATCGTCCCGGCCGAGGGCGGCGGCGCGACGCTGCAGAACGTCGTCGCGGGGCGCCTGCCGTTCGGCGAGGTCGCCACCGGCGCCGTGGTGAAGGGCGTCGAGGAGGGCGCGCCGATCCAGGTCGTCGGCGGCGGGGTCCAGTCGGTCTCCGACGTGCTGTGGGTCGCGGCCGGCGAGGGTGGCCCGGCGGACGCCGCGGCGTCGGCCGGCACGACCTGGGGCTACACGAACCCGGGCTCGGTCACCGAGGCGATGAGCCACCTGGTGCCGACCGCCGCGGGCATCGAGGGCGTCGAGCGGGAGTCGACCGGCGGCACCGGCGCCGGCATCGCGCTGCTCGAGGCGGGCGACGTGGACCTCGCGTACGCCTCGCCCCGCGTCGTCGCCGAGCAGGGCGACGGGCTGCGCGTGGTGCTCGACAGCTCCGAGCACGTGCCCGTCTACCAGCAGACGGTGATCGTCAGCAGCCGCGACTACGCCTCCGACAACCCGGAAGAGGCGGAGGCGCTGCTCGCCGGCTACCACGAGTCGGTCGAGTGGATCTACGCGAACCCCGAGGAGGCCGCCGAGCTGTGGGCCGAGCAGGCCGACATCGACGCGGACACCGCGCTCGAGCTCGTGCAGCGCGCGGTCGACGCCGAGCACTGGGGCGTGGCGTTCAACCCGGAGGCCCTCGAGGCCGCCGCCGAGGGCCTCGCGGTCACCGACGGCATCAAGTCCGTCGACTGGAGCGAGTTCGCCACCACCGACCACCTCCCCGAGGACGCGCGAGGTGAGCTCCCGTGACCACGACCGCTCCCCGCACCGAGGCCCGCGGCGTCGAGGTCCGCGTCGGCGGCGTCTCGCGCAGCTTCGGCCCCGTCGAGGCCCTCGCGCCCACCGACGTGGTGCTCGCCCCCGGCTCGTTCACCGCCCTGGTCGGACCCTCGGGCTGCGGCAAGTCGACGCTGCTCGACGTCATCGCCGGCCTGCAGACGCCGACCGGCGGCCAGGTCGCGCTCGACGGCGCCGCGCTCTCGGGCCCGCGCCGCGAGACCGGCATCATCTTCCAGGAGGCCGCGGTCCTGCCGTGGCGCACCGTGCTCGACAACGCCGCCTTCGCGCTCGAGGTGCAGGGCGTCGGCAAGGCGGAGCGCCGCGAGGTCGCCCGGGAGACGCTGCGCAAGGTCGGCCTGTCCGGCTTCGCCGACGCGTACCCCCACCAGCTCTCCGGCGGCATGCGCCAGCGCACCGCGATCGCCCGCGTGCTGTCCACGCAGCCCGACCTCATCCTGGCCGACGAGCCGTTCGGCGCGCTCGACGAGCAGACCCGCACCGTGCTCGGCCTCGAGCTGCTGCGCGTGGCCCGGGAGGCGGGCACGACGGTCCTGTTCGTCACCCACAGCATCTCGGAGGCCGTGCTGCTCTCCGACCGGGTGCTCGTGATGAGCGCGCGGCCGGGGCGGATCATCGACGACTTCGAGGTGGCCCTGCCCGCCGAGCGCACCCCGGACCTCCTCGGAGCACCCGAGGCCGCCGGCCTGGTCGAGCGGGTCTGGCAGCAGATCCGCGGCGAGGCGGAGCGCGCCATGGCGCAGCAGGCGACGTCGTGAGCACGGCCGTCGTCGAGCGCCGCCTCGGGCTGACGGCCCGCGCCTGGACCGTCCTGCTCGTCCTCGCCGCCGCGGGGCTGCTCGAGATCGCGCCGCGCGTCGAGCTGGTCGACCCGTTCTCGGTGGTGCCGCTCAGCGAGATGGTGACCGAGCTGGTCGCGCTGCTCGGCACCGGCGGGTTCTGGGGCGACGCCCTCGCCCCGTCGCTGACCGCGATCGCGATGGCCTTCGGGCTCGCGCTGGTGCTGGGGGTCGCGGCGGGCGTGCTGCTGTGGGAGGTACGCGCCGTGCGCGCGGCCGTCGAGCCCTGGCTGACGATCTACTACGCCATCCCGACCTTCGCGCTCTACCCGCTGGTGGTCGCCGTGATGGGCGTCGGGCTCGGCCCGATCGTGCTGCTCGGCACCATGTTCGCCGTCGTCGCCGTGGTCACCTCGACCCTCAGCGGCCTCGACGCCGCGCCCCGCACGGTCCTGCGCCTGGCGGACTCGCTGCAGATGAGCCGCTGGCAGCGCACGACCAAGATCCTCGTGCCCGCGGCACTGCCGCACATCGTCACCGGCGCCCGCCTGGGCCTGTCGTACGCCCTCATCGGCGTGCTCGCCAGCGAGTTCGTGCTGTCGACGTCGGGACTGGGCCACTTCATCTCCCGGGCCTACAACGACTTCGCGTTCGCCCAGATGTACGCCGGGGTGCTGCTGGTGCTGCTCCTCGCCACGATCGTCAACGTCGGTTTCGCGGCCCTCGGCCGCCGTCGTCCGGAGGCCAACCGATGAGCACCGTCGCTCCCGAACGCCCGTCCTCGACCAAGCCCGCCACGCTCGGGGCCGGTCGTCGCGCCGGCGCCGCCGGCAGGTCCTTCGCCGTGCTGCTGATCCTGCCCGTGGTGCTCGTGCTGCTGTGGGCCCTCGTGGCGACCCTGGTCGACAGCCTGGTCTTCCCCGGACCGCTCGAGGCGCTCGGCGGGACGGTCGACGACCTCGGCGACGAGGGCTACCGCGCGAGCATGCTGACCTCGCTGCGCCTGCTGCTGGTGGCCTGGCTGATGGCTGCCGTCGTCGGCGGGCTGATCGGCTTCCTGCTCGGCCAGTCGGCGTTCTGGACGCGGGTCTTCAGCACGCCCCTGTTCGCCTTCTACTCCATCCCCAAGGTGACGCTCTACCCCGTCTTCCTGCTGCTGCTGGGGCTGGGGGAGGCGAGCCGGGTGGCGTTCGCGTTCTTCCACGGCGTCTTCCCGATGGCGCTGCTGGTGATGGGCGCGACCGCCGCGCTCGACCCCAAGCTGGTGCGGCTCTCCGCCGCCCTCGAGCTCAGCTGGTGGCAGCGCCTCACCAAGGTGGTCCTGCCCGCCCTCATGCCCACGGTGCTGCTCGCGCTGCGGATCAGCTTCGGCCTCACCTTCCTCGGCCTCGTGCTGGCCGAGATGTTCAGCTCCGACACCGGCCTCGGGCACGAGCTCGTCGCCAACGTCGCCAACGTCCGGGTCGACCGGATCGCCGGCCAGGTCGTGCTCATCGCGCTGCTCGCGATCGGGCCCGTGCTCGCGCTGCTCGGGCTCGAGCGCCGTGTCAAGGCCCGCGCCGGCATCCGCTGACCCGCCCTTCCCTCCAGGAGAGATGACGACCATGAACGAGAAGTCCCACGGTCCCCTGCACGGCCTGCGCGTGCTCGAGATGGGCCAGCTCATCGCCGGCCCCTTCTGCGGCCAGCTGCTCGGCGACCTCGGCGCCGACGTGATCAAGCTCGAGGACCCCGCCAAGGGCGACCCCATGCGCGAGTGGGGCCGCGAGCGCCCCGAGGGCGAGTCGCTGTGGTGGTCGGTCGTCGGCCGCAACAAGCGCTCGGTGACCTGCAACCTGCGTACGCCCGAGGGCCAGGCCCTCGCCCGCCGCCTGGCCGCGAAGGCCGACATCGTGGTGGAGAACTTCCGTCCCGGCACGGTGGAGCGGTGGGGGATGTCCTACGAGGAGCTGGCCGCGGAGAACCCGCGGCTGGTGATGGTGCGGGTCTCCGGCTACGGCCAGGACGGTCCGTACTCCCAACGTCCCGGCTACGGCTCGATCGGCGAGGCGATGGGAGGGCTGCGCTACGTCGTGGGCGACCCCTCGACGCCGCCGAGCCGCACGGGCATCTCGATCGGCGACTCGCTGGCCGCGACCTTCGGCGCGCTCGGCGCCCTGGCCGCGCTGCAGGAGCGCGAGCGCACCGGTCGCGGCCAGGTCGTCGACTCGGCGATCTTCGAGGCGGTGCTCGCGCTGATGGAGTCGACCGTGCCGGAGTTCCAGCAGACGGGCTACGTGCGCGAGCGCACCGGCGCGATCCTGCCGAACGTCGCGCCCAGCAACGTCTACCCCACGGCCGACGGTGCGTGGGTGCTCATCGCGGCGAACCAGGACACGGTCTTCCGGCGGCTGGCGGCCGTCATGGGGCGTCCCGAGCTGGCCGACTCCCCGGCGTACTCCACCCACGGCGCCCGCGGCGAGCGCCAGGAGGAGCTCGACGCGCTCGTCGCCGAGTGGACCGCGGGCCTCGACGCGGCGGTGCTGGAGAAGATGCTCGAGGACGGCGCGGTGCCGTTCGGGCGGATGTTCCGCGCCCCCGACATGATGAACGACGAGCACTACCGCGCGCGGGGCTCGATCATCGAGGTCGCCCACGAGCGGCTGGGGACGGTCGCGATGCAGAACGTCTTCCCGCGGCTGAGCCGCTCGCCCGGGTCGGTGCGCTGGCCCGGCCCGCCGCTCGGCTCCCACACCGACGAGGTGCTGGCCCGCGACCTCGGCCTCGACGACGACGAGGTGGCGCAGCTGCGGGCAGCGGGGGCGGTGTGAGCGAGGCGGGGCTGCCGGGGCTGCCGGCGCTGCCGGCGTCCCTGCGGGTCGTCGAGGTCGTGCTGCGCGACGGGCTCCAGGCGGTGCCCGACCCGGTGCTGAGCACGGACGACAAGGTCGAGGTGGTGCGCCTGCTGCTGGAGGCGGGCGTACGCGAGGTCGAGGCCGTGTCGTTCGCCCACCCGAAGGTCCTGCCCCAGCTGGCGGACGCCGCGGACGTGATGGCGCGGGTGCCGCGCGAGCCCGGGGTGCGCTACCGCGGGCTGGTGCCCAACCTGGTGGGCGCCCGGCGGGCGGCCGACTGCGGGCTCGACGAGATCGTGCTCGTGGTGCCGGCCGACGAGGGGCTGGCGCGTGCCAACCAGAACCGCGGCGTCGACGAGCTGCTCGACGAGCTCGGCGCGGCGGGCCCCGTCGTCCGCGAGTCCGGCGCCGACCTCGTGGTGGCTGTGGCCTCGGCGTTCTTCGCGCCCGCCCGCGGCGACGTGCCGTGGGCGGAGGCGGAGCGGGTCGTCGACGCGGCCGTGGCGGCGGGGGCGTCCGGGGTCTACCTGGCCGCGACCACCGGCATGGAGCACCCCTACGAGATGGCGGCCGGCGTCGCGCGCGTCCGCGCCCGCCACCCCGGTCTCGCCGTCGGCGTGCACCTGCACAACCGCAACGGGGCGGCGCTGGCGAACGCGGTGGCCGCGATGCAGGTCGGCGTCGACTGGATCGAGACCGCCTGCGGCGGCCTCGGCGGCGACCTGTGGTTCCCCGGCCCGGCCGAGGTGCTCGGCAACGCCCCGACCGAGGACCTGCTGCACCTGTGCGACGTGCTCGGGGTCGCGACCGGTATCGACCTCGGCGCCTATCATCGCGTCGTGGACCTCGTAGCGCGCCTGACGGGCCGACCCCCGGTGTCCTTCACCGCGCGGGGCGGCACGCGCGCGCAGCTCGGCGCCGCGCCCTGGCCGGACTCGCCGCCGGGCCGCGTGTGAGCACGACGGGGGCACGCCGACCGGACGCCGTGCAGCTGACCTACCAGCGGCTCTCGGACCGGATCGCGTCCGGCGACGTCCAGCCCGGCTCGCGGCTCAAGGAGTCGGCGCTGGCCGAGGAGCTGGGGGTGAGCCGTACGCCGGTGCGCGAGGCCCTGCGCCGCCTCGCCGCCGACGGGCTCGTCGAGGTGCACCCCAACCGCGGCGCCCAGGTGGTCGCGTACACCCCGGCCGAGGTCGCGGACATGTTCACCGTGCGCGTGACCCTGGAGCCGCAGGCCACGGCGCTGGCCGTGCCGCGCTTCGACGCCGCCGGCCTCGACGAGATCGAGGACCTGGCCGAGCAGATGACCCGGCTCGTCGACGACGGTCGCGACCTGCAGCGGCTGGGGGAGCTCAACCGCCGCTTCCACGAGTGCTTCCTCGTGGCCTGCGGCAACAAGGCGCTCGCCGCGGCGGTGACCGCGGTCGTGCGCCCGGCGGTCGTGCACCGCACCTTCCACCGCTACTCCGGCGAGGCGCTCGAGCGCAGCATGTCCCACCACCGCGAGCTCGTCGTCGCGGCGCGGGCCGGCGACGCCGAGTGGGCCTCGTCCGTCATGCGCACCCACGTCCTCGCCGCCCGCCACACCGCCACCGTCCGCCCGTCCGCCCCCTGACCCCCCCGGAGCCTGCGTCGAGGTGCGGGTTGCGCCGCGTTCTCGGGTGCCGAGTCGCGGGTTGCGCCGCGCCGAGCCGGCGCTCACGCGCGCGGGTGAGCCCGCTCCGCGGCGCAACCCGCAACTCGACGTGCGTACTGCGGCGCAACCCGCAACTCGACGCAGGGAACCGGGCCGCTCGTGCCGCCCCGGCGCGTCAGTGGAAGGGGCGCATGAGCTCGCGGAGCAGCGCGCCGAGGCGCTCGCGCTCGTCGGCGGGGAGGTCGGCGACGAGGGCCGCCTCCGCGGTCAGCAGGGCCTCGAAGGCGCCGTCGACGGCGGCCTTGCCGGCCGGGGTGAGCCGCACGAGGACGCCGCGGCGGTCGTTCGGGTCGGGCTGGCGGTCGACGAGGCCGCGCCCGGCGAGCCGGTCGACGCGGTTCGTCATCGTCCCGCTGGTCACGAGCGTCTCGCGCAGCAGCCGGCCGGGGGAGAGCTCGTACGGCGCACCCGCCCGCCGCAGGGCGGCGAGCACGTCGAACTCCCACGGCTCGATCTCGTGGGCGGCGAACGCCTTGCGCCGCGCGAGGTCGAGGTGGCGCGAGAGGCGGCTGATCCGGCTGAACACCTCGACGGGGCCCAGGTCGAGGTCCGGCCGCTCGCGGGCCCAGGCCTCGACCAGCTCGTCCACCTCGTCACGCATGCGGGGAAGGGTAGCGCCGATCGAGAATGCCGACCACAAGAATCTTGACGTCGAGACAAATGCGGCGCACCCTGGGGAGGAAGTCGACTCGGAGGAGACGGACATGGCCTGGGACCCGACGCACTACCTGCGCTACGCCGACGAGCGCGGCCGACCGTTCGTGGAGCTGCTCGCCCGCGTCGACGCGGAGCCGCGCCGCATCGTCGACCTGGGCTGCGGACCGGGCAACGTCACCGCCCTGCTCGCCCGTCGCTGGCCCGAGGCCTCTGTCCTCGGCGTCGACTCCTCGCCCGAGATGATCGAGCGGGCACGCGCCGACCACGCGGAGCACCCGACGCTGCGCTTCGAGACCGGCGACCTGCGCACCTGGGCGCCGCAGGAGGCGTACGACCTCGTCGTCTCCAACGCCACCCTGCAGTGGGTGCCCGGCCACCTCGAACTGCTGCCGCGCCTGCTCGGCGCCGTCGCGCCGGGCGGGACCCTCGCGTTCTCGGTGCCCGGCAACTTCGACGAGCCGAGCCACACGCTGCGCCGCGACCTCGCGGCGCAGCAGCCGTACGCCGCCCACCTCGCCGACATCGCGACCCCGGGTTCGCACGACGCGGCGACCTACCTGGCCGCCCTCGCGGCGGAGGGAGCCGATGTCGACGCGTGGGAGACGACCTACCTCCACGTGCTGCGCGGCGAGGACCCGGTGCTGACGTGGGTGAGCGCCACCGGGGCCCGGCCGACGCTCGAGGCGCTGCCCGACGACCTGCGGCACCGGTTCACCGAGGAGTTCGCGGCGGCGCTGCGCTCGGCGTACCCCGTCACCGAGGTCGGCGGCGAGCCCGGCGTCGTGCTGCCGTTCCGCCGCGTCTTCGTGGTGGCCCGTCGGGGCTGACAGGGCGGTCTCGACGGAATGGTTACCGACCAGTAGGGTCGCGCCATGTCCGCCGTCCTGAACCTGTGGAAGCAGACCACGTCGCTTCCCGTCGTCGGTCCCGTCCTCGGCTCGCGCGTCTTCTCGGTCGCGTTCGCCCGGAAGGCGCCGTACTTCGCGACCATCCGCCCGCGCTTCACCGAGCTGCGCCCGAACTACGCCGAGCTCGTCATCGGCAAGCGCCGGGGGGTGCACAACCACATCGGGACCGTGCACGCGATCGCGCTGTGCAACGGGCTCGAGGCGGCGATGGGTGCGCTGGCCGAGGTGACGATCCCGGCCGACAAGCGCTGGATCCCGAAGGGCATGGACGTCAGCTACACGGCCAAGGCCGACTCCGACATCCGGTGCATCGCCGAGACCGACCCGGAGCAGTGGACGGACGACGTCCTCCCGGCGGCCGGAGGGGACCTCCCGGTGCGCGTCAAGGGCGTCCGGGCCGACGGCACCGTGGTGATCGAGGGGGTCATCCGCCTGTGGGTGACCCCCCGCAAGAAGGGCTGAGCCGAGCCCTCAGACGGCCGGCCCGGCGGTGTTCGTGCTGTCGGACAGGTCGTCGACGACGGTGGCCTTCCTCGCCCGCGACAGCCGCTTCTCGAGCCAGGTCGCGAAGCCGGTGAGGATCAGGTTGACGATGATGTAGAGGGCCGTGATGACGATCGCCGTCGGCACGTGGTTGCCGAACTCCTGGTAGATCGGCCGGGCGACGGCCGTCAGGCCGGGAGCCAGGATGTAGTAGCCGAGGCTCGTGTCCTTCAGCGCCACGACGCACTGGCTGATCAGGGCCGGCAGCATGGTGCGCACGGCCTGGGGCAGCTGGATGAGCCACACGACCTGGGAGCGGCGCAGGCCGATGGCGTACGCCGCCTCGGTCTGGCCGGTCGGGACGGCGTTGATGCCCGCACGCAGCACCTCGGCCAGCACCGAGCCGTTGTAGAGCGTCAGCGCGATGACGACGCACCAGAACGAGCTGAGCGGTCCGTCGCCGAGCGCGTAGGCCACGAACAGGAAGACCATCAGCAGCAGCACGGGGACCGCGCGGAAGAACTCGACGACGAGCCAGGAGACCCATCGCACGACGGTGATCTCGGAGAGCTTGCCGATCCCGAACACGGCGCCGAAGACGACGGCGAACAGGATCGACAGGGCCGCCATCTGCAGGGTGGAGACGAGGCCCTCGAGGATGAACTGCACGTAGGAGGTCGTGACGAACGGCTCCCACAGCGCGTACTCGAGCTGGCCGCGGTCGGCCATCCGCATGACGACCAGCGCCGCCACGCCCAGCAGGAGGAGGGCCGCGACACCGGTCAGGATGCGGTGACGCATCCGGGCCTTCGGGCCCGGGGCGTCGAACAGGACACTGGCGCTCATCGACGGGCCGCCTTCCAGCGCCGCTCCAGCGCGTAGGAGGAGAAGGAGATGACCTCGACGATCAGCACGTAGCCGAGCGCGACGAGGAAGAAGATCTCGAGGACCTGGTCACCGTTGCGGTTGGTGATGCCCCGCATCGTGGCCGTCGCCTCCATCATGCCGAAGGCGGCCGCGACCGAGGTGTTCTTCGCGAGGGCGATGATGACGCTGGCCAGCGGCGGGACCACGGCGCGCAGCGCCTGCGGCAGCACGACGAGGCGCATGTTCTGGCCGAACGTCATGCCGATCGCGCGGGCGGCCTCGGCCTGGCCCAGCGGGACGGCGTTGATGCCGGACCGGATGGCCTCGCAGACGAAGGCCGCGGTGTAGAGCGAGAGGGCCAGGCAGGCCCGGAAGAAGAAGGACGAGACGTTCCAGCCCGCGATCTCGACCTGCTCGATGCTCTTGAAGGTGATGCCGAGCCGCGGCATCGCGATCGCCACGAAGATGAAGATCATCAGCAGCGGGGTGTTGCGGAAGACGGACACGTAGATCGTGGCTGCCTTCGACAGCACCCAGATCGGTCCGACCCGGGCGGCCGCGAGCAGCGTGCCGAGCACGAGGGAGCCGACGGCGGACACGAGGAGCAGGCCGATGGTGAGGCCGAAGCCCTTCAGGTACACCATCGGGTCGGAGAAGATCGCCTCCACGCGGCTGGCTCCTTCGGTGACGGTCGAGAGGTGGACGGGGTGGTCGCGACGCCACCGGACGGGGGTGGTCGCGACCCGCGCGACGGGCTCCCGGAACGGTCCGGGAGCCCGCCGCGCGGCTCAGCTGGTGACGAGCGTCAGGCGCACTCGTCGAGCGTCGGGGGCTCCGGCGTCTCGTCGAGGCTCACGCCCAGCGTGTTGTCGAACGCCTCGCCCCACGTGCCGTCGTCGAACGCGGCGGTGAGGGTGTCGTTGATCCAGCCGCACATCTCGGGCGACTCGATCGAGTAGCCGATGCCGTAGCGCTCCTCGGAGAACGGCTCGCCGACGACCTGGAGCTCGTCCGGGTTCTCCGCCGCGTAGCCGAGCAGGATCGCGCCGTCGGTGGTCATCGCCGCGACCGTGCCGTCGAGGACCTGGTCCACGCACTCGGAGTACGTGTCGAAGCCGCGCGGCACCGCACCCTCGGCCTCGGCGTTGTCGAGCGAGGTCGAGCCCGTGACCGAGCAGACCTCCTGGCCCTGGACGTCGGCGACGTCGGTGATGTCGCTGTCGGTCGGCACGAGCAGCTGCTGGCCGGTCACGTAGTACGGGCCGGCCTGGCCGACGACCTCGCGGCGCTCGTCGGTGATGGAGTAGGAGGCGATGACGAGGTCGACCTCGCCCTCCTGGAGGAACGGCTCGCGGTTCGAGGAGATCGTCTCGACCCACTCGATGTCCTCGTTCTCGAGACCGAGGGAGGCGGCGAGGATGCGGCCGATCTGCGGGTCGAAGCCGGAGGGCTGGTCGTCCGTGGCGCCCTTGAAGCCGATGCCCGGCTGGTCGAACTTGACGCCGATGCGGATGGTGCCGTCCTCGGCGATGCGGCGCATCGCGGTGCCCTCGTCGAACTGCTCCGCGGCGTCCTCCGCCACGTCGACGTCCACGTCCTCGTCGGCGCCGTCGCTGCCCGCGTTGCCACAGGCGGCGAGGGTGGCCGTCAGCACGACGCCCGTGAGCGCCGCCCACGTCCTGGTGAGTCGCATGGGTCTGCCTTCCCGTTCCCCCGGAAGTGGGAACTGCTTCGGTGCGGTGGTGGTGTCGCCGGGCCGGTTCGGGCGGTCCGGTGACGATGCGGGGAGGGGTACGGCGGGTGGCCGGCCGTCCCAGCGGGTCAGTGGGTCCTCAGTGCTTGAGGATCTTGCCGAGGAAGTCCTTCGCGCGGTCGGTCTGCGGGTCGGTGAAGAACTCGTGGGGGGTGTTCTCCTCGACGATCTGGCCGTCGGCCATGAAGACCACGCGGTTGGCGGCCGTGCGGGCGAAGCCCATCTCGTGGGTCACGACGATCATCGTCATGCCGCCCTCGGCGAGCTCGACCATGACGTCGAGGACCTCCTTGATCATCTCGGGGTCGAGCGCCGAGGTGGGCTCGTCGAAGAGCATCACCTTGGGTTCCATCGCCAGGGCGCGGGCGATCGCCACGCGCTGCTGCTGGCCGCCGGAGAGCTGGGCCGGGTACTTGTCCGCCTGGTGGCCCACGCCGACCCGGTCGAGCAGCTCGCGGGCGCGCTTCTCGGCGTCCTCGCGCTTCTGCCCCCGCACCTTGATCGGACCCAGCGTGACGTTCTCCAGGATCGTCTTGTGGGCGAAGAGGTTGAAGCTCTGGAAGACCATGCCGACCTCGGCGCGCAGCTCGGCGAGCGCGCGGCCCTCCTCCGGCAGCGGCTGGCCGTCGAGGGTGATCGAGCCCTCGCCGATCGTCTCGAGCCGGTTGATCGCGCGGCACAGCGTCGACTTGCCGGACCCGGACGGGCCGATGACGACCACGACCTCGCCGCGGTGCACCGTGAGGTCGATGTCGCGCAGGACGTGGAGCTCGCCGAACCACTTCTGCACGCCGGAGAGCACGACCAGGGGTTCGCCCTGCGCCGGCGTCGAGGGCTCCTTGTCCAGCATCGTCATGGCGCGGGAACCTATCGGCATCTGGTCCTCCGCGACCAGTGGGGACGGCCCGCGGGTGTCAATCGGGATCGATTCGTGACCGGTGGGCGCCGTCACCGCGGCCCCGAGGGCACCGGTCCGTCGTGGGTCAGCACGGCCGCGCACGTGGTGAGCAGCAGGACCGCGACGAGCAGCAGGAGCCACCCCAGCGCCAGGCCGGCGAGCGCGCGGGGTGCGGACACCTCGAGCTGCGCCGCGCACTGGAACGTCGACGCGAGCACGAGCAGCACCAGCAGGACGACCCCGGCCGCGACGGCCACGGGCAGCGGCCCCAGCGCGGCGACCTCGCCCAGGAGCCGGGCCGCGCCGAGGAGCACGGCGAGCTGGCACGCCAGCGGTGCGACGGGGCGACCGAAGCGGTCGTGCCGGGGCACGGCGGTCGCCCGCACGACCGTCGCGACGAGCGCCGCCGCGGCGAGGGCCACCAGGGGCGCGACGAACGAGGCCACCACCCGGGGCGCCTCCACCGTCTCGGCCCGCAGGAGCGAGAGCAGGTCGGCGGCGAGCAGCAGGGCGTACGCCGTGGGGAACGGCACGAGGTCGCGCGCGGCCTCGAAGGCCGAGGGACGGGGGCGCAGCAGCAGCGCGGCCAGCTGCCAGCCGTGGCGGAAGCGCTCGGGGCGCTCGGGACGGGCGGTCCTGGAGGTCTCCGGGGAGGTCATGGCGCGGCGCGTACCCGACGCCCAAAGGGCGAACCCCGCGATCCGCAGGATGTGGATAGCGCCGTCGCGCGGTCGTACCCTGGGGTCCGCCATGCCTGAGACCGCCAGCCCCGACACGCACGCTCCGCGCACCTACGACGTCCGCACCTTCGGGTGCCAGATGAACGTCCACGACTCCGAGCGCCTCACCGGCCTGCTGGAGGACGCGGGGTACGCGCCGTTCGACCGCACCGTGGCCGGCGACGGCGACGAGGCCGACGTCGTCGTCTTCAACACCTGCGCGGTGCGGGAGAACGCGGACAACAAGCTCTACGGCAACCTCGGCCACCTCGCGCCCGTCAAGGCGCGCCGCCCGGGCATGCAGATCGCCGTCGGCGGCTGCCTGGCGCAGAAGGACCGCGGCGAGATCACGCGCCGGGCCCCCTGGGTCGACGTCGTCTTCGGCACGCACAACATCGGCTCCCTGCCCGCGCTGCTGGACCGCGCCCGCGTTCAGGAGGAGGCCCAGGTCGAGATCCTCGAGAGCCTCGAGGTCTTCCCCTCGACGCTGCCCACCAAGCGGGAGTCGGCGTACGCCGCGTGGGTGTCGATCTCGGTCGGCTGCAACAACACGTGCACCTTCTGCATCGTCCCGAGCCTGCGCGGCAAGGAGAAGGACCGCCGCCCGGGCGAGATCCTGGCCGAGGTGGAGGCCCTGGTCGCGGAGGGCGTCACCGAGGTGACGCTGCTCGGCCAGAACGTCAACGCGTACGGCGTCGAGTTCGGCGACCGCCAGGCGTTCTCGAAGCTGCTGCGCGCCTGCGGCCGGATCGAGGGCCTCGAGCGCGTGCGGTTCACCTCGCCGCACCCGGCCGAGTTCACCGACGACGTCATCGAGGCGATGGCCGAGACGCCGAACGTGATGCCGTCGCTGCACATGCCGTTGCAGTCGGGCTCCGACACCGTGCTGCGCGCGATGCGCCGCTCGTACCGCCAGAAGAAGTTCCTCGGCATCATCGAGCGCGTGCGCGCCGCGATCCCGGACGCCGCGATCACCACCGACATCATCGTCGGCTTCCCCGGCGAGACCGACGAGGACTTCGAGCAGACGCTGCACGCCGTGCGCGAGTCGCGCTTCTCGGGGGCGTTCACGTTCCAGTACTCCACGCGCCCGGGCACGCCGGCCGCGACCATGACCGACCAGGTGCCGAAGGCGGTCGTTCAGGAGCGCTACGAGCGCCTGGTCGAGCTCGTCAACGAGATCGCGTGGGAGGAGAACCGCGGGCTCGAGGGCCGGCGCCTCGAGCTCATGGTCGCCGAGGGCGAGGGACGCAAGGACGCCGAAACGTCGCGGATGTCCGGCCGGGCCCCCGACAACCGCCTCGTGCACTTCGCCGCGGACTTCACCCGTGTCGACGGTGCGGTCCCGCGGCCCGGCGACATGGTGGAGGTCGAGGTCACCTACGGCGCCCCGCACCACCTGGTCGCCGACGGCCCGGTCCTCGCCGTGCGCCGCACACGCGCGGGCGACGCGTGGGAGCGGCGCACCGCCGAGCCCGCCGCCCCGAAGGGCGTCGCGCTCGGCATGCCGACCGTGGGCCGCCCCGAGCCGCTGCCGCCCGTCGTCGACGCCTGCTCGGTGCGCTGAGGGCGGAGCACCGCCCGCTGCGTGTCGGATCGCGGTCACCCGTCTGCTCAGCGATCCGACACGGAAGGCGCCCCGGGCCGCTCCAGGGGCGTTCAGGCCGCCCGGTCCGCGAGGTCGCAGCCGACGCCGCACGCACGGGGGCGGCCGGACCAGCCGCGGTCGCGCAGCACCGCCGAGATCCGGCGAGCGGTGGCGCACGCCCGGTCGTACACCTGGCCGTAGGAGAGCCGGAGCGTGACCAGGCCGTCGACGGCGGCGTCCAGGTCGCGCTCCATGTCGCGGTCGCGTGAGCTGGCACTGTCGTGGTGCAGGCGGCCGTCCAGCTCGATGACGACGCCACCGAGCGCGGCGTCCCGGTAGACGACGCCCGACGGGGTCCGCTCCCGGACCTGCCGGTCGAAGACGGGTAGTCCGTGGGCCCGCTCGACCCGCTCGAGGTAGCCGCGCTCGAGGACCGAGCAGCTGCCGGCGGCCACGTCCTCCAGGATGCCCCGCCAGAACGCGCGGTCGGCGACCCTCGGGCGCGACGCCAGGTTCTCGGCGAGCCTGCGCGCGACGGTCCGCCGGTTCTGCACCCCCGCGGCGAGCACCGCGATCCCGTCGATGCGGCGCGGCTCGAGGAGAGCGACCGTCAGGCTGGCCTCCTCGTAGCACTGCCGCGGCGGCCCGAGGTTCCACTGCACGCCCTGGTCGAGCCGGGCGAGTCGGTGCACGCGGACGCCCGGCCTCGGAGCGAGCGCCCGGTCCCGGCCCACCGCGACGTGGATCGGGCCGGCGTCGTCGTGCCGCCGGCGCCCCGGGCCGTCGGCGGCCCGCAGGGCCGACACGCCGTGGAGCGCAGCCGGCCAGGTGACGAGGACGGCCGCCCACGCGCGCTGCTGCCACGTGGTCGGTCCGTTGTGGGCGACGTACACGCCGGGGTGCACCGGGACCAGCGCGCCCCGCTCGATCCACCGGCGCACCTGCCAGGCGGGCGCGGTCCTCAGCAGCTGCGCACGGGAGACGACGTCGTCCTGCGACGCCAGCAGCGCCCGGACGGGCTCGGGGATCGGGGAGGGCACGGTCCCTCGGCTACCCGCGGACCAAGGGCGCAACCGCGTACCCCGGCCGTTGTGGAGAAGGTGCCTGTGTGTCGGATCGTGGCCACCCGTCTGCTCAGCGATCCGACACGCAGCGGGTCACCGCCCGATCAGGCAGGCGGCTCGACGCCGCCGTTGACGTCCTCGGCCTTCTCGGCGTCGGCGTCGGGCTCCTCGTCCTCGTCCGTGCGCTGCTTCAGCACGTCGGGGATCTCCTCCTCGGCCGGGTTGGCCTCGGGGTCCGGGTCGGGGACGGTCGGGACGTCGGCGGTCGCGCCGTACTTCTCCTCGTCGTCCAGCGCGTCCGCGCCGCCCGGCAGGGGCTCGCGGGGCTCGATCGTGGGCTCGGGCTGGGGACCGGGGTCGCTGCTCATCGTTGCTCCTCGTCGTCGAAGCCGAACGTCAGGTACGCGCGGGGCGTGGCCACGAACGTACCCGTCGGGCCCACGACCCTCGCGAGCTCCGCGAGCGCCACGCGCTCGTGCGGCACGACCGGGTCGGGGAGGGCGTCGAGGGGGAACCAGCGCAGGTCCGCGCACTTCGCGCCCTCCTGGATCGTGGGCTCGCCCTGCCAGTGCGTCGCGGCGAAGAAGAAGTCGACCCGCTCGTCGATCGCCGGCGCCGGGTCGGGGCCGGGCGCGCGCCGCTGCATCGTCGTGAGGAAGAGCAGGTCGGGACGCACGCCGAGCTCCTCGTGGGCCTCGCGCCGCGCGGCCACGGGCACCGTCTCGCCCTTCTCGACGTGCCCGGCCGCTCCGGCGGCCCAGTGGTCGTCCATGTAGCCCGTGCCGGAGCGCAGCTGCAGCAGCACCTCGGGGGCCGCGCCGCCACCGCTCGCGGGTCGCAGCAGCAGCACGTAGGCGGCGGGCACCACGACGAAGCGCCCGATGCCGACGGGGTCGTCGAGCACCGGGCGCTGCGTCGCTGCGTCGGAGGCGTCGGTCACCGGACGGGGCCGGCGGGACCACCGGGCGTGCCGGGCGCGCCGGGGCCGCCGTGGCCGTCGTTCCTGTCGTCGATCTTGTCGAGCGTCTCCTTCGCCTTGGTGGTGCCCTTGGCGATCTTGTCGGAGTACTTGCCCTTGGTCTTCTCGTCGGCGAAGCGGGCGGCCTTGTCGATGCCGCCGTTGATCTTGTCGCCGTGCTTGTCGACGGCGTCGCTCGCCTTCGTCCTCGCCTGGCCGAGCGCGCCCTTGAGCTTGTCGCTGAAACCCATCTGGTGCCTCCTGGTCGTTGCGGTGCTGGAAGGATAGCCAGCGTGTCCGAGCCCGCCCCGCTGTCGATCGAGCCGCCGGTCGTGCCCCCGATCGTGGCTGTGGTGGGCGCCACGGCGGCCGGCAAGACGGACCTCTCGCTGGACCTCGCCGAGCGCCTCGGCGGCGAGGTCGTCAACACCGACGCGATGCAGCTCTACCGGGGGATGGACGTCGGGACGGCGAAGCTGCCGGTCGCCGAGCGGCGCGGGATCCCGCACCACCTGCTGGACCTGCTGGACGTCACCGAGCCCGCCAGCGTCGCGGACTTCCAGACCCGCGCCCGCGACGTGATCGCCGGGCTGCGCGACGCCGGCCGGACCCCCGTGCTCGTGGGCGGCTCGGCGCTCTACACCCGCGCGGTGCTCGACCGCTTCGACTTCCCGGGCACCGACCCGCAGGTGCGGGGGCGGTACGAGCAGCAGCTCGCCGAGGTGGGCGCCCCGGCGCTGCACCGCCTGCTGGCGCAGCGCGACCCCGAGGCGGCCGCGGGCATCGAGCCGGAGAACGGCCGACGCGTCGTGCGGGCGCTCGAGGTCGTCGAGCTGACCGGACGTCCCTTCAGCGCGTCGCTGCCGCGCATGGAGCACGTCGAGCCGCGCACCGTGCAGATCGGCGTGGCCATCGACCGCCCCACGCTGGACGACCGGATCGAGCGCCGGGTCGCCGCGATGTTCGCCGCGGGCCTGGTCGAGGAGGTCGAGGTGCTGCTCGCCCGCGGGCTCACGGAGGGGCTGACGGCCTCGCGCGCGATCGGCTACCGCGAGGTGGCGGCGTACTTGGCCGGGGAGATCGACCGCGACGAGGCGCAGCAGCGCACCGTCGTCGCGACGCGGCGCTTCGCGCGCCGCCAGGAGGCCTGGTTCACCAAGGACCCGCGGATCGTCTGGGTGCGCTGGGACGACCCCGACCGGGTGGCGACGGCGCTGGCGGCCGTGGCGGCGGTGCCCGCGCACGGGTAGGTGCGCAAGAACGGTCGGGCGCGCACGGCGCGCCGCGGCCCACACTGCTCCCATGAGCGAGCACGCACCCACCGGCCGCGACCGCCTGCGCGAGCTGCTCGACGCGGTGCTGGACGAGGAGAACCCCCGCCTCGGTGACATGGCGCGCGACGCCCACGCCTCGCCGCACCACTTCGCGCGCCAGGTCAGCCGCGACGCGGGCGAGCCGCCGGTCGCGCTGCGCCGCCGGGTGCTGCTGGAGCGGGCCGCCTGGCGCCTCGCGAGCGGCGGCAGCGTCACCGACGCGGCGCTGGAGGCCGGCTACGACTCGGTCGACGGGTTCGCCCGGGCGTTCGGCCGGGCCTACGGACATCCGCCGAGCGCGACCACCGCGGGCACGGCGCCCTGGCTGAGCGCCCCGAACGGCATCCACTTCCACCCGCCGAGCAACCTGTGGGTGCGCGACGACGACGCCCCGCGACCGCACCGGGCCCGTCTCGACCCGGTGCTCGCCGTGCAGCTGCACCACGGGGTGGCCGACACCACGCTGCTGCTCGAGACCGCCCGCCACCTCGACGCGGAGGCGTACCGGCGGGTGCTGCTGCCCGGCCACCGCGTGCACGCCTGGACCCCGCCCGAGGAGAGCGTCGCCGCCCTCCTGGCCGGGGCCGTCTTCGCCGAGGAGGTGTGGGTGGCCAGCATCGAGGGCGCCGACCACCCCGGCGCCGGCGGCGACGACCTCGCCGACCTCGAGCGCCGGCACCGCCGCGCGGGGCCGCGGTGGATCGCCGCGGTCACCGGGATCGCGGAGCGCGACGCCTGGGCCGACCGGCTCGTCGACGCGCTGTGCGAGCCGCCCGAGTCGTTCGTCCTGAGCGCCGTCGTGGCGCACGTGCTGCAGTACACGGCCCACCGCCGCCTGCTGGTGCGCGGGCTGCTCCGTGACCTCGGCGTCCTCGACGACGCCCCGCCCGCCCCCGACCTCGGCGACCCGCTCGAGTGGGCGCGCGAGCCGCACCGCCCCTGACCGCCCGCCCGACCGCCCCCGCAGGAGGAGCACCCGTGTCCACCGTCTACTGCACCGCGACCAGCCTCGACGGCTTCATCGCCACCGACGACCACTCCCTCGACTGGCTGCTCTCGCGCCGCATCGACGAGGACGGCCCCGAGAACATGGGGGAGTTCCTGCCCGCGATCGGCGCCCAGCTGATGGGTGCCTCGACCTACGAGTGGGTCGCGCGCCACGCGGGCGGCTCGCCGTGGGAGTACGCGGCCCCCACCTGGGTGCTCACCCACCGCGGCGAGGAGCTGGCCGCCGGACGGCCCTCCGCCTGGGCCGGGGCCGACCTCCGCTTCGCCGCGGCTGACGGCGACGACGCGCTGCGTGCCCTGCACGCCGAGGCGGCCGCGGCCGCCGGTGGTCGCGACGTGTGGGTGGTGGGCGGCGGGGAGCTCGTCGGGCGCCTCGCCGACCTGGACCTGCTCGACGAGGTGGTCCTGTCCTACGCCCCGTGCGTCCTGGGCTCGGGGGCGCCGCTGCTGCCGCGACGCGTCGAGCTGGAGCTGCGGGCCACGGCGCGCAACGCCGACTTCGTCACGGCGCGGTACGCGGTGGTGCGCTGAGGCCGGTCGGCTCGGCGACGACGTCCGCCGGCCTCCAGCCGGGCGGCCCGAACAGGTAGCCGGCGCGTTCGCGCCACGACCGGGCCGAGCGCAGGTCCTGCCAGATCTCGCGGTAGTGCCCGTACTGCAGCTCGATGAGGTCGAACGTGTCGACCTTCGTGGTCAGCCCGTAGGTCGGTCGGTGCCGCTCGGGCGCGAACGTGCCGAACAGCCGGTCCCAGACGATGAGGATCCCGCCGTAGTTCCTGTCGAGGTACTCGGGGTCCGAGCCGTGGTGGACCCGGTGGTGCGACGGGGTGTTGAAGACGTACTCCACCGGCCGCGGCAGCCGGTCGACGAGCTCGGTGTGGGTGAAGAACTGGTAGACGAGGTTGACGCCGAACGCTACGTAGAGCGTCCACGGCGCGAAGCCGAGCAGCGGCAGCGGCAGCCAGAAGAAGAACTCGAACCAGGGGTTCCACTTCTGCCGCAGGGCGGTGCCGAAGTTCATGAACTCGCTGGAGTGGTGGGCCTGGTGGCCGGCCCACGCGATCCGCACGCGGTGGCTGAACCGGTGGTGGGCGTAGTAGCCGAGGTCGAGCCCGACGACGAGCAGCACCCAGTACCACCACGTGTCGACCGGCAGGTGCCACGGCGCGAGGTACGCCGAGACCGCCACGAACCCGAAGAACGTGACGACCTTGAACGCGGTGAGGAAGACCAGCGAGACGACGCCCATCGAGATGGACGCGCGGGCGTCGCGCAGCGCGTACCCCGTCAGGTTGTCGTCGTGGTCGAGCCAGCGCAGGGCCGCGAGCTCGATGAGGATCGTGAGCACGAAGAACGGCGCCGCGTAGGTGACGGGGTTCTTCAGCGGGTCGAGAACGTCGAGCACGGGGGACCTCCCAGGATGTGACCTCGGGGTAAGTTACCTTCAGGTCATATCGCTTGGCTAGAGTGCCGCCGCATGAGCTCCAACGCCCGCACCGGCACCAAGGGCGTGCCGCGCGCCGAGCGCGAGGAGCAGATCCTCGACGCGGCGCAGCGCGCGTTCGCGCGGGTGGGGTACGCGGCGGCCTCGGTGCCCGAGATCGCGCGCGCGGCGGGCATCACCAAGCCGCTCGTCTACAGCTACTTCGGCTCCAAGGAGGGCCTGTACGCCGCCTGCGCCGACGCCGCGGGCCGCGTCGTGGTGGCCGACGTCGAGCGCTCGGCCGCCCTCGGTGCCGTCGGCGTGGAGCGGGGACTGCTGACCGTCGCCGGCCTGGCCGAGGCGCTCGACGGCCGACCGCACCTGTGGCTCGTGCTGTTCGACCGGACCGTGCCGCCCGGCAGCCCCGCCGCCGAGGCCGCCCGTCGTCACACCGACCGGCTCGGTGCGCTCGCCGTCGAGGGGGTCGGCGAGATGCTGCGCCTGGCCGGGGACACCGATCCCGCGGACCTCGAGGTGATGACGCGCATCTGGGTCGGCATGCTCGACACCGTGATGCGCTGGTGGGCCGAGCACCCCGACGAGCCGGGCCCGGCGGTGCTGGCGCGGGCCGAGCGCGTGGCGGGTGCGCTCTTCACGGGCGTGGGAGGATCGACGCCGTGAGCGCCACCGCGTACCCCTTCGCCAAGGGCCACGGCACCGAGAACGACTTCGTGATCCTCCCGGACGCCGACGGCTCCACCCACGCCTCGCTCACCGACGACCGCGTGCGCGCCCTGACCGACCGTCGCGCCGGCATCGGCGGCGACGGCATCCTGCGGGTCGTGCGCACGGACGCGACCGACGACCCGGCGGCCGTGGCCGCGCGGGGCGCGGCGACGTGGTTCATGGACTACCGCAACGCCGACGGCTCGGTCGCGGAGATGTGCGGCAACGGCATCCGGGTCTTCGCGCGCTGGCTCGTCGACCACGAGGGCGTCGCGGCGGACGCCCCCGTTCCCGTCGCGACCCGCGCCGGCGTCCTCGAGGTGACCGTCGACGCCGACGGCCGGATCTCGGCGGAGGTCGGCGCGCCCGCCCTGACCGCCGCCAGCAGCGTCGCCGTCGACGGACGCAGCTGGCCCACCACCGGCGTCGACATGGGCAACCCGCACGCGGTCGCGTTCGTCGACGACCTCGCCGACGCGGGCGACCTGCTGGCGGAGCCGGCGTACGACCACGACGTCTACCCCCGCGGCGTCAACATCGAGTTCGTGGTGCGCCGCGGCGAGCGCCACGTCGCCATGCGGGTCCACGAGCGCGGCTCCGGCGAGACCCGCTCGTGCGGCACGGGCGCGGCAGCCGTGATGGTCGCCGCCGCGCTGGCCGACGGCGCCGTGCCCGCGGATGGCAGCGCGCCCGCCGAGCCGGTGGTCTACCGCGTCGACGTGCCCGGCGGCGAGCTCGACCTGACCTGGACCCCGGCCGGCACGGTCGTGCTGACCGGCCCCGCCGAGATCGTCGCGGAGGGTTCCGCGACCCTCTGAGGCGGAGCCACGTCGCCGCCACCGCGGGTTCACCCGGGGCCGGTGGGGTCGTGAGCCGTGACGAGGGCACAGCATCTCGGGTCCAGCCTCCTGCGTCGCCGCGGCGTCCTGGCGCTCGGCGGCGGCGTCGTCGGCGGCATCGCCCTGGGGCGACCACCGGTCGACGGCGCGGCCATCCAGGCGCGGGTCACGCAGAAGCCGGTGCAGCGCTCCACCCCGGGCCTGCTGCCGACCCGCGACGCGGTCACCCACGTGCAGTGCGGCGACGTGACCCCGACCTCCGCGGTGCTGTGGGCGCGGGGCGAGGCGCCCGGGAACCTGCAGGTACGCCTCTCCTCCGGCGGCCGGGTGCTCGGCACCCGGGTGGGCCCGACGGCGAACGCGGGCAGCGACCTGACGGCGCGGCTCGCGGTCGCCGACCTCGAGCCCGGGCGTGAGTACGAGGCCGAGCTGTGGTTCGCCGGCTCCGACGGCAGCCTCGGAGAGCCGCGTACCGTCGCGTTCTCGACGCCGTCGACCAGCCCGGCGGCGACCACGTTCGCCTGGTCGGGCGACACCTGCGGTCAGGGCTACGGCATCAACCCGGACGTCGGCGGGCTGGTGGGGTACGGCGCGGTCGCCGACCTGCGCCCCGACGTCTTCATCCACTGCGGCGACAACATCTACGCCGACGAGCCGATCACCGACACGGTGCTGGAGCCCGACGGCTCGGTGTGGCGCAACGTCGTCACCGAGCAGGTCGGTCGGCCCGCCCAGACGCTCGAGGAGTTCCGCGGCCGCTACCGCTACGTGCTGCTCGACGAGAACGTGCGCCGCCTGCACGCCCAGGTGCCCGTGATCAGCCAGTGGGACGACCACGAGACGACCAACAACTGGTATCCCGGGGAGCGCATCGACAACGACCGCGCGTTCGCCCCCTACACCGACGAGCTCGACGTCGACACGCTCGCGCGGATGGGGCGCCAGGCGTTCGGGGAGTACATGCCGATCGGCCAGCAGCACCTGCTCGGTCGCGGCTCGACCGGCTTCGCGGAGAAGGGCCTCTACCGCAAGGTCGCCCGCGGCGCCCACCTCGACGTGTTCTGCCTCGACCAGCGCACCTTCCGCGGCTCGAACGAGGACGCCGCCACCGCCGAGGGGTCGGTCGCCTCGATGGGGGAGGAGCAGGTCGAGTGGCTGATCCGGGAGGTGACGGCATCGCGCGCCACCTGGAAGGTGATCAGCGCCGACCAGCCCCTGGCACTCGCGCCGCGGCGCGACTTCGACTACGACGGGATCGGCAACAACGACTCCGGGGTGCCGCGCGGGCGCGAGCACGAGATCGCCCGGGTGCTCTCGGCGTTCAAGGCCGCCGGGGTGCGCAACGTCGTGTGGATCACCGCCGACGTGCACTTCACCGCGGCGCACCACTTCAGCCCCGAGCGCGCGGACTTCACCGACTTCGACCCCTTCTGGGAGTTCGTCGCCGGTCCGCTCGCGGCCAGCTCGTTCCGCACCACCGAGGTCGACGGCACGTTCGGCGCCCGCCAGGTCTTCGCCCGCGGCAACCCCGGGCGCTCGCGCCGCGCGCCGACGCCGGAGCTCACGTTCGTGGGCCACGGCTCGATCGACGCGGACGGCAGGCTGCGGGTCGAGCTGCGCGACGGCACGGGCGCCGTGCTGCACTCCGTGGACCTCGAGCCGGAGCGGGCCGTTACGCCCCGGGCATAACCCCTTCGCCGAAACCGGCGCGGCGGCCTACTCTTGACGGCGTATGAGTAACGCACCCGACTTCTCCCTCGCCGACGCCCTCGCCGCCACCCAGGACTGGGAGGACCCCGACGAGGAGCTCGACGCCGCCGACGAGCCCGACGACCTGGACGACCTCGACGACCTCGACGATGCGGACGAGCCCGACGACTTCGTCTCGGGCTACGCCGACGACCCCGACCCCGAGGACCTCACGACCGGCGCGATGGAGCTCGCCGAGCGCCACCAGCTGCGCCGCGTGGCGAGCCTGCGCACCGAGCTCGAGGACATCACCGAGGTCGAGTACCGCCAGCTGCGCCTCGAGCGCGTCGTGCTCGTCGGGGTGTGGACCACCGGCAGCGTGCAGGACGCCGAGAACTCGATGGCGGAGCTCGCGCTCCTGGCCGAGACGGCGGGCTCCGAGGTGCTGGAGGCCATCTACCAGCGGCGCCAGAGCCCCGACCCGGCGACGTACGTCGGCCGCGGCAAGGTCGAGGGCCTGCAGGAGATCGTCGCCGCGACCGGCGCCGACACCGTGATCTGTGACGGCGAGCTCGCCCCGAGCCAGCTGCGCAACCTGGAGGACCGGCTCAAGGTCAAGGTGGTCGACCGCACCGCGCTGATCCTCGACATCTTCGCCCAGCACGCGAAGAGCCGCGAGGGCCAGGCGCAGGTCGAGCTGGCGCAGCTGAGCTACATGAAGCAGCGCCTGCGCGGCTGGGGCGGCAACCTCTCGCGCCAGGCCGGTGGCCGGGTGGCCGGCGGTGCCGGTATCGGTGGCCGCGGCCCCGGTGAGACGAAGATCGAGACCGACCGTCGCCGGATCAACACGAAGATCGCCAAGCTGCGCCGCCAGCTCGCCCAGATGAAGGGCACGCGTGACACGATGCGCACGGAGCGCCAGCGCAACCAGGTGCCCAGCGTCGCGATCGCCGGCTACACCAACGCCGGCAAGTCGTCGCTGCTGAACCGGCTGACGGGCGCGGGCGTGCTGGTCGAGGACGCCCTGTTCGCGACCCTGGACCCGACGACGCGACGCACCACGACCTCCGACGGCCGCGTCTACACGATGTCCGACACCGTCGGCTTCGTGCGCCACCTGCCGCACCAGCTCGTCGAGGCGTTCCGCTCGACGCTGGAGGAGGTCGCGGACTCCGACCTGATCCTCCACGTCGTCGACGGGTCGCACCCCGACCCCGAGGGCCAGATCACCGCGGTGCGCGAGGTCTTCGCCGAGATCGGTGCCGACCGGGTTCCCGAGCTGGTCGTCGTGAACAAGGCCGACCTGGCCGACCCGCTGGTCCTGGCGCGCCTGCGCCAGCGCGAGCCGCACCTCGTGGTCGTCAGCGCGCGCACGGGAGAGGGGATCGAGGAGGCGCTGCGGGTCGTCGAGGGCGAGCTGCCGCACCCGGCCGAGCCGTTCGACGCGCTGGTGCCGTACGCCCGCGGCGACCTGATGAACCGAATCCACCAGCACGGAGAGATCGAGCACCTCGAGCACACGGCCGACGGCACGCGGGTCTCCGGGCGCGCGAACGCGGGTCTGGCCGGGGAGCTGGCGGAGTACGCCGTCGAGGCGTAGGACCGGATCGCTACCCGTTCGGGTGGCTCGCCGTTCATCCGGCGATGGCACGACCGGGCGAGCGGGTCTGTACCCTTGCCGCGTTTGTGTCCTCGTCCGTCCCACGGCAGAGCAGGTAGTGCATGTCTCGCGGAATCCTCGTCCGGCTGCTGTTCGTCATCGCTCTGCTGGCCGGCTGCGGCGCCGCCGCCTGGCAGATCGAGCCCCGTCTCGGCATCGACCTCGAGGGCGGCAGCCAGATCACGCTGACGGTCCTGGAGGACGACGGCAGCGCGAACCCCGACCAGGCGGACGTGGACAGCGTCGTCGAGGTGCTGCGCAACCGCATCGACGGCCTCGGCGTCAGCGAGTCCACGGTGGTGCGCTCCGGCGCCAACCGGATCATCGTCGAGCTGCCGGGCGTGCAGAACCCCGACGAGGCCCTCGAGGTCCTCGGCCAGACGGCCCAGCTCGAGGTGCGACCCGTGGTCGGCGCGCTCGACCCCGCGACCGCGGACCCCAACACGGTGGCCTGCGAGACGCCGCCGACCGAGGGGGCCCCGGACACCGAGGAGCAGAACTGCATCAGCGCGGACGAGGAGGGCACGCCGCTGCAGCTCGGGCCCGTCGCGCTCAAGGGCAACCAGATCACGGGCGCCCGGGCCGAGCAGCCGCAGAACCAGGTCAACTGGGCCGTGACCGTCGACTTCAACGGCACCGGCTCGGACGCGTTCGGCGCGCTCAGCCGTGAGGCGGCCTGCGCCACCGGCGACGCGAAGCGGATCGCGATCCTGCTCGACGACGAGATCATCTCCTCGCCGCAGGTGACCGTGGCGTGCGGCGCCTCCATCACCGGCTCCACGCAGATCACCGGCAACTTCACGCAGGAGGAGGCCGGCGACCTCGCGGTCCTCATCGAGGGCGGCTCGCTGCCGCTGCGCATCGCCTCCGAGGAGCGCGACGGCGCGGACGTCGCGCCCGACGTGCGCACGATCGGCCCGACGCTGGGCGAGACCGCCATCAAGGCCTCCATCGAGGCCGCGGTCATCGGTATCGCGCTGACCGGCCTGTTCATCATCGTCGTCTACCGCCTCGTCGGCTTCCTGGCGACGGTGGCGCTCGCGACCTACACCGTCATCTCCTACGCGATGCTGGTGATCGTCGGGGCCACGCTGACGCTGCCGGGTCTCGCCGGTTTCGTGCTCGCGATCGGCATGGCGATCGACGCCAACGTGCTGGTCTTCGAACGAGCGCGGGAGGAGTACGCCGCGAACCGGGCCGCAGGGCTCAGGCGCGCCCTGACGGTCGGCTTCAACAAGGCCCTCACGGCCATCATGGACTCCAACATCACCACGATCCTCGCGGCGATCCTGCTGGTGTTCCTCGCCTCCGGCCCCGTCCAGGGCTTCGGCGTCACGCTCATCATCGGCACCGTGGCGTCGATGATCTCGGCGCTCGTGGTGGCCCGCGTGCTCACCGTGGCCGGCGTGCACCCGCGCTGGGTGAACCGCCGCCCGATGATCACCGGCCTCGGCGACATCGGCCGCGTGCGCAAGTGGCTCGAGCGCAAGCAGCCGCGCATCGTCCAGCGGGGCCGGATCTTCCTGGTCGGCTCGGCCGTCGCGTTCGTCATCGCCGTCGCCGGCATCGCGACCCACGGGCTCAACCTCGGCCTGGAGTTCACCGGCGGCCGCAACGTCGTCTACGCCACCGAGCAGGCCATCACGCCCGACCGGGCGCGCGAGGTCATCGCGGAGGCCGGCTTCCCGGAGGCGGTCGTCCAGACGGCCGACGCGGGCGACATCTCCGTGCGTACCGGCCGCATCTCCGACGCCGAGGAGCAGGAGATCCGTGCCGCCCTCGACGACGAGGTCGGGGTCAGCGACGTGGTCACCGACGACAGCCTCGGCGCGGCGCTGGGTGGCGAGCTCTTCCGCAACGCCCTCATCGCGCTGGGCCTGGCCCTGCTCGCGCAGATGATCTACCTGGCCTTCCGGTTCAAGTGGACCTTCGGACTCTCGGCGATGATCGCGATGGGCAGCGACGTGGTGCTGGTGACCGGCATCTTCGCGTGGCTCGACAAGCCCATCGACGGCGTCTTCCTCGCCGCGGCCCTGACCATCATCGGTCTGTCGGTCAACGACACGATCGTCGTCTTCGACCGTGTCAGGGAGAAGTGGTGGCTCTCCGACCCGGAGGAGAAGTTCGTCGACGTGGCGAACAGGGCGGTGGTCGAGACGCTGCCGCGAACGGTCAACACCGGTCTCGGCGCCATGTTCATCCTCGCGGCGCTGGCCATCATGGGTGGCGACTCGCTGCAGGACTTCGCGCTCGCGCTGCTGCTCGGCCTCGTCTTCGGCACGGCCTCGACGACGATCCTGGCGACGCCGCTGCTGGCGGTCTTCAACAAGATGTCGCCCTTCCCGCGGGAGAAGAAGGAGAAGGTCGTCCGCGACCCGAGCGACTCCGGCGCGGTCGTCTGACCTCGCGGGGCCGGCGGTCCCCGTTCGCCCTGCCTCGGCGGCGGACATGCTTCATCGTGTAGGTGCTTCATCATCTGCTACGGTGGGACCATGTCTGCCGCCGAACGCGCTCTCGACCAGGTCCTGCGCCTGACCCTCGCCCTCGAGCAGGACATGACGTCCTCGCTGGCGCGGGTCGGTCTGACGCCGGCGCGCTCCCACGTGCTGTGGCTGCTCGTCGCCGAGGGGCCCAGCCCGCAGGTCGCCCTCGCCCGCGCCCTCGACGTCACGCCCCGCAACGTGACGGGGCTCGTCGACGGCCTCGAGCGCGACGGCTTCGTGACCCGTGAGCCCGACCCGTCCGACCGGCGGGCCCAGCGGGTGACCCTCACCCCGCGCGGCCGGGAGGTCGCCGACGGTCTGGTCGCCGGGCGCAGCACGCTCGCGGCCCAGCTGTTCGCCGGCCTGTCCGCGGAGCGGGTGGAGTCGATCGGGTCCGATCTCGAGCTGCTCGCCGCACGCGTCGAGGCCCTGGTCGCGGAGGCCGCGGGGTGAGCGCGGCGCGCGCGTCGCGGCGTACCGTCGTGCGCCGTCTGCTGCGGCTCGAGGCGGCGGGCTACGCGAGCATCGGGCGCTGGGTGCGTCGGCGGCCCGACGTGCCCGAGGGGAGCGAGGCCGTGGGGTACTCGCAGGTCAGCGGCCCGATGATGTGGCTGTTCGTGATCGGCTCGGCCGTCGAGGTCGTCGTGGTGCACGTGCTGCTGCACCGGTGGCCGTGGGTGCAGTGGCCGGTCGCGGTCCTCGGCGTGTGGAGCCTGCTGTGGATGGTCGGGCTGCTCGCCGGCGTGCGCACCCACCCGCACCTGCTCACGCCGAGCGCCCTGCGGGTGCGCTCGGGCCCGACGGTCGAGGTCGAGGTGCCCTACGCCCGGATCGCCGAGGTCGTCGGGCGCGAGCGTGAGCTGTCCAGCAGCGTGCGGGTCGGCGAGGTGGCCGACGACTGGTACGCGATCGGCGTGTCCGGCAGCACGAACGTGCAGGTGGTGCTGACCGAGCCGATGGAGCTCCCGGCGCCGGGGCTGACGGGCGAGGGCACCGTCGTGGTCGGCACGATCGGGCTGTGGGCCGACGACCCGCGGGCGCTGACGCGCACGCTGCGGGAGCGTGCGCCGAGCTGTGGAGGGGGTCCACGCCCCGGCGGCGCGCGGCGCTAGGGTTGCGCAGGTGCCCGACGCCCCTGCCGCCCCGGTGACCGCCCCCGGTTCCGCCCCCGTCTCCCGGGTGCGGGAGGTCCTGGCGACGGCGGTCTCGGGCCTGGGCGGCAGCGAGCGCAGCGGCCAGGTCGCGATGGCCGAGGCCGTCGCCACGGCCCTCGACGACGAGCAGCACCTGCTGGTCCAGGCCGGCACCGGCACGGGCAAGTCGCTGGCGTACCTCGTGCCCGCCATGCTCCACCGCGAGCGCGTCGTCGTGGCCACCGCGACGCTGGCGCTGCAGCACCAGCTGGTCGAGCGCGACCTCCCGCGCCTCGTTGAGGCGGTCAAGGGCGAGCGCGGGGTGGACACGTCGTACGCGGTGCTGAAGGGGCGCTCGAACTACGCGTGCCTGCACCGGATCCGCGAGGGCGTCCCCGACGACCAGGGCGTCCTCGTCGACGTGCCCGAGGGCACCATGGGTGCCGAGGTGGTCGCGCTGCGCTCCTGGGTCGAGGAGCAGGCCGAGAGCGGCGGGCCCGGCGACAAGGACCACGCGCCGCGCCACAGCGACCGCGCGTGGCGCCAGATCAGCGTCGGCGGCCGCGAGTGCCTCGGGGCGACCCGCTGCCCGTACGGCGAGGAGTGCTTCGCCGAGCTGGCCAAGGCCAGGGCGGCCGACTCGCAGCTGGTCGTCACCAACCACTCCCTGCTCGCGATCGACGCGATCGAGGGCATCCCGATGATCCCGGAGTACGACGCGGTCGTCGTCGACGAGGCGCACGAGCTGGTCGCCCGGGTCACGCAGGCCGCGACCGACGAGATCACCGCCGGCGAGGTCGAGCGCGCCGCGCGGCGGGCGCGACGCTACGTCGAGGAGGCCGACGTCGCCGGCAACCCGGCCGACGACCTCGAGGACGCCGCCGAGTCGCTGCGGGCCGCCATGTCGGAGGCCGACGCCGGACGCCTCGACGTGCTCGGCGAGGAGCTCGCCGACGCGCTGGTGCTGGTGCGCGACGCCGCGCGCGAGTGCATCTCGGCGTTCGCCAAGCCGGGGCGCGACAAGGACGCCGACGCCGACGCCGGCCGCTCGCAGGCCAAGGCGGGCGTCCAGATGGTCTTCGAGCACGCGGAGCGGCTGGCGGCGAACACGGACGCCGACGTGGTGTGGCTGTCGAAGGCGTACGGCCGCGACCGCGTGCCCGACCGCCTCTGCGTGGCCCCCCTGCAGGTCTGGGGCCAGATGCGCGACCGGCTCCTGAGCGAGTCGACGGTCGTGTTCACCAGCGCGACCCTCATGCTCGGCGGCGACTTCGACGCGGTCGCGGCCACCGTGGGGCTCAAGGCCACCGAGCGGGTGCGCGACGGCGCGGCCGCGCCGGCCAAGGTCGGCAAGGAGGAGGACGGTCCGACCGTCCTGCCGTGGAGCGGGCTCGACGTCGGCTCGCCCTTCGACTACGGGCGCCAGGGCATCCTCTACGTCGCCCGCCACCTGCCGACGCCGGGCCGTGACGGCCTGGGGGCGGCGCAGCTGGACGAGATCGCGCGTCTCATCGACGCCGCCGACGGTCGCACCCTCGGCCTCTTCTCCTCCCGCCGCGCCGCGGAGGCCGCGGCGGAGGCGGTGCGCGAACGGCTCCCGCACCTCACCACGCTGGCGCAGGGCGACGCCCAGCTCTCCGAGCTGACCCGACAGTTCGTGGGCGACCCGCACACGAACCTGTTCGGCACCCTCGGGCTGTGGCAGGGCCTCGACGTGCCGGGCGACACCTGCCAGCTGGTGATCATCGACCGGATCCCGTTCCCGCGCCCCGACGACCCGCTGTCGTCGGCGCGCCAGCGGGCCGCGGACGCGGCCGGCGGCAACGGGTTCATGCAGGTCGCGGCGACCCACGCGGCCCTGCTGCTCGCCCAGGGCGCCGGCCGCCTGATCCGCACCACGGCCGACCGCGGCGTCGTGGCGATCCTCGACCCCCGGCTCTCCACGGCGCGCTACGGCCGGTTCCTGGAGGCCAGTCTCCCGCCGATGTGGCGCACGGCCGACCCCGACGTCGTGGTGAAGGCGCTCGCGCGCCTCGCGGGCGACTGAGGCGGCGACCTCGCCTCAGGCGCGCAGCAGCGACCGCCCGTCGTAGGGGTGGTTCGGGTCGGCCGGCACGCCGAGCATCTCGCCGACGGTCGGGGCGACGTCGACGGTGTGGGCGAGGACCGAGCTGGTGCCACGGCGCACGGAGGGGTGACCGCCGGCGATGAAGAACGGGATCGGCTCGGTGGTGGGGTGGCCGTGGTTGCCCGGGATGGGGTTGTTCACCACGAACGGGTCCGAGAAGCGCCAGCCCGCCTGGCAGTACGCGACGACGTCGCCCGCCTCGGGGCCCAGCCGCAGGCTCGGGGTCGCCGCCCGGTCGTGGGCCGCGAGGACCCCGCGCTGCGTACGCACGATCTCGAGGATGCGCCGCACCCCGGCCGCGCGCCGCGCGGGCGACCCGATCCAGTAGACGAGGTCCGCCCCGCCGTTCTGGGAGATTGCGAAGTTCCCGACCAGCGTGGGGTCGGCGTTGAGCGCGGGCTGCAGCGAGATCACCCGGTGCGGCAGCGACCAGTCCATCGAGTGGTCGGCGAGCACCAGGACCAGCGAGGTGCTCCACCGCCGGGTCTCCTGAAGGTGGGAGACCAGGCGCTGCACCTGGCGGTCGGTGGAGAGCAGCGCGAGCCGGCGGGCGAGCTGCAGCCCGAGGCCGCCGGTGACGTCGCTGTGGCCGGCCCGGTCGATGTCGCCCAGGTTCACGAACGTCAGGTGGGGGTCGTACTGGTCGATCATCTCGATCGTCGCGTCCATGGTGAACCCGTCCGGCGCGTGCCCGGTGACCGGCAGGATCGGGCTCGGCTCCCAGCGGTAGGTCGCCTGGCGGCCGAAGATCCCGTAGAGGTAGTCCTTGCTCAGCACCGACGCGGTGCGCAGCCGCTGCCGCGCGCCACGGGCGAGCAGGGTCTCCCGCTTGAGGTCGGTGGGCAGCTCGAGGGTGCGCTCGGCCCCGAGCGTGCGGTCCCACACCGCGTTGGCGGGCACGCCGGTCCGGTCCGGCCGGAGGCCGGTCATCATCATCACGTGGTTCGGGATCGTCTCGGTGATCGGCAGGGAGCGCGCCCGGGCGAAGTTGCGGCCGCTGTCGCGCAGCGCCTTGACGTTCGGCATCAGGCCGGAGTCGATCTCGTCGGGACGGCACCCGTCGATCACGACGACGTACGCCCGCTTCGTGGTCGCGGCGGCGGCCCGCTCCGCGCCGGGCGCCGCGGAGAGCAGCAGTCCGGCGCCGGCGGCGCCGGCCACCTTGAGGAAGGTGCGGCGCTCGGCGGCGGGTCGGTGCCGCTCGCGCTCGGGATCGCCGTCGAGGAAGGGCGAGGGGCGGTCGGTCCGTGGCTGGTGGCACTCGTGCATGTCAGCGTCCTCCCACGGGCCCGGCGGCCCGGCTCAGCTTGTTGGTCCCGGCGAGGGTCTGGAACGACGCGGTGTGCGTCGTGCCGGCGCCGCGCTGGTCGCGGGGGCCGGTGACGTACCAGTCCATCTGCACCCGCGCGGGGGTGACGTCGAGGACCGAGTAGCCGTGGCTGTCGAAGTCGATGTAGCGGATGTGGCGGTTGGCGAGCCGCAGCACCGCCTCCACGGCCAGGCTCGCCGTGCGCGGCGGGGCGCCGAGGATGTCCTTGAGGTTGTTGGACGTCACCGACGAGGCGACGAGCTCGACGCCCGCCGACGGGCTGAGGGGGTAGGTCCCCGCGTCGTGCGGCAGCTCGCAGGCCCAGCCCGAGTGGATGTCCCCGGTGACGAAGACGGTGTCGCGGATGCCCTGGTCGCGCAGGTGGGCGAACAGCTCGCGGCGGTCGTCGGTGTAGCCGTCCCACTGGTCCACGTTGTAGGGAGCGCCGTCGCGCGGGAGCAGGCCCGTCACGTCGTTGACCGGGTCCACGAGGTCGGTGGGCAGCTGGGCGAACGTGACGGGCGAGATCATCACGGGGTTGCCGACCAGCTTCCACTGCGCCGCCGACGACGACAGCGCGTCCTTGAGCCACGCCATCTGGGTCGAGCCCGTGATCGTCCGGTCGGGGTCGTTCACCCCCGGGGCGACGACGGGGTAGGCGACCTGCTCGGAGCGGTAGGTGCGCAGGTCGAGCATCGAGATCTGCGCGAGCCGGCCGAACTGCAGCGTGCGGTAGAGCCGCGCCCCGTCACCGAGCGCGGCGGTGCCGTTGAGCCGGACCGGCATCCACTCGTCGTACGCGCGGTGCGCGCGCGACCGGCGTACCGGCCAGGACCCCTCGGTGGACGGCTGGTGGTTCTCGGCGCCGTGGCGGTGCGCGTCGTTGGTGTGCTCGTGGTCGTCCCAGGTCACGATGAACGGGTAGCGGGCGTGCAGGGCCTGCAGGTCGGGGTCCTGCTTGTACTGCGCGTGGCGCTGGCGGTAGTCGGCCAGCGTGACGATCTCCCGCGCCGGCACGTGGGCGCGCACGTCGACGTTGTCCTGCCCGAGCCCGTACTCGCCGGGCGCGTACTCGTACAGGTAGTCACCGAGGTGCAGGATCGCGTCGAGGTCGTCGCGGGCGGCGAGGTGCCGGTACGCGTGGAACCACCCGGCCTGCAGGTTGGCGCACGACACGACCCCGAAGCGGATCCGCTCGGGGGTCGCCGTGCGGGCGGGAGCGGTGCGCGTACGCCCGACCGGGCTCCAGCGGTAGTCGTGCCGGAAGCGGAACCAGTACCACCGGGCCGGCGCCAGGCCGGTCACGTCGATCTTGACCGTGTGGTCCGCCGACGCGCTCGTGTCGACGTGCCCGCGGGCGACGATCGAGGTGAACCGCGCGTCGGTGGCGACCTGGTAGCCCACGCGGACGGCCGGGCCGCGCCCGGAGCCCGGGGTCGCGTCGGGGCTCGGGGTGACGCGCGTCCAGATCACGACGCTGGTGGGCAGCGGGTCGCCCGAGGCGACGCCGTGCTGGAAGTACGCCCCGGCGCCGGTAGTGGCGGCGGCGTCGGCGGGGTCCGGGGACACGGGGTCGGTGGCCACGAGGGCGGCGCCGGTGGCGATGCCGGCGGCGGCGAGGACGCTGCGGCGCGGCAGCGGCGGGAGCGTGGGGCGCTCCTCGGCGGTGGGCGGGATCACGTCCGCTGCAACGAGCGAGACGGGCCGGGGTCTCGGGGCCGACGCACGATGCGGCGGATCGTCGCCCGGACGTCGCCCCTCGTTCACCGACGCGGGACCGCGTCGGGGCGGGGGTCGGGGAGCGACGGCTCAGAAGTAGGAGAGCACGTAGGCGCAGACCAGGCCCACGATGACGAGCAGCGCGACCACCCGGGCCCACAGGGGGATCGAGCTCTCGAACTTCTCGGGCTCGGCGCCCGGGCGGTCCGCGCCGCGCAGCTCCGGCGGGTCGTCCAGGTCGCCCTCGTAGGGCGGGGGACGGTGCGCCGAGGGGTGCTGGCGCCGGGCCTCGAGCTCGGCGGAGCAGCCGTCGAACCAGTCGTCGACCGCTCCCGGGGCGTACACCTGGCTTCGGTGCACGAGGCGGAACGGGCGGGTGTCGAAGGGGCCGGGGTGCAGGCCGGTGCGCCGGCCGCGGCGGATCTCCTCGCACAGCTGCCAGACCTGGCGGTCGACCTCGGCGATCTCGTAGCCGTCGGCAGCCTCCAGCACCGGGAAACGCGGCACGTCGGTCATCCGGGACTCCTCGAGAACGGCTGCGCCGATGCTACGGCGCACGGGGGGACGCGACGCAGCCGGGGAGGCCACGGGGGCCTCCCCGGCTGCGGGGCACGACGGCGGTCGGTCTCAGAGGCGGCGCAGGACCGCGGTGACCTTGCCGAGGATGGTGGCGTGGGTGCCGTCGATGGGCTCGTACGCCGGGTTGTGCGGCAGCAGCCAGACGCGGCCGTCGCGGCGCTGGAACGTCTTGACCGTCGCCTCGCCGTCGATCATGGCCGCCACGATCTCGCCGTTCTCGGCGTTCGGCTGCTGGCGGACCACGACGTAGTCGCCGTCGCAGATGGCCGCCTCGACCATGGAGTCGCCCGAGACCTCGAGGAGGTAGAGCGTGCCGTCGCCGACCAGCGCGTGGGGGAGGGGGAACACGTCCTCGACCCGCTCCTCGGCCAGGATCGGGCCACCGGCCGCGATGCGACCGACCACCGGCACGTACGTCGCCGCCGGGCGGGCGTCGCCGATCCCCGTCTCGTCCACGTCGCTCTCGTCGGGCGCCACGACGGCGGCGTCCGGCTCGGACCCGGCCGCCGTGACGACCTGGATCGCGCGCGGGCGGTTGGGGTCGCGGCGCAGGTAGCCCTTCTCCTCCAGCGTCTTGAGCTGGTAGGCGACGGACGAGGAGCTGGTCAGCCCGACCTCCTCGCCGATCTCGCGCATGCTCGGGGGATAGCCGTGCTTCTCCAGCGCGTCGGTGATCACGGCGAGCACCTTCGCCTGGCGCGGGGTCAGTCGCGCCTGGCCGACGCCCGGCTCGGGCACGGACGCGACGTCGGCGACGTCCTTCGAGCCGCGGCTGGGCTTTCGTGTGCTGGCCATGGTGTGCCTTCCTCCCGCGCTGCAGCGCGTCGTGACGGTGCCGGACGTGTGGAGGGGACGCTAGCGGCATCCGAGGTCGACCTTCAAACACCTGTTCGATGCGGCGTGTCGAGGGTGTCGCGGGGCCGACGGTCGGGCCGCTCGAAGAATTGTTCGAACAGGACCTTGATTTCGTTCGAACACCTGCTCTAATCTCGCTCATGTGTTCGATCGAACGTGTGATCGACAGCGGGGCCGGCGCAGTCGCCGGAGCCGAACTGTCGGTGGCCGTCGGTAGACAACAGCTCGTCACGACCGAACTCTTCCCCTGGAGGTCACCATGAGCACGTCCCTCGCCGCTCCCGCCCTCGGCCGCACCGCTGCGACGCCGCGCCCGCACCACGGCTCCGTGCGCCTGACGCGCCGCGGCCGGATGGTCGTGGTCGCGCTCGGCCTCGGCCTGATGCTGCTCCTGGGCGTGCTGCTGACGACGACCTCCGCCGCGACGGACGAGGCCGTGCCGAGCACGACCGAGACCATCCGCGTCGGTTCGGGCGACACCCTGTGGGACATCGCCTCCGAGCGCTCCGGTGACGCCGGGGTGCAGGAGGTCATCGACGACATCCGCGCGCTGAACGCGATGGACACGGCCGAGCTGCAGGCGGGCCAGCTGCTCGTCGTGCCGGCCGAGGGCTGAGCCCTCCACGAACCCCGACAGGTCGCCTCGACCCCGACCTGTCGGTCAACCGGGGAAGAACAGGGGCGGGACCGCGACGGCGGTCCCGCCCCTCCTGCGTTCAGTCGGTGAGGACGGGCGTGGCCTCGATGACCTCGAGGTCGACGGAGGGGCTCGTCATGTCGACGGTGCCGGCGACGTCCGCCCACGGGCCACCGTCGACGCGGTAGCGCGCGCCCCACGTGACGGTCACGGAGGTCGCGACCGTGCCGGTGGACTCGTAGGCGTGCGTGACGAGCAGGTCCGGGTACGCCGCGCCCGGCGTCGTCGTCGAGCGCACGGTGCCGTCGCCGAACGACCAGGTGTAGCTCGCGGGGGAGATGTCGAGGTCGACCTGGCTGCCGAGCAGCGTGACGCTCGTGGTGAACGGCTCGGCGACCGTGTAGAAGTTCGTGTCCAGGTTGACCAGCGTGCGTGCGTCGGGCGGTTGGATGGTCAGCGTCGCTTCGGGGAGCGGGACGTCCTGGAAGGCCGTCAGGACGATCGCGTCGGTGATCGCGGCCGTGGCGGGCGCCGTGCACTGCGACTCGGGCATGTTCGTGCCGACGAGGATCGAGGCCGCGTTGTTGGTCGCGGTCTCGGCGTCCGCGCACGGAACGTCGACCTGGCAGATCGGGATGATTGCGGGCACCGTGCACGTCGCGCCGTCGAGTCGCGCGTACGCCGCGGCGGCGAGCTCCTCCGGGGTCGGCGCCCGCCCACTCTCGCTGCCGATGCCGCGTCCGTTCGCAATGCGCTCGGTTCGCTCGATGGATGCGTTGAAGCCAGATGCGCCAGGATCAACCGTCGAATCACCGGGGTCTAACCCCTGTAGTGCTGCCGCAGCGGAGAGCGCGAGGGTCAGTAGGCGTAACTGAGCATCCATGCGATCTGCCACCCCGCTTCTGGTGTGAAGTCGAGTCCCAGCTCGGTCCAGCCGTACGGGTCAGGCGTAGAGCCGCTTATTGAGACGTCCGAGGTGACTACTGTCGCTACCGCCTGCGGATCCTCGGGCGCCGCGTCTCTAGGGGAGGCATCGCTCAGCGACCAGGTCCCGGATCCGGATGAATCGTCGCCAGCCGTCTCCTCGATCTCACCGATCGCCGCCTCGCATACCTCACACGATGGTGCATAGAAACGGCGGGCCGGCCCGCCGTCCCCCGTTGCGATCGCGTAGTTCACCAGCTCGACCCAGTGCTCCACGAACGCGACGGCGGCTGCGTCGTCGTCGCCCTGCGCCTCGGGCGGCAGCTCCGGCACCGGCTCGGCCGCCTCGGTCCCGTCCCCGCCCGCCTCGTCGGTAGCGGTCGAGGTCGACTCCGGTGGCGGATCGGCGGCCGCGTCGTCGTCGTCGCTGCAGCCGACCAGGCCGGCCGTCAGCACGATGGCGACGCCGGCGGCGCTCGCGCGCCGGACGCCGCGGGTCCGTCGTGGGTGCATGGATCCTCCCGAGTGCAGCCGGCGCGCCCGATCGCGACGGCGTACCCACGGGAATCTAGGCGAGCCGCGACCGAGGTTCCAGGCCCCTGGCGCGATCTGTGGAGAGGCGCGCTCAGCCGGCGCGGCGCTTGCCGCCGGCGGGCCGGGGCGGGGCGTCGTCGGCCGGGCCGTCGCGCGTGACGTTCAGCAGGCGCAGCACGGCGGCGCCGAGGAGGAGCCCGATGAAGAGGCAGGCGATCGCGCCGAGGGTGGCCAGCGCCAGGAACAGCCAGGCGATGCCCTCGCCGCGACGGGCGGTCGCGCCGAAGTCCACGGCCAGCCAGGCGAGGTAGCCCCACGCCACGACGGTGACGGTGATGGCGAGGGCGTGCAGGGCGATCCGGCCGCGCGGGCTCGGCCCGCCTCCGGCGTGCCTCGTCCCTGCCCTCCTGCCCGCTGCCACCCCCTCATTGTGTCTCATCGCCCCAGTGCGTGTGAGGGCTTCGGGAGGCTCTGACCTGCGCGTACGCGGGCTGCTCGGCGCCGACACGCGGAGTCGTGCCGAAGCAGTTGCACGAGTTGTGCGGCGGGCGTACGGTTACCCCCACATCTAGTACTTACACGGATGTAGTTATCCACATCTAGTCCCCAGGACGGGTGTCGGATACCCACAGGAACACCCCGCTCCATCCACAGCAGGACCCCTTTTCATCCACATCCAGCCCCTCGGGAGGAGACCGCCGTGCACTGCCCGTTCTGCCGGAACAGCGACACGAAGGTGCTCGACTCGAGGGTCGCGGAGGACGGCGGCTCGATCCGTCGACGCCGTGCGTGCCTGGGGTGCGAGCAGCGGTTCACCACGGTGGAGCAGATGCAGCTGACGGTCCTGAAGCGCTCCGGCGCGACGGAGCCGTTCAACCGCGAGAAGGCGGTCGCCGGCGCGCGCAAGGCGTGCAAGGGGCGGCCGGTGACGCAGGACCAGCTCGCGTGCCTCGGCCAGCAGGTCGAGGACGCGCTGCGTGCCCTCGGGTCCGCCGAGATCCCCGCCCACCAGGTCGGCCTGGCCATCCTCACGCCGCTGCGCGAGCTCGACGAGGTCGCGTACCTCCGGTTCGCCAGCGTCTACCGCTCGTTCGAGTCCGCCGCCGACTTCGAGGCCGAGATCGCGCTCCTGCGTCTCGACCGCGAGGCCGCCGCCCTGGCTGCCGGCCCCGGGTCGCACGCCGCGTGCGGAGGGACTGTCGGTGGGTCCGGCAAAGATGCCGAACGGGCGACGTCAGCCACCACCGGCTGACCCCAGAACCGCCCGGCACGTCGTGGGGAAGCGACGTGCCGGGCGAACCACCCTTCCCCGTCAGGGCCGTCTCGCGCCGGTCTCGATCACCCAGAAGAAGCACACGCAGCAGGAACACCCGTCGTCGCGGGTCGGTTGAGTCAGAGAGGACCTCTGGCGCTGCCACGGCGACGACGGCGACGAAGACGCACACACGCAGCAACCGACAATGAGGAGATTCCATGACGGAGACGGTGAGCGGCCCGGGCGCGGCAGCCGCAGGGCGGTCGCAGGGTTCGACCGGCCTCACGATCGAGCGGGTGTTCAGCACCGAGGGTGTGCACCCGTACGACGAGATCACCTGGGAGCGTCGCGACGTCGTCCAGACCAACTGGAAGACCGGCGACACCGTCTTCGAGCAGCGTGGCGTCGAGTTCCCCGACTTCTGGTCGGTCAACGCCTCGACCATCGTCACGTCGAAGTACTTCCGCGGCGCCCTCGGCACCGACGTGCGCGAGTGGAGCCTCAAGCAGCTCGTCGACCGCGTCGTGAAGACGTACGTGGCGGCCGGCGTCGAGCACGGCTACTTCGCGTCGGACGCCGACGCCGAGGTCTTCGAGCACGAGCTCACCTGGCTGCTCGCGCACCAGTACTTCTCGTTCAACTCGCCCGTGTGGTTCAACGTCGGCACCGCGTCGCCGCAGCAGGTCTCCGCCTGCTTCATCCTCTCCGTCGACGACTCGATGGACTCGATCCTGAACTGGTACAAGGAGGAGGGGTTCATCTTCAAGGGCGGCTCCGGCGCCGGCCTCAACCTCTCCCGCATCCGCTCGAGCAAGGAGCTGCTCTCCAGCGGCGGCACCGCGAGCGGCCCGGTCTCCTTCATGCGCGGCGCCGACGCGTCCGCGGGCACCATCAAGTCGGGTGGCGCGACCCGCCGCGCGGCCAAGATGGTCGTCCTCGACGTCGACCACCCGGACATCGAGGAGTTCGTGGCGACGAAGGCGCGCGAGGAGGACAAGATCCGCGCGCTGCGCGACGCCGGCTTCGACATGGACCTCGGCGGCGACGACATCACGTCGGTGCAGTACCAGAACGCCAACAACTCGGTCCGCGTCTCCGACGAGTTCATGCGCGCCGTCGAGGACGGCACCGAGTTCGGCCTGCGCGCCCGCCAGACGGGCGAGGTCATCGAGACCGTCGACGCCCGCGACCTGTTCCGCAAGATCTCGCAGGCCGCCTGGGAGTGCGCCGACCCGGGTCTGCAGTACGACGACACCATCAACGACTGGCACACCAACCCCGAGACGGGCCGCATCACCGCGTCCAACCCCTGCTCGGAGTACATGTCGCTCGACAACTCGTCGTGCAACCTGGCGTCGCTCAACCTGCTGAAGTTCCTCAAGGACGACGACACGTTCGACGCCGAGCTCTTCGCCAAGGCCGTCGAGGTCATCATCACGGCGATGGACATCTCCATCTGCTTCGCGGACTTCCCGACGGAGCCGATCGGCGAGACCACGCGCAACTACCGCCAGCTGGGCATCGGGTACGCGAACCTCGGCGCCCTGCTGATGGCCATGGGCCTCGGCTACGACTCCGACGGCGGCCGCGCGATGGCCGGCACCATCACGTCGCTGATGACCGGCACGTCGTACCGTCGCTCGGCCGAGCTGGCCGCCATCGTCGGCCCCTACAACGGGTACGCCCGCAACGCCGAGGCGCACCAGCGCGTCATGCGCAAGCACCAGGCGGCCAACGACGCCGTGCGCACCCTGCACACCAACGACACCGCGGTGCACCGCCTCGCCACCAAGGAGTGGGCGCAGGTCGTCGAGCTCGGCAAGGTCAACGGCTTCCGCAACGCGCAGGCCTCCGTGCTCGCGCCCACCGGCACCATCGGCTTCATGATGGACTGCGACACCACCGGCATCGAGCCCGACTTCTCGCTCGTGAAGTTCAAGAAGCTCGTCGGCGGCGGCTCGATGCAGATCGTCAACCAGACGATCCCGCGCGCCCTGAAGAAGCTCGGCTACCAGCCGGAGCAGGTCGAGGCGATCGTCGCCTACATCGGCGAGCACGGCCACGTGGTCGACGCCCCGGGCCTGCGCACGGAGCACTACGAGGTCTTCGACACCGCGATGGGCGCCCGCGCGCTCAAGCCCATGGGTCACGTGCGGATGATGGCGGCGGCGCAGCCGTTCCTGTCCGGCGCGATCAGCAAGACGGTCAACCTGCCCGAGTCGGCGTCGGTCGAGGAGATCGAGGACGTCTACCTGCAGTCGTGGAAGCTCGGCCTCAAGGCCACCGCGATCTACCGCGACAACTGCAAGGTCGGCCAGCCCCTCTCCGACGGTGGCGGCAAGGCGAAGAAGGACGCGGCCGACGCGGCCGACGCCGCCGCTGCTGCGGGCGAGGTCGTCGAGAAGATCGTCGAGAAGGTCGTCTACGCCCCGACCCGCAAGCGCCTGCCGAAGTCGCGCGTCTCGCGCACGACCTCGTTCACGGTCGGCGGTGCCGAGGGCTACATGACCTCCGGCGCGCACGACGACGGCGAGCTCGGCGAGATCTTCCTCAAGCTCGGCAAGCAGGGCTCGACGCTGGCCGGCGTGATGGACGCGTTCTCGATCGCGGTCTCCATCGGTCTGCAGTACGGCGTGCCGCTCGAGACCTACGTCTCGAAGTTCACCAACCTGCGCTTCGAGCCGGCCGGTCTGACCGACGACCCGGACGTGCGGATGAGCCAGTCGATCATGGACTACATCTTCCGCCGCCTGGCGCTGGACTACCTGTCCTTCGAGGAGCGCTCGGCGCTCGGCATCTACTCGGCCGAGGAGCGTCAGCGTCATCTGGAGACGGGCTCGTACGAGCCGGTCGAGGAGACGGGTTCGGCCGCCGAGCTCGTCGAGGCGCCCGTCGTCGAGACGGTCCGGGAGTCCAAGGACTCGGCCCCGGTCGAGGTCGAGATCGTCGCCGCTCCCGCGGCCCAGGAGGCCCACACCTCCGCCGAGCTGCTGGAGAAGATCACGGGCACGGCCGTCGACAGCCCGCTCTGCTTCACCTGCGGCACGAAGATGCGCCCCGCCGGCTCCTGCTACGTCTGCGAGGGCTGCGGCAGCACCAGCGGCTGCAGCTGACCGCTCCGCACCGGCCCCGGGTCCTGTCCACAGGACCCGGGGCCGGTGTGCGTCTGGACGCCGGGACTGTCGGTGCCCCCGGGCAGGCTCCCCCCATGACGACCACGGGGGACACGACAGGCGGGACGACCACGAGACCGACGGGACCGACGAGGGAGGCCAACCGGTGGAGCTGAGCGCGGCGCACGCGATGGCGACCGGCCTCCTCGCCGAGCACGGCCTCGAGGGCTGGACGGTGGAGCTCGACCTGGCGAAGGCGCGGGCCGGGGTGTGCCGCTACGCCACCCGCACCATCGGGTTGAGCGCCCACCTGACCCGGCTGCACGACGAGGTGACGGTGCGCGACACCGTCCTGCACGAGATCGCCCACGCCATCGCCGGCCCCCGGGCCGGTCACGGGCCGACCTGGCGTGCCGTGGCGCGGCGGATCGGCTGCGCCGCCGACCGCTGCCTGCCCGCCGACGCCCCGCGGGTGCCGGGCGCGTGGCTGGGCGTCTGCCCGGCCGGCCACACCGCGGAACGGCACCGGCGACCCGAACGGCTCGCCTCCTGCGCGACGTGCCGTCCGTCGTTCTCCGCGGAGCACCTCTACGAGTGGACCCACCGGGGCCGCCCGGAACCGATGCACCCGAACTACGTCGCCGAGCTCGAGGCGCTGCGCACCGGTCGGCCCGTCGTCCGCCTCGGCCCCGGCCACGTGGTGCGGATCGTGGCGCCCGGGAGCCACCACGGTCGCCGCGGCGTCGTCGCCAAGCGCGGCCGCACGCGCTACCAGGTGCGCGTGGGCCGCACGATGCTGAGCGTCCCGTTCGCGGGCGTCGAGCTCCTCGACGGCTGAGCGCCCGGGCGGAACGGGTCGGCGGGACGTGCCAGCGGACGTGTCAGCGGAACGCCGCGATCCCCGTCATCGCCTGGCCGAGCACGAGGGTGTGCATCTCGACGGTGCCCTCGTAGGTGAGCACGGACTCGAGGTTGTTGGCGTGCCGCAGCACGGGGTACTCCAACGAGATCCCGTTCGCGCCCAGGATCGTGCGGGCCGTGCGGCAGATCTCGAGCGCCTCGCGCACGTTGTTGAGCTTGCCGAGGCTGACCTGCTCGGGTCGCAGCGTGCCGGCGTCCTTCATCCGCCCGAGGTGCAGGGCCAGGAGCAGGCCCTTGGTGTACTCGAGGTTCATGTCGACGAGCTTGGCCTGGGTCAGCTGGAACCCGGCGATGGGGCGACCGAACTGCTCGCGCTCCCCGGCGTACGCCAGCGCTGCCGCCAGCGACGACCGCGCGGCCCCCAGGGAGCCCCACACGATGCCGTAGCGCGCCTCGTTCAGGCAGGACAGCGGGCCCTTGAGCCCGCTGACCTCGGGCAGGACCGCGTCGGCGGGCAGACGGACGCCGTCGAGGACGAGCTCGCTGGTCACCGAGGCCCGCAGCGACTGCTTGTGCTTGATCTCCGGCGCGCTGAACCCCGGCGTCGAGGTCGGCACGACGAAGCCGCGAATGCCGTGCGCGGAGTCGTCGGTCTGGGCCCACACGACGGCGACGTCGGCGACGGTGCCGTTGGTGATCCACATCTTGCGTCCGTCGAGGATCCAGTCGGCGCCCTCCCCGGCGCCGTCGCGGCGGGCCCGCGTGCGCATGCTGCCGGGGTCGGAGCCGTGGTCGGGCTCGGTGAGGCCGAAGCAGCCGATCGCCTCGCCGGCCGCCATCCGCGGCAGCCACTCCTGCTTGTGCTCCTCGCTGCCCCAGCGCCAGATGGCGTACATCGCCAGCGAGCCCTGCACGGAGACCAGGGAGCGCACCCCGGAGTCGCAGGCCTCGAGCTCCAGGCAGGCGAGGCCGTACTCCGTCGCCGACATCCCGGCGCAGCCGTAGCCCTCGAGGTGCATGCCGAGCAGCCCCAGCGAGCCCAGCTCGCGGACGAGGCCGCGCACGTCGTCGATCTCGCCGCGCTCGAACCAGTCGGCGACGTGCGGCTGGACGCGCTGCTCGCACAGCTGGCGCACCGACGCGCGCACGGCCTTCTCCTCGGCGGAGAGCAGCGCGTCGATGCCGGCCGGGTCGAGCGGCGCGAACGGCGGGAGGGTGGTGGCGGTGCTCATGACGGGATCTCCTCGGTCAGCCAGCGGCGGATGTCGTCGTTGTGCTCGCCCAGCGCGGGCGGTCGGGTGTAGCGGGTCACGGGGGTGGCGCTGTACGTGATCGGGTGCCGCACCTGCGGCGGCGTGTCGGGCGCATCGGGGGTCGCGACGTCGACCGTCGGCTCGAGCCCGAGCTGCTCGGCCAGCCCGAACGCGTCCGCGAGGTCGCCCACCGCGCCGGCCGGCAGCCCGAGCGCGCCGAGCCGCTGCGTCCAGCCTGCCACGGTGTCGCTCGCGAGGGCGGCCTCGAGCGCCGCCACCAGGGCGGGCCGGTGCGCGACCCGGGCCGCGTTGGTCGCGAACCGCTCGTCGTCGGCCAGGTCGGCCGCCCCGAGCGCGGTCGCGAGCGTGCGGAACTGCCGGTCGTTCCCGCAGCACACGGCGAGGTGGCCGTCGGCGGTGCGCAGCGTCTCGTACGGCGCGATCGAGGGATGGGCGTTGCCGAGCGCGCCGGGCGCGACCCCGGTGGTGAGGAACGCCGAGGCCTGGTTGGCCAACGAGCCGAGCAGGCTGCTGAGCAGGTTCACCTCGACCTGCTGTCCGCGACCGGTCGCGGCCCGCGAGCGCAGCGCCGCGAGCACCCCGATCACCGCGTCCTTCGCGGTCAGGACGTCGACCAGCGCCACCCCCACCTTGGTGGGCTCGCCGGGCCGGCCCGTGATGGACATCAGCCCGCCGAGGGCCTGGACCAGGAAGTCGTAGCCGGCCATGTCCTTCCCGCCGCCGCTGCCGAAGCCGGTGACCGAGACGTGCACCAGCCCCGGGTTGAGGGCGGCCAGCTCGGCGTACCCCAGGCCCTTGCGCGCGAGCGCCCCCGTGCGGAAGTTCTCGACCAGCACGTCCGCGCGCGTGGCGAGCTCGACGGCGAGCGCACGGTCGTCGGGGTCGTCGAGGTCGAGCTCGACGGAGCGCTTGGAGCGGTTGGCCGCCTCGAAGTACGCGCTGGTGGTCGCGGTCCACGGCGGCCCCCAGTGCCGGGTGTCGTCGCCGACGCCGGGCCGCTCCACCTTGACCACGGTGGCGCCGAGGTCGGCGAGCATCGCGGCCGCCAGCGGTCCCGCCAGCACGCGGCTGAAGTCCGCGACGACGAGGCCGTCGAGCGGCAGCGCGCTCACGCCGCGGCGTCCGCGCCGGCGGCCTCGGTGATCGCCGCGACGAGCACGTCGATGCCGTCGGCGAGCAGCTCGGGGGAGATGACCAGCGGGGGCAGCAGCCGGATCACGTTGCCGAAGGTGCCGCAGACCAGGGTCAGCACGCCCTGCTGGGCGCAGGCCGCCGCCACCGCGCGGGCGACCTCGGGAGCGGGCTCGTCCGTGCCGGGTCGCACCAGCTCGACGGCCAGCATCGCGCCGCGGCCGCGCGCCTCGCCGACGACCGGCACCTGTCCGACCAGCGCCTGCAGGCGGGGGAGGACCGCGGCCTCGATCTCGCGGGCGCGCTCCACCAGGCCTTCGCGCTCGATCGCCTCCAGGGCGCCGAGGGCGGCCGCGCAGGCGACGGGGTTGCCGGAGTACGTGCCGCCGAGACCGCCGGCGGGCACCGCGTCCATGATCTCCGCGCGCCCCGTGACGGCTGCCAGCGGCATCCCGCCGCCGAGCGCCTTCGCGGTCGTGACCAGGTCCGGGACGATCCCCTCGTGGTCGCACGCGAACATCGCGCCCGTGCGGCCCAGGCCCGTCTGGATCTCGTCGGCGACCAGCACGATGCCGTGCTCGGCCGCGAGCTCCGCGACCCCGGCGAGGTAGCCGGGCGGGGGCACGACGAACCCGCCCTCGCCCTGGATCGGCTCGACGACGATCGCCGCCACGTGGTGCGCCCCGATCTGGCTGACGACGAGCTCGCGCAGGGCGGCGAGGGCCTCGGCCGCCGCGTGCTCGGGCCCGCTCGGCCAGCGGAACGGGTAGGGCGACGGCGCCCGGTAGACCTCGGGGGCGAACGGTCCGAAACCCTCCTTGTAGGGCACGTTCTTGGCCGTCATCGACATCGTCAGCAGGGTGCGGCCGTGGTACGCGTGGCCCAGCACCACCACCGCGGGCCGGCCGGTGTGCACGCGCGCGATCTTGACCGCGTTCTCGACGGCCTCCGCGCCGGTGCTGAACAGAGCTGTCTTCTTGGCGTGCTCGCCCGGGGTCAGCCGGTTGAGCGCCGCCGCGACCTCGACGAACCCCTCGTACTGCGTGACCAGGAAGCACGTGTGCGTGAAGCGCTCGACCTGCTCGGCGACCCGCCGGGCGACCTCCGGGTGCGAGGCGCCCACGCTGGTCACGGCGATCCCCGAGGCGAGGTCGACGAAGCGGTTGCCGTCGACGTCCTCGACGATGCCGCCGCCCGCGCGCTCGACGAACACGGGCAGGGTGCGGCCCAGCCCATCGGCGAGGTGTGCGTCGCGCTCGGCCTGCATGGCCAGGGAACGGGGTCCGGGCACGGCGGTGACGAGGTGGCGCGTCTGATCGGGCTGGGGCACGGGGATCCTCCACGGGTCGGCTGCGGCGACGGTAGGACGCCACACCGCACCGCGTCGTCGTACGGACCGCACCAGGATGCGCGCCGGGTGGTGCGGATCGACCGAAGTTCAGGCCAGGTCGCGACGTCGCAGCGAGAGCCACACCCGCGCCGCCACGTCGGGGTCGTCGAGGTCGAGGCCCAGCGCCTCCCGGGCCCGCGCGACCCGGTAGCGCAGCGTGTTGCGGTGCAGGCCGCTCGCGCGCGAGGCCGCCTCCCACTGCCCGCGGTGGCGCAGGTACGCCCCCAGCGCGGCCACCACGTCCGCGCCCGCGCCGGCCACCCACGCGTCGAGCCGCGCCTCGACGGCGTGGTCCGGCAGCGGGGACCGCTCGACGTCGACCGCGTCGGCGGCCAGCGTGCGCAGCCGTTCGGCGGCACGGGTGCGGGCGGCGCCGACCTGCTCGAGCCGTGCGGGCGCGGTCAGCACGACGGCGCTCGCCGGTCCGTCCGCGAGCCGCTGGAGGACGAGGTCGAGACCGCCGCCGGGGTCGCCGCCGGGGTCGCCGCTGACGGGCACGAGGAACCACGCCGCGTCGGGCTCCGGCAGCGGCCAGGCGTGCGGTGCAGCGTCGTCGACGAGCCCCGCGGCGACCGCCAGGTCGGCCGGTGCGGTGACCCGCACCCCGAGCAGCCGCACCTCGCGCGGCAGCGGCCCGACCCCCTCGACGTCGGCCAGCCGGTGCGCCGCGTCCAGCAGCCCGTGGTCGACCAGGGTGGCGACGCACCGGCGTACCGTCGCCGTCTCCACCGCGTCGCGGCGCGCCCGCAGGGCGTCGATGCCGAGCAGCGCTGCGGCCGTGGTCGCGACCCGGCGCTGGTCCGGGCCGAGCTGCGCGTCGGTGCCGACCGCGAGGTAGCCGGTCACGCGGTCCTCGACGGCCAGGGGCAGCACGACGACGTAGCGCCCGTCGGCGATGAAGGAGGCCGCCGAGTGCGCCCGGGCGAACGCGAGCCGCGCGACCTCGGCCTGCAGGGCCACGGCCTCGTCGGCCAGCGCGGCCGGATGGATCTGCTCGACCGTGCCGTCGGCGGTGAGCGTCGCCGTCCACCCGCCGAGCAGGCGTGCGAGGCGTCGCGGGACCTCCCGCAGCGGGTCGGCGGAGACGGCGGCGTCGACGAGGTCGCGGTGGGCGGCGACCGTGTCCTGCAGCACGCGCTCGGAGGCGCGCACGCGCGCGGCCCAGTACGCCCGCGTCACCGTGAGGAAGGGCGTCGGCGCCGGCACCAGCAGCAGCGGCACCCCGACGGCCGCGCAGGCCGCCCGCAGCCGCTCCGGGGGGTGGCGGAAGACGGGCCCGAGGCCCAGCCCGAGCGCCGTGACGCCGACCTCGGCGAGACGGCGGACGTACAGCTCGCAGCCCACCGCCGTCTCCGGCAGCGCCAGACCGGTGGTGAGCAGCAGCTCGCCGCCCGACAGGTACGCAGTGGGGTCGGGCAGCTCGGAGACGTGCACCGCGGTCACCTCCGCGCCGCCCTCGCGCAACGAGAAGCCGGGCGCGGGCTGCAGGTCGCGCCCGAGCGTCGCGCACAGGTCGGCCGCGGTGGGTCCGCCCACGTCGCCTCCTCGCTCCGATGTGCGGGTCACCCTAGGCCAGCCGCTCGGTGCCGGCCGGTCGACGGCCTTACACCATTCAGGTGAGCGCCGCCGCCACCAGCGGTTCACCCCGCCGTCGGCGACACGCCCACCCGGGGGTCGTGTCGCCCCACCAGGGTTGCGAACGGTTCTCGGCAAGGCCTCTCAGCCGCCCAGGACCGGTCTTCCGACGACTCCCAGCATCTTCGAGAAAACGACAGGGGAACGTGTCACCGATGAACACGCATGCACGCCGTGCGGCAGCCGTCACCTCGGCCGCCGGACTCGCGCTCGGTCTCACCACGGCGCTCGCGCCGGGCGCCGCCCACGCGGAGGAGACCCCCTCCGCGCCGAAGAACGTCATCGTCCTGATCTCCGACGGGGCCGGCTACAACCAGTTCGACGCATCGCGCCTCTACGACTCCGGGTCCTCCTACCAGCAGGTCACCGTCGACCCGGCGACCGGCGCGATCACCCACGGCGAGTCCACGCCGAGCCAGGTCTACGACGACTACCCGGTCCAGGTCGGCCAGTCGCACTACTCGGCCAACGGCCGGGCCGGCTACGACTCCGCAGCCGCCTGGGGCGACTTCGGCTGGGTCGCCTCCGGGGCCACCGACTCCGCCGCCGCGGCCACCGCGCTCGGCACCGGCGTCAAGACGAACAACGGCACCATCGGCATCACGCCGGGCGGCGACCAGCTGCTGACCGTCGGCGAGCAGGCGGTCGCGGTGGGCAAGAAGGTCGGCGTCGTCACCGACGTGCCCTTCAACCACGCCACCCCGGCGGGCTTCATCGCCCACAACGCCGACCGCAACGACTACCACGGCCTCGCCACCGAGATGATCGACAGCGGCATCGACGTGATCATCGGCGGAGGCCACCCGAACTACACGGACGCGAACCGTCCGCGCGCCTCGCACTTCGGCGGCGGCTCCTGGATCTCGCAGGCCGACTTCGAGCGGGTCTCCGGCGGCGACACGCCGTTCACCTACGTCGAGAGCCGCTCGGACTTCGAGTCCGTCGCCGCCGGCGAGGACGTGCCCGACAAGCTCTTCGGTCTCGCGCAGGTCGCCGAGACGTTCCAGTACAACCGCCCGGGCCTCGGCAACGACGACGTCGCGCCCTACAGCGACCCCGCCAACCGCGGCGTCCCGTCGCTGGCGACCTCGTCGCAGGCCGCGCTCAACGTCCTCGAGCAGGACGAGGACGGGTTCTTCCTCATGATCGAGGCCGGCGCCGTCGACTGGGCGGGCCACGCCAACCAGACCACCCGGGTCGTCGAGGAGCAGAACGCGTTCAACGCCGCCGTCGAGACCGTCGACGCGTGGGTCGAGGCGAACAGCAGCTGGGACGAGACGATGGTCGTCGTCACCGCCGACCACGAGACCGGCTACCTCGCGGGCCCCGGCGCCGGCGCGGAGACGGGCTGGACCGAGCTGACGGGCGAGGCCGGCGAGCTGCCGGACGTCTCGTGGCACTCGGGCGGCCACACCAACGCCCTGGTCCCGCTCTACGCCAAGGGCGCCGGCTCCGAGGTCCTGCGGGCCCGCGCGACCGGCTGGGACGAGGTCCGGGGCGCGTACCTCGACAACACCGACATCGGCGAGACCGTCTTCGACGTCCTCGGTCACGTCGAGGGTGGCGGCGCGACCGTCGGCGTCGAGACCGAGGTCGCCCTCCCGCAGCCCGCGGGCGCGCTCAGCCTGACCATCCCGGCCGCCGCCGAGACCGTCGAGCTGGCCGCCTCCGGCGCCGTCCGCACGGGCGCGCTGCCGCAGGTCGTCGTCGAGGACTCCCGCAACGACGCCCAGGCGCAGGGCAAGGGCTGGACCCTCTCGGGCTCGGCGACCGACTTCGTCGCGGGCAACCGCACCTTCGGCGCCGAGAACCTCGAGTGGACGCCCGGCATCGTCGAGTCGGACTCCGGCGCCACCGCGGGCGGCCGGGCCACCCTGGAGGCCCCGGCGCAGCTGGCCGGCGCCGACGGGGAGGGCCGCTCCGGCCGCACGGTCGTCGACGCCGCGCTGCGCCTCGCGGTGCCCGCGGACGCCGCCGGCGGCCGCTACGGCTCGCAGGTGACGCTCACCCTGTTCGCGCAGGACTGAGTCCCCGCAGGACCCGGTCCGGTCGCGGGTCGACGCCGCAGCGCGTCGACCCGGGCCGGGCCGGGCTCCTCCCCGACCCCCGCACGCACGGCGCCGCGACCGCGGCGCGAGGAAGGCCCGTCGTGACCACCGCCCCTGCCCGCCACCCGGGCGTACGTCCCCTCCCGCGGCACGCCGCCCGCCTGCTGGTCGCCGCACTGCTCGCCGCACTGCTCGCAGTCCTGGCGGGCCTGGCCGGCCTCACCACCCCGGCGCTCGGCGCCCCCACCACGACCGCGCAGGACGCGGGCGACACCACCTGGTCGGTCGTCCCGGCCGACGCGAGCGGTCCCGACGGCCGGATCTCCCTGCGCCACGAGGTCGACCCCGGCGCCACGGTGAGCGACGCGGTCGCGGTGACCAACCTCGGCGCCGATGCGGCCGAGTTCGTCGTCGCCGCCGGTGACGGCATCCTCGGCGACGGCGGCGCCTTCGACATCTCCGCCGAGACCCCGGTGGCCGGCGGGTCCTGGCTCGCCGTCCAGGGGCTCGGCGGCCAGGGCGGGGACCGGGTCACGCTGGCCGCCGGGGAGACCCGCGTGCTGCCCGTGACCCTGACCGTGCCCGAGGACGCGACCCCGGGGGACCACCCGGCCGGCATCGTGGTCGCCCGCTCGGGCAGCGACGGCTCGCTCACCGTCACCCACCGCATCGGCGTGCGCCTGCACCTGCGGGTCACCGGCGAGATCGCCCCGCAGCTCGAGCTCGGGGACGTCGCGAGGGAGTGGTCCGGTTCGCTCGTGCCGTTCGGGCCGGGCACGGTCACGCTGACCTACGACGTCACCAACACCGGCAACGTGCGCCTCGGCGGCGCCGTCGTCGCCTCCACCTCCGGACCGTTCGGCCTCGCGGGCACCGAGTCCGAGGTCGACCGGATCGACGAGCTGCTGCCCGGCGACACCGTCACCCGCACCGTCGAGCTGCGCGCCTGGCCGACCCTGTGGACCTCCGGCGACCTCGAGTTGACGCCCCTGGTGGTCGCCGCCGACCAGGTCGCCGACCCCCGCGGCGACGCCGTCGCCCACGGCGGGCCCGCGGTGCCGTGGACCGGTCTGCTCGTGCTGGTGCTCCTCGCCGTCGCCGTCTGGTGGCGCCGCCGTACGACCCGGCCCGGGAGCGCCCCGGGCGAGACCGACGGGTCCGACGGCCCGGGCGCTCGTCGCGAGCCCGCCGAGGTGGGTGCGTGAGCGCGGGGCGTACGCCCGTCCGCGCGGCCCTCGGGTCCGCGCTCGCCGCGCTGGTGCTCGGCGCTCCGCTGCTGGGCCCGGTGGCGCCCGCGGGGGCGGTGGAGGACGAGGACGGCGGCGTCGGGCTGAGCGGGGGCACGGTGATCGAGCTCGAGGTCGTCGTGACCGGCCCCGCCGGGTCGACCGGACCCACGACCGGACCCACGACCGGGCCCACGACCGGGCCCACGACCGGACCCACGACCGGACCCACGACCGGACCAACGACCGGTTCCAGCGGCGCCCCGGGCGCCGACTCCCCGGGCTCGGACGCCGGGCGACCGGACCGCGGCGTCCTGCCCGACACGGGCGGCCCGGCGTGGGCGTTGCTGGCCGGCGGAGTGGCCGCCGCGGTGGCGGGGGCGCTGCTGGTCCTGCGGGGGCGGCGCGCCGGGCGGGTCAGCGCGCGAGGCTGACCGGCTCCTCGGCGCCGATGCGCCGGCGCAGCAGGAAGCCGGCGACGAGCGCGAGCGGGAACATCAGCACGCCGTAGACCGCAGCGGGCACGGCCAGCCGCTCGTTGTCGAGCACGCTGAGCGCGATGGTGATGGCCAGGGTGCTGTTGTGCAGGCCGACCTCGAAGCAGGACGACAGCGACTGCCGGGCGTCGACGCCCGCGACGCGCGGCACGAGGTAGCCGAGGGTGAGGCTGACCGCGCAGAACAGGGTGGTGATGACACCCACCTGGGCGAGGTACTCACCCACCTCGTCGTCGGCCAGCAGCGCCCCGACGATGACCGCGGCGAGCAGCACCGCCGACGCGATCCGGACCGGCTTGTCGGCGCGGTCGGCGAAGGCGGGGGAGCGGCGGCGCACGAACATGCCGATCGCGACCGGCACGAGCACGATCGCGAAGACCTGCAGCGTCTTGCCGAGCTGGAGACCGAGCGTGTCGGGCCCGTCGGGCTCGAAGAACGCCAGGGACAGGTTGACCACGAGCGGCAGCGTGACGACGGCGATCACCGAGTTGATGGCGGTCAGCGTGATGTTGAGGGCCACGTCGCCGCGGAACAGGTGCGCGAACAGGCTCGCCGTCGTGCCGCCCGGGGAGGCGGCCAGCAGCATCATCCCGACCGCCAGCAGCGGAGGCAGGTCGAAGAGCAGCACCAGGCCGAAGCAGATCGCCGGCAGCAGCAGGAGCTGCGCCCCGAGCGAGAGCACGACCGGCTTGGGGTAGCGACCGATCCGCAGGAAGTCGGCGACCGTGAGGCTCAGGCCGAGGCCGAACATGATCACGGCGAGGGCGATCGGCAGCCCGATCGTCAGCAGGGTGTCGTTCACGGCGGACCTCCGGGTCGGGTGGCGTGACTGTGACACAGATCACCGACAGGTGTCCTGGGGTCGCCGCCAGGACACTTCTTGTCAAAACTACAAAAAAAGCGGGTACGCTTGCGCTCGACCCGATCCGAGGAGGCCCCGTGCAGCTCACCACCGCCCAGACCGACCGCGCCGTCGGCGTGCTCCTGGCCTCGGCCGCCGGCGACGCGCTCGGCGCCGGCTACGAGTTCGGCTCCGCCACGCCTCCCGTCGACGGGTCGCCGCAGATGATCGGCGGCGGCCTGGGCGGGTTCGCCCCCGGCGAGTGGACCGACGACACCGCGCAGGCGTTCGCCATCGCCGAGGTGGCGGCCACCGGGGCCGACCTCCGGTCCCCGGCCGCGCTCGACGCGATCGCCCAGCGCTTCGCCGACTGGTTCGCCGAGGGGCCCGCCGACGTCGGGATCCAGACCGCCCAGGTGCTCGGGGCGGCCGGTGCCGTCACGACCGCGGCGCGGATGCGGGCCGCGGCCGACGCGGTGCACGAGCGCAGCGGCCGCAGCGCCGGCAACGGGTCGTTGATGCGCACGGCCCCCGTCGCCCTCGCCCACCTCGACGACCCGGCGGCGCTGGTGGAGGCCGCCGTCGCCGTCAGCGCGCTGACCCACCACGACCCGCTCGCGGGCGAGGCGGCCGCCCTGTGGTGCCTCCTCGTGCGGCACGCCGTGCTGACCGGCACCTTCGTCGGGGCCCGGGGCGAGCTGCGCCACCTCCCGCCGGTCGCTGCCGAGCGCTGGAGCGCGTGGCTGGACGAGGCCGAGCGCGAGCAGCCCGGCACGTTCACCACCAACGGGTGGGCCGTCGGGGCGCTGCAGGCCGCGTGGTCGGCGATCCACCACACGCCGGTCCCGGCCCACGCGCCCGAGCGGCTCGAGCTGCCGTGCCTGCACCTGCAGCACGCCCTCGAGACCGCCGTGCGGATCGGCCACGACACCGACACCGTCGCGGCGATCGCCGGCGCGCTGCTCGGGGCGCGGTGGGGCGCCAGCGCGGTGCCCTGGCGCTGGCGCCGTCTGCTGCACGGCTGGCCCGGCCCGACCACGGCCGGCCCCTCGGACGCCCGCCGGCTGGTCGAGCTCGCCACGCTGACGGTGCGCCGCGGGGTGGCCGACGCCACCGGGTGGCCGCTCGTCGAGGAGGTCACCTACGCGCAGCGCGCGGCGGCGAGGGCGACGGCGTACCCCTTCGACCCCGACGTGCTGCTCGGCACCCACGCCACGCGCGGGCACGGGGCCTCCGCGGTCGTCGCCGCCTGCCGCGTCGGCCGGTCGCAGCCGAGCGCCGCGGGTGCCGAGGTGGTCGTGGAGTCGCGGCTCGTCGACCACGACGACCCGGCGGAGAACCCGCACCTCCACTTCGCGCTGCTCGACGCCGCCGACGCCGTGCGCGGGCTGCGGGCCGAGGGCCACCGCGTGCTGCTGCACTGCGTGGCCGCCCAGCAGCGCACACCGAGCATCGCGCTGGCGCTGGCGCGGCTCGAGGGGGTGGACGCCGACCTCGCCCGTGACGCGGTCCGCAGCGCCCTGCCCGACGCGCGCGCCCGCGGCGCCCTGTGGGACGCTGCCGCGGAGCTCGGGCCGGCGCCGGGGTCCACCAGGGTCGCGTCCTAGGCTCGGCCGGGTGGACGACGACCTGCTGCGGGCCCTCGGCGCGGAGGTGATGCGCATCGCCGCCCGGCGCACGGAGGGATACGCCGGGTCCGTCCTCGACTACTCCGCGTTCCGCGTCCTCTGGCGACTGGCGGACGACGGGCCCCGCACGCTCGGCGAGCTGGGCGAGGCCCTGCAGCTGGAGCGCTCGACGGTCAGCAGGCAGGTGCGCGGCTGCGTCGACCGCGGGCTGGTCGAGCGGGTCGCCGGTGACGACGACCGCTCGCACCGGGTGCGGGCCACGGCGGCCGGGCTGGAGGCGTACCGGCACGACCTCGCGGTGCGCGGCGTGGCCTGGAGCGGCGCGCTGTCCGCGCTCGGCGAGGAGCGTGCGTACGCCCTGGTGCGCGACCTGCGCGCGTTCAACGACGGACTGGACGCGGCTCGGGGGCGACCGGCTCGCTGACGTGGCCGTGGTCCGGCGCCGGCGTGCGCGGGATGAACGCAGCGATGGCGACTCCGACGAACGCGGCGAGCGCGCCGACGAGGAAGCAGAGCCGGAACGCGCCCTGGCTGGGCACGGCGAACGCGCCGAAGGTCTCGGTGCTGCTGGTGAGCAGCGTGCCCATCACCGCCGCGGCGAGGGTGGTGCCGACCGAGCGCATGAGCGCGTTGAGCCCGACCGCCGAGGCCGCTTCGCGAGCCGGGGCGGCGTCCAGGATCAGCGTGGGCATCGCGGCGTAGCCGATGCCGACGCCGGCCGACGACACGCACGAGGCGACGAGGAGCTGCCACGGGGCGTCCATCAGGAGCAGGGCCACCAGGTAGCCCACGCCCAGCACGACCGCCCCGGCCATCAGCGTGTGCTTCGCCCCGACCGAGGTGATCAGGCGTCCGGAGACGGGCGCGAACACCATCATCATCAGACCGGCCGGGGCCATCCAGAGGCCGGCCGCGAGGATGCTCTGGCCCAGTCCGTAGCCGGTGAGCTCCGGCAGCTGGAGCAGCTGCGGGACCACGATGGACTGGGCCATCATCCCGAACCCGATGGCCACCGCCGCGAGGTTCGTCATCAGCACGGGCAGCCGGGCGGTGGTGCGCAGGTCGACCAGCGGGTCGCTCTGTCGCAGCTCGAAGGCGCCCCAGGCGAGCAGCACCACGATGCCGCCGACGATCGCGCCGAGCGTGCGGGGGTCGGTCCAGCCCCAGGTGGTGGCCTTCGAGACGCCGACGAGGAGGGTGACGAGCCCGAGGGCCAGGCCCAGGGCGCCGACGACGTCGAGGCGTCCGGGCTGGGCGTCGCGCACGTGCGGCACGAGGGCCCAGGTCAGGGCCAGGATCACGGCGGCGACGCCCGTGGCCACCCAGAACAGGGCGTGCCAGTCGCCGACCTCGACGATCCACGCGGAGAGGGGGAGCCCGATCGCGCCGCCGACACCGAGCGTCGCGCTCATGGCGGCGGTCGCGCTCGCGGTCATCTCGGGAGGGGTGACCTCGCGCATGAGCGAGATGCCGACGGGGATGAACCCCATCGCGACCCCCTGCAGGCCCCGGCCGACGAGCATCGGGAGCAGGGTGTCGGACAGGGCGCAGACGAGGGAGCCGACGACGAGGACGGCGGCACTGCCGACGAGCACGCGCTGCTTGCCGACGAGATCGGCGATGCGACCGGCGACCGGCATCGCGACGGCGGAGGCCAGGAGCGTCACGGTCACCACCCATGCCGCGTTCGCGGGGCTCGTGCCGAGGAGCGTCGGCAGCTCGGACTGGATGGGGATGACCAGGGTCTGGGTCAGCGCGGCGGCGAGGCCGCCGACGCACAGCACGACCACGGTGGCGGTCGGGCTGGCGGAACGGGTGCGGGGCACGGGGGACTCCTCGGGACGGACGGCAAACTGTTGCATCGTACATATGGTTGTGCGATGCAACGAAACGGCGTGGAGCGACGCCGGGTCCCGAAACGGGTCGACGGCCCGCCGCCGCGATGGGGCAGACTGGACGCGGGCCACCGGGCCCCGGCCGACCACGTCGGCGGCCGCACCGATCGAGAGGTTGACCCTTGTCCTCGCACGCGAACGTCCTCGACGATCTGGAGTGGCGCGGCCTCGTCGCGCACTCGACCGATCGCGACGCCCTCCACTCCCACCTGGGACAGGGCAGCGTGCGCTATTACGTGGGTTTCGACCCGACGGCGCCGAGCCTGCACATCGGGAACCTGGTGCAGATCCTCACGGCCCGGCGTCTGCAGGAGGCCGGCCACACGCCGTACCTGCTCGTCGGCGGCGCCACCGGCCTGATCGGCGACCCGCGGGACTCGGGGGAGCGGGTGCTCAACACCCTCGACACCGTCAAGGACTGGGTCGAGCGCCTACGCGGCCAGCTCGAGCGGTTCCTGTCCTTCGACGGCCCGAACGCCGCGACGATGGTGAACAACTACGACTGGACCGCGTCCCTGTCGACCATCGACTTCCTGCGCGACATCGGCAAGCACTTTCCGGTCAACCGGATGCTGGCACGCGACACGGTCAAGCGTCGCCTCGAGGACGGCATCAGCTTCACGGAGTTCAGCTACGTGCTGCTGCAGTCCATGGACTACCTCAACCTCTACCGCGACCGCGGCGTCACGCTGCAGTTCGGCGGCTCGGACCAGTGGGGCAACCTGACCGGGGGCGTCGAGCTGGTACGCCGTGCCGACGGCGGCCACGCGCACGCCTTCGCCACCCCGTTGATCACGAAGGCGGACGGCAGCAAGTACGGCAAGTCGGAGGGCGGTGCGCTCTGGCTCGACCCGGACATGCTCTCGCCCTACGGCTTCTACCAGTTCTGGCTCAACGTCGAGGACGTCAAGGTGGGCGAGCTGCTGAGGGTGTTCACCTTCCTCGACCACGACGAGATCACCGACATCGAGACCCGAAGCGCCGAGAAGCCGTTCCTGCGTCTGGGGCAGAAGGCGCTCGCCGCCCACGTGACGACGTTGGTGCACGGCGAGGAGGAGACCCGCCGCATCGAGGAGGCGTCCGCCGCCCTCTTCGGGGGCGGGGACCTGGGTGCACTGGGGGGCAGCACCCTGGCCGCGGCCCTGCGGGAGGCCGGCTCGGTCCAGGTGCCGGCGTCCGCCGGCCTCGACGTCGTCGGTCTGCTCGTGGAGTCGGGCCTGGCGAAGAGCAAGGGTGAGGCACGTCGCACCGTCGGCGAGGGAGGTGCGTACCTCAACAACGAGCGCGTCACCGACCCCGAGCTGGTGCCGACGTGGGACCACACCGTCGCCGGCGGGTGGCTCGTCCTGCGCCGCGGCAAGAAGAACCTCGCCGGCGTCGAGCTCGTCTGAGCGCCGACCGCACGGGCCCGCGAGGGCCGTCCAGCATCCGTGGGCCCGCCGGAAACGGCGGGCCCACGACGCATTTTTCGCGTGGTTGTGGGCTCTCCGCCCCCTGTGCCCCAGGTCACGCCACTCCGGTTTGACCCGGTCGGGGCACGGACGTAATGTTCTCGCTCGTTGCCCCGAACAGCGACGGGGAGCAAGGCCGAAAGGCCGGGCTCCCGGCCCGGGGGAACCACCACTTACATCGAACGCCTCGGAAGAGGTTGGGATCGCCGCGTGCGAAACCGATCGAATCAGAGGTTTACGAAGTATGCGGTGAATCGGTCGAAATACCCCGAGTTTGCACGGGGGAAATCTTCCGGTAATGTACTGCCTCGCAAGCCCCGAGGGGCTGAAGGAAACTTCGGTCAAGCGGTGCGCGTGTGATTCTTGAGAACTCAACAGTGTGTCATATAAGTCGACGGATTAGTTTGTTTGTTTTTGCC